>JAHDYP010000042.1 GCA_023383055.1 Verrucomicrobiota bacterium | reverse complement strand
CACCTTTCATTCAATGAGAGGCACCAGGCTTCTCTTGGCGCACCAGAAGGCAACGGAGGTCCAGCGCAGGAACCCGCCGGCTTCTTTGTTCCCTTCGTTTCCTTATGTGAACAAAGTGACATGATGGCGTTCATGGTGCGCTCAGGGGCTTGCGCTTGTCTGACGGATGTTGATGGGCAGAGCGATGCCTTTCCTCGAGTCGATTCCAGCGTTTGACGATCTCGCCCGATTCGAATGGTTTCCAGCCCCCCGGTGCCGTCGAGTCGCCTGCCGCGGAGAAGCACGACGGAAGTCGGTACGAGGTCGGTTCGCGGCGCTCTGTTCTGATCGATTTGGGATTGGGGATTGAGGATTTGGGATTTGCGTTCCTCGCGTTGGCTACTGCCGAAGCCGCCAAGGCTCTTGTGCAGTTCGTCTCCGAGATCTTCTTTTGTGCGCGAGGTTCGAGTCTGATTTTGTGATGGAATGAACCCCGCAACAGCATTACCTTTCTCCCGTGCCGGACACGCTGGAACAACGTTTGGATGAAGTAGAGAAGAAGGTCGCCGAGTTGGGCGCGATCGTCGGGACCGGGCCGGGCCGGAAGGACTGGCTGGCCACCGTCGGAACGCTGCCGAACGACGCTCTGGCTCGCGAAGCCGACCAGTTGGGCCGGGAGTATCGGGAACGCCTGAACGACTCCGACAAGCGTGCTGGTGCTTGATACCAATCACGTCTCGGAACTCGGCTATGGCACACCTGCCGGCTTCCGCTTGCGTGAGGGCTTGCTGGCATCGGGGGAGGACACCGCGACCACCATCATTACGGTGGAGGAACAATTGCGGGGCTGGCTGGCGAAGATTCACCGGCTTGCCGACCCGCACGACCAAATCCCTGCCTACCAACGCCTGCAGGAGCGCATCGAATTCTTCGCCCGTTGGACCGTGCTGCCCTGGAACGCTGCGGCGGCCGACTTGTTCCGGAAGTTGCGCCGGCAGGGCGTTCGGATCGGGTCGATGGATCTGAAGATCGCCTGTATCGCACTCTTCCACGACGCCACGTTGCTCACGCGCAACATCAACGACTTCGCCCGCGTGCCGGGATTGACCGTCGAGGACTGGACCTGAGGCTGGACGGCAGACTTGAACCGAAGCTCGTGAATCCAGCCAAGAACGGTTTGCCCGTGCCGTTTGCGTTTCGCATCGAGCGTGGTCGGTTCTCTGAGCTTTCATAATCTCTTCATTGGTTCAGCCGATTCGCGAAGGAGGCATGCTCTCCGGCAAGTCCATCCCACCGCTGGACGATCTCGCCCAGTTCGAGCGGTTGCCAGCCGCCGGTGCCGTCGAGTCGGCTGCCACTCAAGAGTTCAGCCATGGGTCGGAGGTCGGGGGGATTGAGGATTGAGGATTGAGGATTGGTGATTGGGGATTCGGAGATCGCCGACAGTTTGACGGTCCGGTAATCCGCTTCGATCGCAGCGTAGCGGCTATGGAAGATCGGGGTGACGGGCAGACCGGTGGCGGCGTGCCAGACCTGTGCGCGCTGGTTTTCGCCTTCGAGGATCACGAACTGGCCGGTCTGGTCGAACCAGGCTTGGACGGGTATCAGCTTCAAGCTCGACGGATGCAACGAGACTTCGGCGGCGCCGGCCAAGGCACGGACGCGAATCGGACGATTCAAATCGCGGGTGACAAAGACCGAGCCCTCCTGGCCGGATTCGGTGAAGGTGCCGGGCGTGCCGGGTCGGAGCAGGACGGGCGGTTCGTTGGTTTCCGACAGATCCCAAACGTAGATCGCATGTGCGGGGTGCATGGTGAACAGGAACCGGCCGGAGGCGCTGAACTCGACCGGGGTGGTGGCGGGATTGTGATCGAGCAAAGGCGTCAAGGGTTCGCCAGTGTCCGCGTTCGAGACCTGCACCCGGCCGCCGGCGGTTGCCGTCGCGAACCGGGTGCGGTCGGGACTGAACACCGCGCTCTGGACGAGGGAAAGATGCTCGATCGGCGGCAGCAGCGAGGTGCCGGTGGTTGCGTCCACCAGGCGGGCGAACCGGTCGCGGCCAAAGGTGAGCAGGCGCTGGTGGGTGTGATCGAAGATGGCGCCCGGGAGGTCGTGGGGCCAGGTCATTGACGGGGCGAGGGATCGGACGGATGGGACTGATGGGAAGGAGGCGACGGGTGACGCTGACGAGTGAATTTCAGACTGCTGGCCGGTTCGCCAGTCTGTGGCGAGGAGTCGGCCGTCCTGCAAGCGGAGGAGGATGTGCTGCCCGTCGGTCGTGAAGTTCATCCAGGCGACGGCGCTGCCAGGCTCGAGCGGAGAGCCGAGCGGAGAGGCATCTTGGACGTTCCAGAGCTGAAGAGTTCGCGGAGCGGTTTGGGTTAGCAGCAGTTCACCCGAGGGATCGAATCTGGGCGGCAGCGGTCGATTGTTCGCACCCCCCATCAGGTGCGGTATGGGTCCAGTCAGGTTTTGGCCTTCGGACGTGGAGAAAAACCACGCGTGGTTGAACTCGGAACTGACGACGAGGATTCGTTGACCGTTTGGTGCGAAAAGAACGTGGGACGGCGGTTCGTCCAGCGGTTCCGTCACGAGAATGGGTTCGCCGCCCGGCACCGTCCATAGGCGGAGTCGGCGGTCGCGTCCGACGGTGGCCAACTGGTCCTGGCGGGGATGAAATGCGGCGTCGGCGACCGGTTGACCGTCGTGGGTGATCACGGCAGTGAGTTGCGGTCCCATGGCGACAATCGAGCCGATGCGGAGTTGATCGACGGCGGTGGGTCCGGGTGGGTCGGTGGGCAAGCTCAAGGCTTCGGCGAACCAGAGCAAGCTTTTGAACTGATCGCCGTCCTGCATGAGATTGACGCCGTTGAGGACATGGAGGCGGGCGATCTGCCGGCGGTTCTCGGCGGTGTTGTGGTTGGCCCGGTTCAGATGCCAGAGAGTGCCGACGAGGCCGGCCACCAGGGCAAGGACCAGGCCGGCGCTCAAGCTGGTGACGGCGGGGTTGCGTCGGCACCAACGCCACAGTTTTTCGGCGGAGGACGTGGGCCGGGCCTGGATCGGTTCGTTGTTGAGGTGCCGCTGGATATCGGCAGCCAGCTCATTGGGGGTGGCGTAACGACGGTTCCGGTCCTTGTCGATGGCCTTGAGGACGATCCAATCGAGATCGCCCTTGATGGATCTGACCAGGGCGGCGGGTTCACAGCGCCGATTCGAGGCCAGCGCCCGGAGTTTGCCGTTCAACCGAGTGATCAGGGTTGAGGGCTGGGCGGGTTCTTCGTGGGTGATGATGCGTTGGACTTCCGCGTAGCCGGCGGCGCGCAGGTGTTCCTCCGAGAATGGGGTCGTGCCGGTGAGCAATTCGTAGAGGAGAATGCCGAGCGAATAGACGTCGGTGCGGGTATCGACGTCGCGGGCGCCGGCGGGTCCAGGGTCGGCCTGTTCCGGGCTCATGTAAGGCGGGGTGCCGATCAGTTGGGCGAACCGGGTGAAGTGAGCTTTCTCGGTTTGGCGGGTGTCGATGGCCTTGGCAACGCCGAAGTCGATCACCCGGGGATGGGGGACGCCTTCGATTTCGGTGACGAGGACGTTCGAGGGTTTGATGTCGCGGTGGATGATGCCCTTTTGGTGGGCGTGTTGGATGGCGTGACAAACGGGAAGGAACAGTTCGAGCCGTTCCCTGACGGTAAGGCGGTGTTCCTCGCAAAACCGGGTGATGGGCAGACCCCGAACCAGCTCCATGACGAAGTAAGGGCGACCGTGGCCGGAAGTATGAAGTGAGAAGGAAGAAGGCAGAAGTGAGTCAGCGCTCTGCCGTGTTGTCTCTCCTACTTCCTTCTGACTTCTTCCTTCGGCCTTTTCTCTTATGACGCCGCCATCGAGCACTTTGGCGATGTTCGGGTGGTCCATTACGGCGAGGGCCTGGCGTTCGGCTTCGAACCGGGCGATCACCTGGCGGGTGTCCATCCCGAGCTTGATAATCTTGAGGGCGACCTGTCGGCGGACCGGTTCCTCCTGTTCGGCGAGGTAGACGATCCCGAAACCGCCTTCGCCGATCTGCTCGAGGAGTGTGTAGCGGCCAATCCGGGTGCCGGCGGTTTCGGGAGGAGACACGGTGGCAGGAGCGTGATCGCCGGTGCGGCCAATTGCCGGCTCCTCGAACAATCCTCGAGACCGGTAACTGCCCAGAAGGGCCTCGACCTTCTTGCGCAGGGCGCGATCGGCAACTCGGTCGAGCAAAGCGGTTTGCTCGGCTTCGGTGGGTAGTTCGAGGGCCTCGAGAAACAGCTCCCGGACCACCGACGGTTGCTTTATGGCTTCGTTGCCCATAGCACCTTAACTCAATGAACAGTGCGGGGCTCGGCGGAGTTTCCCGCCAGGAATTATCCGGGTCAGGATTGGATTTGATGTTGGAGCCAGGTGCGGGCGAAGGTCCAGATCCGCTCGGCCGTGCGCAGCGGCAGGTCCAGGGCGGCGGCGGCTTCGGTCATGGTCATGCCGGCGAAGTAACGCAGCTTAACCAAGTGGGCGGCTTCTTCGTCCTCGGCGGCAAGCTGGTCCAGGACTTCGTGGATCGCGAGTAACCGCTCCGGCGGCGCAGCGAAGACCAGCTCGGAATCATCCTTTGCGGTGGCCGCGATCGACTCACTTCGCTGTCGGACCTGACGATGGCGGGCGTGATCGATGAGGATGCGGCGCATGGCTTCGGCGGCGGCGCCGAAGAAGTGGCCGCGGCTGTTCCAGCGGGTTTCTCCCGCGGCGGGGCCGAGCAACCGGAGCCAGGCTTCATGAACCAGGGCGGTCGGTTGGAGCGTTTGCCCCGGCCGGTCATCCGCCATCTTTGCGGACGCCAATCGGCGCAGTTCCTCGTAAACCAGGGGCAACAACTCCTCCGCCGCTTGGGGATCACCCCGCTCGACGCCGTCGAGCAGTTGGGTCACATCGCTCATAGCTTCTTTGGACGACCTCGTGAGGCTCGCCGCCAAGGTCGCGCTGCTCGGGATTTCAGGGAGGATTCATACACATTCCGGTGCAAACGGCGAGCACGGAAATTCCGATGGATCTTCGGCTTGTCCGGGGCGGGGAAAGGGTGTATGGGGCAACGATGAATTTTTGCGGGGAGCCGGTTTTGCGAGCGGCAACGAGGGATGCGGTCGACAAGCTACCGGCCCGGCTGGGGAGGAACCAGGGGGCGTATCACGGCGAGGGGATCGATATTGCGGCGGTGCTGCGGGACAATCTGGAGTCGGCGCGACAGCATGGCTGGACGGTGGAATCGCTGGTGCCGGATGTCCGGTATCCGGTTTACGCATTGAGTCGCCGGGTGCCGGGGGCGCGGCGCCGTCTTTATTTCTCGACCGGCATTCACGGGGATGAACCGGCCGGGCCACTGGCGATCAGCCAACTCTTGCGGGAGAACCGGTGGCCGGCGGAGGTGGACCTGTGGGTGGTGCCTTGTCTGAACCCGGAGGGGTTCGTGCTCCGGCAGCGGACCAATGGCGAGGGGGTGGATCTGAACCGGGATTATCGTCAACCGCGGAGCCACACGGTGCGGGCGCATATTCGTTGGCTCGAGCGGCAGCCGCATTTCGATTTCGCGGTTTGCCTGCACGAGGATTGGGAAGCGCACGGGTTTTACCTGTACGAACTCAATCCGGACGGGGAGCCGAGCCTGGCTGAAAACGTGATTGCGGCGGTGGGGGCCGGCATTCCGATCGATCATTCGCCGACGATTGACGGTTGGCCGGCGCGGGGAGGGATTATACGTCCGCAGATTGAGCCGGCCGATCGGCCCGAGTGGCCGGAAGCGATCCACCTGGTGATGAACCAGACGCGGCACAGTTACACGCTCGAGGCGCCGTCGGATTTCGAGCTCGGGGTGCGGGTGCGGGCGCTGGTGACGGCGGTGGAGGCGTTGCTCTTGTGTCGGGACGAAGAGCGCGTAAATTGAGGGCCATGCGATCAATGCGACGAGTGGTGGCGGGGCTGCTGAGCCTGGGGCTGTGGGCGGTGCTGGTGGTTTCGGCGAACCCGACCAATGCGGCGCTGAGTTCTTTTATCCGGTATCAGGCGGAGGGACCGAGCGAGGGGCACGTGGATACGGCGGTCAAGACCTACACGCGGGCGGACGGGGTGAAGGTGACGTTGTTTGCGGCGCTGCATGTGGCGGATCGGGGGTATTACGAGGAATTGCAGAAGCGGTTCAAGGAATGTGACGCGCTGCTTTACGAGATGGTGCGGGACGGCGGGGTGGAGATGACCTCGGAAATCGGGACGGACAATCCGTTGAGCCAGCTCCAGATCGGGATGAAACGGATGCTCGGGCTCGAGTTCCAGCTCGAGGCGATCGATTACTCGCAGCGCAATTTCGTGCATGCGGATCTGGATCCGGACACGTTTTTCCGGCTGCAGGAGGAGCGGGGGGAATCGATATTGGGATTGATGCTGCAGGCCATTCTGGCCGAGCAGGCCCGCCAGGCGAACAACCCGCAGGGGACCGTGAGCGGACTGCAATTGCTGATGGCGTTTTTCAGCTCGGACCGGGCGCATGCCTTGAAGCTGTTGCTCGGGCAGCAGATGGAATCGATGGAATCGATGCTGGCCGGCATTGACCAGGGCCAGGATGGCCAGGGCTCCGTGTTGGTGCAGGGCCGGAATGAGCATGCCTTGAAAGTGCTGGGAGACGAGATTAAGCGGGGCCGGCGCAAGCTCGGCATTTTTTATGGGGGAGGGCACATGCCTGATTTCGAGCGGCGGCTCGAGGCGCTGGGCTTCAAGAAGACGGACGAGGAGTGGTTGACGGCGTGGGAGATTCGGAAGAAGCGACCGGCGATGGAATGATCTCTTCGCACACGACGCGGAAGCCGACGTTGTAGACGCGCTGCCAGGGGGGATAGGCGAGCCGGAAACTGGAGGTCGCGCGGTGAGGACGATCGCGCCAGGATCCGCCGCGGACGATGCGCGGGGAGGAAGTATCAGTGACTTCATTTCGGCCGTCGGTTTCGACGTAGGGGTAGTCGCGGTGAATCGAGCGGGTCCATTCCCAGGCGTTGCCGTGGAGGTCATGCAATCCCCAGGGATTGGGCCGGTATTGGCCGATCGGTTCGGTCACGAAACCGCCGTCGTCGAACCGGTCGTCGCGCGGGATCCAGGCGTCGTAGCGGTTCGGATTCACCATCGGTCGCGCGGCGGTGTAATTGTCGAGCGAGGTATCGGCGGCGAACTCGATGAGGCGGCGGTCGCCGAGGTTGGCGTAGGGTGAATAGTCGGCGTCGGCATTGCCGAACCAGAAAGGGGTGGCGGTGCCGGCGCGGCAGGCCCATTCCCATTGGGCTTCGGTGGGGAGGGAGATGGCGAGGCCGGTGCGGGTGGAGAGCCACGCGCAGAAATCCCTGGCGTCGGTCCAGGCGACGCGCACGGCGGGTTGATCGGGTTGATCCTGGTTGTAAGCGAGCACGCCGAACTGGTAGCCCATGCGATCTTCGGTGCGGCTTTCGTGGGAGGGCCGGAACTGTTGGAACTGGCGGTTGGAGATTTCGCAACGGCCGATCCAGAAGCTACGGAGGGATTGAACCGAGGTTGGTTGCTCGTGGCGGGAGCCGGTGGTCGAGCCCATGACGAAGCGTCCGGCAGGAATGAACACCAACTCGAGGGTCACGCTGTCGCCGAGGTCCAGCGTGCGGGTCACCTTGCCCGGCGGTGCGGCGACCTTTTGTCTGGCTTGAGCGGACGACGCATCGAACGGCCAATCGTCGGGGCTGAGGGTGCCTGCGAGGTTGCGGTCGGCCGGGTCGGGTGCGACCTGGCATGCGGCCTCGGGCGCGTCGGGCGGCAGCACGGGTGTGGCATCGAAGGGCGGAGTTTCGGGGATGAACTCGTAATCGGGGTGTGGGCCCATGGGAACGTAGCGTCGGCGCAGTTCCATGGCGCGGGCGTGGACGCGGTCGAGGTGTTCTTTGGAATGGGGGCCGTAGCCGCCGGCGAACTGGGGGATTTCGCCCCAGGTACCGTAGAAGGGGGCGTTGAGGTCGAACCAGGCGGCGAGGCGTTCCCAGGCGTTCGGATCGAGCTGCACGCCGTGGTGGCCGAGGCGGAGCTTCTGCGAGAGTTCGGTCGTGCTGAAATGATAATCGAGCGGGGTGAACATGCGGCGGTCGCCTTCGATGCCGGGCCGGCGGACGAACCGCTGGAGCTGGTAGTAGGACTCGGTGAACTTGCCGCCGCCGTCCCAGCGGCCGGCAAGCTGGCTGGACCAATCCGCCAGCCAGAGATCGCCGCGCAGATACGGGCGGTCGGGTGCTTTGCCGTCGTGGCACGCGACGCAATACTTGTCGAGGACCGGTTGCACTTCGCGGACGAAGCTGAACCCGCGGGGCGGACCTAACCAGGGTTGGATGGGGGTGGGTTCACGGCGCGCGGCCAGGGTCATCCGGATGGGGGAGACTTCGTGCTGGGGTTCGTGGCAGCCGCCACAGGAGATCGCTTCGCCGGGCATGCCGACGAACCAACTGCGCATCAGTTGCAGCGCCTGACCATGCTCGTCCAGCGGTTGCAGCGAGAGGGCGGTGTTGGCGGGAATGCGGAAATGGGCGGAACCGTCCGGCTCGACCGGGACGGTGCCGAGGATGCGTTTGATGTCCCAGGGTCCGTCGATGCCGAGCGTGCCGTAGAGTCCGCCGAGGCCGCGTCGGGAGAAATAATACTCGATCAGGCGGAGTTCCTTGACGGTGCCGCGGGGGACGCCGGCCAGACCGGGGCCGCTGTAAAGGTCCGTGATGAAGACGGTGGCTTCGGCACTGGCGAGGTTGACGCGGTCGGGGACGATGGGTGGTGTGGGCGTGGGTTGGCAGGCGATGGGCCAGAGGAGGGCGGCGCCCTCGATTTCATGGATCAGGGTGAGATTGTCGAACACATCCGCCAGGTAGAGCCCCCAGAGGCCGGTTGGATGGAGTTTGGCCGCGACGAGGTGATGCTTCGAACTGAGCGGCCACGGCATCAGGAACTGCGGCCAGACCCCATCGATCAACCGGTCGCGCACGATTGGTTCGACCCGTTTGCCGCGACCGGGGATTTCCTGGACGATGCCTTCGCCGTCGCGCCGGCCGAGGGTGGGATCGATCAGCAGGAGGCGGCCGGAGCGCGGGATGCCGTGATGGCCGCCGGCCACACCGATCACCTGGTGCGGGTGGCCAGGCACCGGTTTGGCGTAGAAGAACGAAGGCGGGAACCAGGAGCCGCTGCCGCGGAACTCGCGTTGATCCGTGCCATCGGGGTTCATGTGAAAGAGAATGCGCGAGTTGGCGTGGGATTGGTCGGTGTATTCCCAGCGGAGGTAGAGCACGCGGCCGTTGGGGAGCAGGGTGGGGCACCAATCGCTGTCCTGCTCGAAGGTCAGTTGGCGCACGGTCTGGCTGGGTGGATCGAGGAGATAGAGGCAGGTCATCGCCTGGGCGCCGAATTCGCACGGCAAACCCTGGTACACCGCGGTCGAGGCGAAGATGATCCGCCCATCGGGCAGATAACAAGGGTCGAAGTGCGCGACGTCCTCGCCGTCGTTGGGGGTGACCTGGCGCAAGCCGCTGCCGGGCAACTCGAGCTCGAACAGGCGCCAGTTCTTTTCCGTTTCGCCCTGCATGGCGAAGAGCAGGCGGTCGGCATCGAAGTGCAGGACGGGGTCGATCAGGGTGCGTCCGTCGCCGGGGTTGTAAAGGTCATCGAATCGCGGTGCGCCGCGGAGGTTGGAAAGGACGGTCAAGGTATCGTTCCAGTGGCCCTGGCGCGGGGTGTCGTCGCTGGTGTGGGCGTTGAGGGAACCGACGCCGAGAGCCTGGCCGAGGGCGCGGCGGGCGTGCGGACGATTGGGGAATTCGCGTTTGAGCAGGATGACGCGGTCGAAATCGAGCAGGGGATTGGCGAGGAGCGCCTGGCGTTCGAGTTCGCGGAGTTGCGGCTGGGCCTGGGCGGCATCCGGTTGTGAGAGTTGAGCGGAGAGGGAGTCGAGTTGCTTCAGCCATGCGGAGCCATTCGGGTAGCGATGGCCGAAGGTATCGATCAGGTCAGTGATGGCGAGGCGCAAAGCTTCGGGATTGGCTGGGCGCGCGGTCGCGAGTGCGTCAGCCGCCGTGCTCGAGAGTCGGTGCGAGTAGGAGGGTTTCGGGCGTTCGAGAAGCGGTGCGTTGGGTTCGCCGTCGGCGGTGGAGTCCAAGCGAAGACTGACCACATGCGGGAAGTCGGCGGCTCGTTCGAGGCGGAGGGTATGTGGGCCGGCGCTGAGGTTGAGGTGGAGCGTTTCCTCCCAGGCGGCGCCGCTGGTGTTCCAGGAGCCGGTGTCGAAACGGCAGGCCGGGCCGAGCTTCCGGCCGTCGATGGACAATCCGACCGGGCGCGGGGTGGCCGCCGCGTAACGGAGGCTGAGCGTGAATTCGCCGGCCGCAGGCAGGAGGAGGTCGTATTCGACGTAGACGGGCGATTCGCCGCCATAGGCGATCATTGGCCCGGCATCGGAGTATTCGTCCGCAAAGACGCGGACGTTGCCGCGGTCGTAAGCCCAGGCGTCAATGGTGCAGGTGCGGATTTGAGCGGTGGCCGTGCCGGGTGTGGGTGCTCCGGCCAGCAGCACGCCAAGGAACAGGGCGTGAACACGCATAGCGCTATTCGAGATTGCCCAGGCAGTTACGGTCGACGGCGGCGGGTTGGGCCCCCGGCATGTCCATGCGGGGACGGACACGGAGTTCGGCCAGCACGGGGGCGAAGGTTTGGAGGATCGCCTGGTAGTCAGAATCAGCGGTCGTGGCAAAGACCGGTTGACCGCACCTGCCGCTGCCGCCGGCGGACTTTGCCAGGGGTGCCAGCAGAAACTCGTTCAGGTGCGGGTTGGTGATCCGGGTCCAGATGCGGCGGGGGATGCGGGCGTCGTGGTGGCATTCGGCGCAGCGGCGGTGAGCCACCTCGGCGAGCGTGCGGTCGAGGTCGGCCGGATAGGCCTGACGACAGCCAGGACGGTTGGGGTAGGCGGTTTCGCTGGTGCCATAGTAGGGGACATTCAGGTCGATCCAGGCGAGAACGGTTCGGATCTCGGCCGTCGGAATCTGGTGCCGGGCGGCACCCTTAGCGTCCGGGTGGCCGGACAACAGGATTTCGGTGAGCGGGCTTTTGGGGGAGCCCCAGGCCAGTGGAGTGATTTCGAGGATATTCTGTTCCATCCCGTTGAAGGTGGGGATCCAGCTGACGTAGGGGCTGTCCCATTCGGACTCGCCGGATTTCTGCCGGCCGCGAGCCAGCCACTCGTAGGAGACGTTGAAGAAATCGGTCTTGTCACCGGTGAGATCGACCTGGTTGGGCGGTGCGGGGCCGCTGTGGCAGCGGACGCAATGCGCATCGAGAATCGGCTGAACGTGAGCGGCGTAATCGAATCCGACACCCTCGCCCCATTCCGGCGGGCGGAGTCGGTGCGGTTGGCGGCGCAGGGCGGGTGGACGGGCCACAGTTTCGTGGCGTGGTTCGTGGCAGCCGACACAACCCTGGATCTCGCCGGGCATGAGGTGGGTGAAGGTCCGCATGCGCTGCAGGGCGCGGCCCTGGTGGTCGATTGCCATGAAGTAGATCGGGCGACCGGCGGGGATCTGGAAGCAGGCCGAGCCGTCCGGGTCGACGGGGGCATAGCCCCAGACGAGTTTGCCGGCGTAAGTGGCGCCGCAGGAGATGACGGGAAACTGAAAACCGAAGGCGCGATTATTGACGTCGGTGCGGACGGCTTTCCGCATTTCTTCGACCACGCAGATCTCCTTGATCTCACCGCGTCGGACGTGCGGGGCCAGACCACGATAGACGTCCTGCAGGATGACGGTGGCCCATTCCACCGGGGCTGAAGGAGAGCAAGGAAGGTCTAGCCCCCTCACCCCGGCCCTCTCCCCCGATGGGGGCGAGGGAGGAAGGTCAGGGGATTTCACGGCTGGTATGTGGGTTGCAGGGCCGAGCTGAGATGCCAGCCGGATCGGCGGGGTGCGAGGGCGCAACGGTTGGGCGCTGTAGTAGCCGAGGTCGCCGGTTCGGTTGATGATGCGGGCGACTTGGTTGCCGGCGTAGTCGCGGACGAGGATTGTGCCGCGTTTTGAGACCAGGAAATGGCGGTCGTCGAGCGGGTAGGGGCTTTCGTACGGGCCGCGGATGTGATTGCCGTCGCCCTGGTCGACCTGGCCGATGTCGACCTCTGGCGTGAGATTGCGGATCGCGGCGGCGGCGTTGTTGCCGTGGGCGAGGTTGATGGTGCCGATCGCGCCGCGGCAGGGGCCGTTGTGGCTGGTGAGGACGCAGAGGATTTCGGTCGAGCCGGGGATGGCACGGGCTTCCATGAAGGTGGCGGGGCTGAGCACGCGGTTGCCGTAATAGCCGGCGAGGCCGGTGCCGTCCGGGCGAATAGTCCAGAGGCTTTGGATGGGGATGGCAGGTTTATCGACGTACTCCCAGCGCGAGTACAGCACCCGGCCGTCCGGCAGAACACTGGGGGTGAAATCATTCACGATGTTGGCTGAGAGCCGGGTGACGCCGGAGCCGTCCCGTTCCATGCGATGGAGGATGCCGACCGGCGACACCCAGCAATAGGCGAAGCGCGATTCGCGGGTCGAGAGAAAGACGATCCCGCCGTCGGGCAACCAGGCGGCGTTGTAGTTGTGGTGGGGGCCGTCGGTGAGTTGGCGCAGTTGACGGCCGTCGGCATTGATCAGGAACACCTGGTAACCTTCCTTTTGTGTTCGCCGCCAACTGAAGAGGATTTCCTGGCCGTCGGTCGATACGTCGCAATCGAGGATTTGACCGTCCGGCGAGCCCACGAGTTCGTGGAGGAATGTTCCGGGGTCGGGCGTGGTTTCAGTTGTGGCGGTCTGACGCGCGCGAGCCAGGGCGGCGGCATTCAGCCGGTAGAGCCCGCCTCCGGGGCCAAAGCCTTCGACATGATAGGTGTAGACGTGGCTCGGATTGAGTTCGCGTCGGCGGATGACGACGAGTTGATCGAAGCCCAATCCGCCGGAGGCCAGTTGGGCGGTCAGAGCGCCGGACTCGACGAGGTCCGGCTCGATCGGTTCGGGCCGGCCGGGTGGCAGCGGATGAAAACTGGCGAGGGCGTTGGCGGGCGGAGAGACCCCGAACACCTGGAGTTCGGCGGCGCCGGGGTTCAGGCCGCCAAACGAGCTGGTGAACTTGAGGGTGAGCCGGCGGGTTTCAATGCTTTGCGGCAAGGCGATGCGTTGCGGGCCATGGCCCATTTCGAACCGGCCGGAAACCATGGCGACCGCGGCGCCGTCCGGCCAGATTTCGTAGTCCTTCCAGCATTCTTCGGCGAACCAGGCGGTGCGCCCCCAATAGACCACCTCGGCGACGGTGACCGATTCCGGCCATGCGAGGGTGAGTTCGGCGCCCTGGCGATGGGTGTTGCCCTGGACGCACCAGGCCTGGCCGGCGTCCGCCTGACTGCCGGCGGCGGGAATCACGCCGTCGATGGCGAAGCGGGCGAGATACTGTTGGTTATGTTCGGAATTGGCGGTGGCGGTGGCGGTGAGCGCGAGATTGGGTGGCAGCGCCGCGGTCTGAGCGTCTGCACGGTACGGGCCTGGGGCATCGAACAAGCAGCCGACGACCATCGCGAACATCCAGAAACGTGTGGCGCAACGGGCGCGTTCGAGGACCGCTGGCGTAGCGCAGACAGCCTTGTCTGCTGTTTCGCCGACTGCCCAGTCGGCGGGGCGGTCGCCGGCGGTGGACACGAGCCCGTTGCGGGTTGGGCGACTCGCGATACGGCTGGTTGCCCAGCCCACGCTAGGTCCCGCGCTCTTCACAACGAGAGGAGGTAAGCGACGAGGTCATCGATTTCGCCCGGGCTCAGCCCTGACGTTTCACCGTGTTGATCGGAGGGATTGCGGGTGGTGAGCACCTCGCGGAGGGTGGCGGCCGAGCCGTCATGGAGGTACGGCCCCGTGCGCCACAGTTCGATCAGCGTCGGCGTATCGAAGAGATCGGTCGGTTTTTCCCAGGCGCTGGGCGTGCCGACGGCGTAGGGTTGCAGGTCGGTAAACAGCCCGGCCGGATGGCACGAATGACAGTTGGCCTTCCGGAAGACGCGCTCGCCCCGGCGCGCGGCGGGTGAGAGCCCGCCGTTGACCAGATGCGGGCTGGGCACCGGTTTCAGCGCCTGCAGATAGCCATCCATCGCCACCGCCACTTCTTCCGGTTGCACCGTGAACAGGATGTGCCGGATGCCGGCGCGCACGGCCATCTCCGCGGTTTCCCGCACACCGATGCTCATGGCTGGGGGCGTGCGATGGGACAAGAGCAGGCTCTTGTTATTCTTCGGATTACCGATCCCATCGTTCAGCAGATCCCAATTCAGGGCGTCCACCCGGCCGTCGCCCGGATGGCAGGTCGCGCAACTCTGCCAACCTTGAAAGCAGATCCCGGCGTCGTGGAAATAGAACTCGCCTTTGCGGATCTCGCTCATGGGCGTCTCGGGGCCGAGGCGGATGGAGGTCCATTTCGGGTATTCCGCCGCGACATCGACCACCGCCAGGGTGTCCGAGAAATAATTGGCGACGTAGGCAAGGTTGCCCACGAGCAGCACCGCGCGCGGTCCGCGGTCGGTCTCGGGCAGCTTCAGCCTTCGGCGCAGGCCAACCAGGAACGAAAGATCATTGGGCACATCGGCCTGCACCCGGGAAGCGGCGTAAGGATCGCCTTGACCCGCCTCGAGGGTGGCGGGGATTTTGGCCAGTTTGTCGAGCAAAGCCGGGAAATTGATGACGCTGATCTCATGTGTGCCCGCGTGGGTGACCACCAGCGTGGCGCCATCGGCGCTCCAAGCCACGCCGCGGGGATTGGCGGCGCCGCTGTCGACGCTGTCGAGCAGGACGGTATTGACGATTTCGAGGCGTTCGAGGTCGATGATGGTTTTGGCGTTGGTGCTCATCCAGCCGCGATCGAGTTGGGTGGTGGGCAGGGGATACCGGGCCAGGATGTGGCTCACCACGGCGTATTTCCCGTCGGGCGAAACCCGCAGGTCCTTGAGCAGGCCGCTGCCGTTTGGGAGGCTGAGTTCTTTCACCACGGTGCCGGCCGCGGTGTCGATGACGCTCACGCTGGAGGCCACGTGATCGGCGTCCGCGCGGCCGGCGTGGAGCAGATTGGCCACCAGCAGGAACCGGCCATCGCGCGTCAGGCCCGCGGCCACCGGTTCGCGCTGGACCTTGACCCGGCGCAGGGGGCGTTGGAGTTCGAGATCGATGATGCTGACGTCATCGTCGAACCGGTTACAGACATAGAGCAACTTGCCGTCGGGGCTGAGGACCGGCGCCATGGCGGTATGACCGGCGCGATAGGTGGCCGTAACCCGTTGCTGGGCCAGGTCCACCACGCAGACCTGGCTCGCGGGCGCCCCGCAGGTCACCAACAACCGCGTCTCGTCCGCGGAGAGGACCAGGCCGAGCGGCGGGTCGGGCAGCGAGATGATGGCCGTGACCGAGCGCGTGGCGGTGTCAAACCGCAACACCCGGTCGGCGGTCGCACAGGCGACGAACAGCGTGCGGCCGTCTTGTGTGGCCACGAGGGCGGCGGGCGACAAGTACGCCTCCCGGGCGTGGGTCGGGGCCGGCCAGAGAACCGACGACCACAGCATGAGAAAGGAGAGGGCGGAACGAATCGCGGATGGACTGCGAACAATGCTCATAATGAATTGGGGCTGCCGGTCGCAAGGCGACCTCGAGCCGGGCTTTTGTGCTTCGGGCGGAGCATAAGCGGGCCAACTGCCGAAACACAACCGCAAAGCGCGCGCGCCGATCGGTTTCGGCCAATGAGAATTGGTTTGCAGAGCCGGGGTGATTCGGGCACAACCATCCGCGCGTTGTTGTTGTGAATTCTTCTTCCGACATTCGCTTCCGACTGGATGCCGTTTTCTGGTACGGCGGTATGTTCGTGGTGGTTTTCGTGTTGAGCGTCATGCTGGCGAGGAATTGGTTTCTCGCGGCGCTCATCGGCGGAGCCGCCGTCTGGGCTATTGCCCTGCCTTACCATGCCCCGCTGGCCCTGACGATTTCAATGGCCACGTTCAACTCGGCCCTGATCGTCCCCTTTTCGCCAGGGCCCATGACCGTCACCGATGCCGCGCTGCTCCTGGCCTGGAGCGGAGTGCCCCTGGTCATCATGCTGCGGCGATTCCCGGCGGACACGGTTTACATGGTGCAGACGAACAAGGCGATCTTCGCGGGGGTGCTGATCTACCTGGTTGCGTTGGGGACGATCATCATCTCTCGTGGCGTCGGCTTCGGTTTTCTGGGTGACTCCGCGGGGGGCGGCAAGGTCTATTTCCGGCAATTGGTCAGCGTAATCCTGCCGCTCCTCTTCGTGGTGACGCCGGTGGACGAGAGGAACTTCCTCCGGCTGGCGACGCTCTACTTCATGTTTTCGTTAACCTACCTGATCTCCGACGCCGTGCTGGCAATCATGCCGGGCGCCGCCAACCTGATTTTGAGCATGCTGCAGCTGCCGACGGATGCGGCGTTTTTCGAGTTCTCGACCCGCCAGTTCGGTTTTCGGCGGCTGCAATCGCTTTTTTATGTGTGCCCGAAGATCGTCTTTGCGCTGTTGATGTATTTCAGCTTGAAAGATGTTCTCGGGCGCCGGGCCTGGTGGCTGATCCCGACCATCCTGGCCATTTTGGCGGCCGGCTTGGGCAGCGGCCACCGGGCGAACCTGATCCATACGGGTGTGGTCATGATCGTGCTCTTCTGGGTTCAGAAAGCCTACACGCCGCGGAATCTGATCCTGATCGCCTCCACCACGATCCTTGGGCTTGCCCTCCTCTACGGCACGGCCGAGTTCATGCCGGCGGCGGTGCAGCGCGCTATTTCCTTCCTGCCGGGGATCGAGGTCGATTCCAATGTGGCCGCCGACGCCGCCGCCACTTGGTCGAGCCGGATTGAAACCACCCGGCGGGGAGCGGAGATGATCCCGGATTACTGGCTGCTTGGCCGGGGATTCACGCGCTACGCGGATCTGATCCCGAACTCGCGGGAAGTACTCGACTCGGTGGCGTATGCGGTTTTGCAGGGCTATTTTCTGAACGGGTTCGTCGGGCTCATGGTCAACACCGGGCTGCTGGGCACCTTGGGCTTGAGCATCTTTCTGTTCGCTGGCGCCCGGCTTGCCGGTAACGTCGTCGGCCAGGCCCGGGCGGTCGGATTCGAATCGACTCTGGCCCGGACGGCCTCGGTGGTGGCGAGCTTGTATTTTGTCGATCTGGTCTTCTTCTTCCTGCTCGAAGGGAACGTGGACTGGGCGCTTTCGCGCTTCGGCATGTATGTGGGCATCCTGTTCGCGTGCGAGCGGCTGCTGCGGGAGCGGTTGCTGGCCGAGACAGAAACCACCGGGCTGACGGAGCCCGAGCCTGCCCGGTAGGCCGTCATTGCAGGTCCCATGGTCCCCACCCCCGCCGCATGAGCTTCCGAGATCGCATCGAGACCTGGGTGGAATGGGCGCTCTGCGTGTTGCTGGTCCTGGGTCTGAGTTTCAGCGTGCTCGCCACGGGTGGAGCCCGGCCACAGGATCTGGCCCTGGCGCAACTTATTGTGGGTAGTGCCTTGGCGGTATGGGTGGTCTCGCTGTGGGTCGCGGGGCCGGGAAGGCTTTTCGTGGCCCCTGCCTGCTGGGGCGTGGTGGTTTTCGGGCTCTATGCGGCCGCCTGGTATCCGAGCGCCGAGATCGAGTATGCGGCACGCCGCGAGGTGACGTATGTCGCCTACCTGGCCACGGTCTTTTGGATCGCCGCGTTCGTCCTCCGCAAAACTTCATACACCAGCCTGTTCACCTACGTGCTGGTCGGCCTGGCCGTGCTGGTGGCGGGCTACGGCATATTCCAGTTCGCCACCGGATCCGACCGGGTCTGGCATTTCATTCGCCCCGCCCAGTACGCGGGCCGGGCTTCGGGAACGTTCATTTGTCCGAACCATTTCGCGGCGTTTCTGGGCATGTTGTTTCCGCTCGCCTTGGGGCGGGCGTTCCTGGGGCGGTGCCATTTTGCGACCCGCCTGCTGCTGGGTTACGCCGCGCTGGTGCTCCTGGCCGGGATCGCCTTTTCCTTGTCTCGCGGGGCCTGGCTGGCGAGCGGGGTGACGTTGATGTTCCTGCTGTTCCAGTTGGTGCGACGCCGGGCTGGGCGCTGGCTGGCCATTGGGTTGATCGTGGTGGTTTCCTCGGGTGTTTACCTGTTCGTTCAGCGGGTGCCTCAGGTCAAGGAACGGATCTCCTTCGATCGCAGCGCCAATACGGCGAACGAAATGCGCACCCGGCTCTGGATGTGGCAGTCGGCTTGGGGCATGTGGCGCGAACACCCCTGGATCGGTGTCGGTCCCGGCCACTTCGATTATCGATTCCCGAAGTACCGGGTCCGGCTGGCCCAATACCGGCCCGGCCGCGCGCACAACGATTATCTGAACCTGATGGCGGACTGGGGCGTGGTGGGCGCGGGTATCGCCCTGTCCACGCTCGGGCTCCTGGCAGCCCATGCCGTCGGCGGTTGGCGGCGGGTGCGGCGCGAGGGTGGCGATTTCACCTCGAGCCAGAGCGATCGGGCGGGGTACGTGCTGGGCGCGTCCGGGGGGCTCTTATTTGCCGCTCTGCATTCCCTGGTCGAATTCAACCTTGACGTTCCGGCCACGGCCGGCGTCGCGGCCGCGCTTGCCGGGGGGCTGGCGGCGCACCTGCGTTTCGCCACGAGCCGATACTGGCTTCGGCTTGGAATCCCGGTTCGTATCCTGATCTCGGCGCTGGCAGTGGCGGTGGTGGCGCTGCTGGCCGTTCAGGCATTCCGCATGCGCGCGGAAGGACTTCCGCTCGATAATGCCCGGACCCTGTCCACGCGTCCCCAACAGCGCCTCGAACCCCTGATGGCCGCGCACACGGTTGAACCGGGCAACCCCGATACGCTCTATGAAATCGGCGAATGCCACCGGTTGATCAGCTGGCAGGGTTACGCCGGTTGGGCCGATGCCGCGAGGGAGGCCATGGACTGGTATCGGCTGGCCGACCAGGCCAATCCGCATAGTCCCTACCCGCCGCTGCGCATCGGGATGTGTCATGACTGGCTGGGCAATCCGTCGTTGGGCGCCCCCTGGTTTGCCGAGGCATTGCGGCGCGATCCGCTCAGTTATTACGTCGCCGCCATCCATGGCTGGCACGCGGTCCAGGAAGGAAAGCTCGAGGAAGCTCAGGCCTGGTTCGAACGGTCGCTCGCCATCAAGGTCTGGCCCAATCCCATCGCCGACCGTTATCTGCGGATCGTCAAACGCAAGCTGGCGGAGACGAAGCCTGCGAGCCCCCCGTAGCCCGGTTTGGATCCAGCCGCGGCCCTGGGTTGCATCCCTTGGTGGCTTCGAGGGCTTGCCTTTTCCCGAGGTGCGACGCTTTACTCGGGAAGATGATTGCAGCGCTTTTGGCCGGATGTCGGACGAGCCGTCGATGGCTCTGGGTTTCGGTGGTTTGCGGCTTGATGGCCGGTGGCTTCGTTGCGGCGTCGCGCGCTCAGTCCGCGGCGCTCCCCGTCGTTTACCAAGGGCGTCTGGCGGAAGCGGATGAACCGGTGAGCGGCGCATTCGACTTTCGGTTCACCGTATTCGACGCCCAAGAGGCCGGGTTGGCCCTGGGCACCCTGCAGCGGACCAATGTCACCGTGGATGAAGGTCTGTTTACGGTTTACCTGGATCTGCAGCCAACGGTCATGGCGGAAGGCGGTGCCTGGCTCGAGATTGAAATCAAACCAACGGATTCGCCCGGTGATTTCGAACGGCTCACGCCCCGTCAGCCGATCACCGCCGCTCCCTACGCCTTGTTTGCGCCGTTTGCCGCCGAAGCCGCATGGTCGCAGACCGCGCGCGAAGCCGGACCCGGTGCCGTGACCTCCGAGTCCATCCTCGACCAAGCGATCACCGCGCCGAAGATTGCTCCCGGCGTCACTGTTCGCAGTGTCAACGGACTGACCGACCACGTGAACCTGTATGCGGGCGATAATATCAGCTTGCAGTCCGATGCCGAGGGGCTGCGCATATCTGCAGCCTCATCCGCGGCCGAACTCCTTCCTGTTTCCCAAACGCTCTGGGTGGACCCTGTACTTGGTGACGACGCGAAGGCGCTCCGGGGCCGGATGGATTATCCGTGGCTAACGCTCAGCAACGCGCTGGCGGCGGTCGAGGACGGCGACCGCCTGGTGCTGCGGCCGGGGGTCTACCCGATGGAACGGCTGGGAATGCCGGTGGCGGCGGGCAACTATCAACTGGAACATGCGCGCGCGCCGCTGTTGCTCAAGGGCCGATCCGGAGTGACGATTGAAGGGGAAGGCGCGATAATCTCCGCCAGCGGTCTGGGTTCCGTTCTTTCGATCACGGATTGCACGAACGTGACCGTGCGAGGGCTCAGGTTTATCGGGCCGGGAGCCAACCCGATCATTCCGGCTGAAATTGCCGGTGAAATTGTCCTTTGGGGAACCAATTCGACCCTGACCTTCGACCATTGCCAGTTCGAGGATTTCCCCAATCACGGCATTCTGGTCAGTCAGAGGGAAAAGACTTCCCATGATACCAATGTGCGAGACTGTGTATTCCGGCGTGGTGGGACGTTGCAGCATGGCACCCTGGGGCTGGATGGATCGGGCGTGGCTTCGCTGGGCCCTGGACTTAAGGTGACAGGCTGCACCTTTGAAGATGTGGTGCGCGGAGTCGAGGTTGAGGCATCCTATAACACCCAGCCGATCGGTCCGGTGCTCATCGCCAACAATCTGTTTCGGGATTTCTGGAACGCCGGGGTCATCGTGATTCCGGGCAATTTTCAGTACCTCAACGACATCATGGTGGCCGACAATGTGATCACCGCTGACCGCCGGGTGCGTCCTGGAGCGGTTTACCAGACCGGAATCCGTATCCAGGGCGGCACTCGCATTCTCGTGACGGGCAACAAGATCGGGCGCTGTGCCAACGAGGGTATCAGCCTCACCGCCCTGGCACCCTTGGTGGATGTCTCGGTCGCGAACAACCTCTGCTGGGACAATGGCGGACGCAACATTGCCGTGCTGCAACAGCACAATCCTGTCATCAACGCCGTCATTATGGGCAACTACTGCCTGCTCAATGGCCAAATCGCGTCGATTCAAGTCAGCGGTAGAAATGTCTCGGTCACCGAGAACACCCTGATCGACAGCATTGGATCGGCGATTCATGCCACGTCCAACCCTGATTTCGAAACCCTCAATATTGTCCTGGCACGGAACCGGATCGGCCAGGCGACAGGCAGCGCGATCGCAATCGATCCGGCCGTCAGTCAGACCATCGTTCGGGACAATCATTCCAGTATGACGAATCCCATCATCGAAGATCAGGGTAGTGACACCCAGAAAGACCAGGCTTTCCTGGGCCGTTCCCGGTCTTATCAACCCACCTCGCTTCAGACAGTCTCGGCGGATGGCCAGATTCTTCCCAATGGCTACAACGTGCGGGTGGCGGGTTCCGACGGCCCGGTGACGGTGCTAATCACCCCGGCCATCACCCCGGGTCTCGACGGTCAGATGCTCTGTATCCTGGGCACGTCGGACGAGCGGACGGTCACCCTCCAGGATCAGGGCCTCCTGGTGAACAGCGGGCTGGGACTCGGCGCTCCGGAACGCACCTTGGGCCGCGGCGATGTCCTTACGCTGCGGTTTGATGAAGCGGACGCCACCTGGTGGGAGGTGTCGTTCTCTGACAAGCCCGCCCCCACGCCGTGACAGTCCGAGTCGCGGAAGCAGGCGGAGCGTGTGGCCCTGAAGCCGCCTTTTGCCTTGCTGTGAGGACGGCTGATCCGCACCATGCGGCTCGTGGTTAGCGTTGAAGATGCCATCCGCCACTATCGGCTCAGCGATCTCTCCCTCTTCCGGGCCGGTTACCGGGCCTTGATCGGAACCGGCCTCGAGAGCGGCCGGGTGCTCGAAGTCTGCTGCGGTCACGGCGATCTTTCCGGCTGGCTGGCTTCGAACCATCCCCAGGCGAGAGTCATCGCCATGGATCGGTCGGAGGATTACGTGGCCTCGGCCCGAGCCAAACACGGGCACCTGCCGAACCTCGAATTGCTGGTTGGGGATGTCCTGGAGTTGTCGCGGTTCGAGCCCGGCTCGTTCGACGTGGTGGTGGGGCAGGCGACCATGCATCACCTGGCGCACGATCTCGATCGGGCCTCGCGGCAATTCTCGCGGATCCTCAAACCGGGCGGTCGCTGCGTTTTCATTTACGAGCCCCTGGGACACAACCCGCTGTTTTCCGCGGTGCGCGCCGCGCATTTCTCGTTCACCAGTTGGCCGGATGAATGCAATCTCTACGAGCGCCAGATCCAGGCGTTTGCCGCGCATTTTACCCGCTACGAGTTCCAGCCGTTCAACCTGTTTGGCTACTGGGCCAAGGCGCTGCCCAACATCTCACTCTCGCGGTCGATCGGTGAACTGCTGGCCCGGTTGGACGCGGGCATATTCAAGGCGTGGCCGCGCAGCGGCAAGTACGCCGCCAACTTCAACGTGATCTATGTCAGGTGAAACGGGCGGTTGCCGACCGGCGACCGACGATGCCTCCAGGCTCGAACCCTCACGATGAGCGCGCCGCTCCGTGCTGTTTACCAGTATGTTGCCAACTTGTTTGCCGGACGTGGGCTTCGGTCCAAAGTGGCAACTCTCGCCGGGGGAACCGCATTCGCGCAGGTTCTGGCGGTCGCGGTATCGCCGGTGCTTTCGCGTCTGTATGCACCGGCCGAATTTGGCATCCTGGCGGTGCTGGCTTCCACAGCGGGATTGCTTGGAGTCGGGGCGAGTCTTCGCTATCAGGTGGCCATTCCGCTTCCCCAGGAGAATCGGCCTGCGAAAGAGCTGTTGCGAATCAGCCTCGGCCTGGCGCTGGCGTCAACTCTGGTGATCAGTGGTCTCGTTTTTGGGTTGGCTCCCCGATTCTTTGCCTGGCTTCAGGTGCCGGAAGCGGCAGACTACTGGTGGTTCATCCCCCTCGCGACCGGGGGTATGGCCGTCTACGAGTCCCTTTACCATTGGATCTTGCGGCTTCGTGACTATCGACGGTTGATGCGGACGCGGGTATGGCAGTCGACCAGCAATGCCGCGGCGAGCATTGCTTTGGGCCTCGGCCAGCAAGGGCCACTGGGATTGCTCGTGGGCGGCATCCTTTTCCAGGCGGCCGGCGTCGGTAGCCTCCTGCGGGCGGTGCATGCCGCCCCGGACACGGACTCGCAGCCGAATCCGCATCCGTGGCGATCCGCGGTGCGCACCGCGCGTGAGTATGCCGCGTTTGCGCTTTTTGGTTGTCCTGCGGCGTTACTGAACGCCTCGGGCCTGTTGTTGCCCCCGCTCATTATTGTCGGGTTATACGGAACCGAAGCAGGCGGTGCCTTCAGTTTCGCTTTCCGGTTTGTGTCGGTGCCAATGGCGCTCGTGGGCACGGCGGTGTCTCAGGTGTTTCTGGCCGAGGCCTCGCCCTTGCTGGCCCAACGTCCGGCGGAGGTCCGCGCGTTGTTCAACCGGTTTGTGCTTCGGCTCTTGCCCTTTAGCCTGGCCCTGATGCTCGGGGGGCTGATTTGTCCCTGGGTGTTTCCCCCTGTTTTCGGCGCCGATTGGGCTCAGGCGGGATGGTTTGCCGCATTCCTGGCTTTCTCCTGTGCTGCGCAAATGCTGGTTTCACCCGTTTCCAATATTGCCGTGTTGACGCGACGACAGGGATTCCAACTGGGGTTGGATTTGCTTCGGGTCATGGGTGTGGGCTTGAGTTTGTGGGGCAGCTTCAGACTGGGCGCCACGGCAACGCAGGCTGTAGCTGCATACGCCGGCACAATGTTGCTGCTTTACGGGATTTATTTCCTCTCTTACCGGCGCATGGCCCGGGGCCTGTCGCCGATCCCGCCGGTCAAGGGCGCAGCTGAAAGAAACTGTGCCACTGATGGCCCTCCAGCCGATGCCGGCTCAGGATTGTGAAGCCGGCGTTTCTCATCTGGTCGAGAATCGCACTCAGCCGCGTCGCTCGGGCATGGCCGATTTCCCAGAAGTGACGCGGGCACATCGCCGTCCGTTCAAGGCTGGATCCAGGCAGGCCCCACTCGAACTTCCGCCAACCGAGCCGAAGCAGACAGATCCCTAGGCCGACCCGCCGCCGTCGATCCGGCAGGGAGACGATTACCAGTCGGCGGCTGACTCTGCGCAACTCGCGCAGTGCCCGCTCGAACTCTTCGAAGGGCAGGTGTTCCAGGACCTGGCAGCAGAGCACGGTTTCGAATTGTCGGTCGGCAAAGGGCATTTGCAGGACGGAACCGACAAAGTCGGGATTCAGATCAGGCGCGATGTCCAGGCTCCGATGCCGGATCTGTGGGAAGTTTTTGAGGAAGCTCTTGAGCAGACCTTTGCCCACCCCCACCTCCAACACGTCGGTACAGCTGTGATAACTCAACAACCGGATTTGCTCCGTGATGCTCTCAATCCTCAGCGGTTCGAAGCTCGCCGCTTCGTAAAACTCCGCCCCTACTTGAGGCTGCTGGTTCATGTCTCTCTTCCTGGTCGGCCAGGCCCGATTCGGTCAGGCAGCGAGGCGAGCCTTTACGCCGTCGCTCCCGTAAATTCCCCGACGCATTTCGCCACGCGGGCCACGCGGTCGGCGCCGATCTCCGGATAGATTGGCAGCGAGAGAATCCGCGACTGGTTGGCATGCGCCACGGGGAAATCCTCGGGTCGATGGCCCAGGTAGGCGTAAGCGGGATAGAACGGGAGCGCCTTGGGGTAATTGATGACGGTATCGATCCCGGCCGCTTTCAGGTGAGCGCGCAGTCCCTCCCGGCGGTCGGTCCGGATCACGTACAGATGGTAGACATGCTCGCGGTTTGGGGCGACGCCGGGCGTCACCACCCCCGGCAGACCGCGGAGCAGTTCGTCGTAGCGACCGGCCTCTTCGCGCCGCAGTTGGTTCCAGCGTTCGAGATGTTTCATCTTCACGTTCAACACGGCGGCCTGCATGCCGTCCAGCCGGCTGTTGATGCCCTCCATCACGTGATCGCCCTTGCCGCCGTGGCGCGCGAACAAGCTCATCCAGTCGGCGAGCGCGGCATCGTGGGTCACAACGCAACCGGCATCCCCGTAGGCGCCCAGGTTCTTGCCCGGGTAAAAGGAGAAGGTGGCGGCTTGACCGAAGGTGCCGACGAGTTGGCCTCGGTAGCGGGCCAGGTGCGCCTGGGCGCAATCTTCGATCACCCACAGCCCGCGTTTCCGCGCGATGGCCATGATGGGATCCATGTCGGCTGGCTGGCCATAGAGATGGACCGGGATGATCCCCACGGTGCGGTCGGTGATCCGCGCCTCGATCCGCGCCGGATCGATCGTGAAGGTGTCGTCGGTATCGCAAAACACCACCCGTCCGCCCGCCTGGGTGATGGTCTCGGAAGTCGAGATCCAGGAGTGCGCCGTGGTGATCACCTCATCGCCCGGCTTGAGGCCGAGCCCGCGCATGGCGATGTAGAGGGCGTCCGTGCCGTTGGCGCAGGAGACGCAGTATTTGACGCCGAGCAGTTCCGCCCAGCCGCGTTCGAAGGATTCCACCTGCCGTCCCCGGACATAGGCGGATTCACGGATGACGCTGGCAATGGCTTCGTCGATCTCCGGCTCGATCGTCAGGTATTGGGCATAGAGGTCCACGAAGGGGACCCGATCGGGGTTGGATGAGCTCATGGGTTGGTCAATCGTCGCAGCAGGCGGGCCGGGTTGCCCGCGTAAACACCCGGTTCGGTGAGGTCGCGCGTCACCACCGCCCCGGCTCCCACCACCACGCGATCGGCGATGCGGACGGGGAGGATGGTCGCGTTGGAGCCGATGCTGACGGAATGGCCGAGGGTCGTGGACTTCCAGAGGGCGCGATCGCCGCCGGCCGGGCCGCCGCGGGCAAAGAGGTCATTGATGAACATCACCCCGTGCGCGATGAAACAGTCGTCCCCGATGGTGACCAGTTCGCAGATAAACGCATGCGATTGTATGCGGCAGCGGCGCCCGATCCGGACGTCCTTTTGAATCTCGACAAAGGGTCCGATGAAACAGCCGTCGCCGATCTCGCAGCCATAGAGGTTGACCGGTTCCACCACGGTCACGCCGGTGCCAAACCGGACATCCACGATCCCCACCCGGCGCAGCTTCGGCTCGTTCATCCTGCCTGGCCCTTCGATGTCGCGGTCCCCAGGCCGAGCCGGCAGCGCGTGGGCCGGAACCGGAGGTTGACCGCGGCGCCGCGTTCGATCGACTCGTAGATCGCCATGATCAGTTCGAGACTCCGCCGGCCCTCGAGCCCGTCCACCAGCTGCTGCTTGTTGTGATCGATGCAGTCCACCACGTGCAGGTAATACTGCGCATGCGCGTAACCTTGCGGTTGCGCCGGGTTCCGCCCCTGCCGGGCAATCACTTCGTCGTCGCCCGGCTGCGGTTCGCTGAACTGCCAGGTCTTAAGCTCGTTCAAAGCAAACCCGCCAATTTCGACCGAGCCTTTTTCGCCCAGGATCGAGATGGACCCTTCGAGGTCCTTGGGGCGCGTGGCGGTGGTGGCCTCGATCACGCCCAGGGCGCCGTTGCGGAACCGCAGGGTGACCACGGCGGTGTCCTCGGCCTCGATCCGGGCGAGCGCCGTGGACGCCATGCCCTGGACGCTGTCGACGTCGCCCATCATCCACTCGAGGAGATCGACGTGGTGGCTGGCCTGGTTGGCGAGCACGCCGCCGTCCTGCGCCCAGGTGCCGCGCCAGGTCGCCTCGTCGTAATAGGCCTGCGGACGGCACCAGCGCACCCGCACCGTGCCCAGGACCAGCTTGCCAAATCGTCCCTCGGTCAAGGCCTCGCGCAGCTTGACCACCGGGACATTGAACCGGTTTTGTTTCACGACGAAAAGTTTGCAGCGATGCCGGTCGCAGGCTTCGATCGCCCGGTCCGCGTCGTCCAGCGTCAGCGCCATCGGTTTCTCCACCACGATCGGCTTGCCATAAGGCGCCAGCGCCACCACGTCCGCCGCATGCGCGCCGCTCGGCGTCAGCACCGTCACCGCGTCAACCGCCGACCCCCGCATCATGGCGTCCGCGCTCGGGTAGGCTTGGACCCCGAATTCCTGGGCGAACTGCCGCGCGCGTCCGGCGTCGAGATCGCAGACCGCGCCCAGACAGGCGCCCGGCACGTGCCCGCCTCCCAGCAGGCTGGCATGTCGTCGGGCGATTTTCCCACAACCCAGCAGGCCGAAACGAATCATGCGATTAAGATGGTTAGCTTGCTCAAACGACCCATGTCAGTAGAGGAAGCGCAGGGGAGGGGCAAGCACAATTCCGTCGTTTTCGCCGTGCCAATTGCGAGTGGAGTATGAAGGGGCGGTTTATCAGCCACCTTTGCCAAAGGCTGCGGCGGGACAGGCGTGCTGAATCGTGGGGATCGCCGCGAATCCATTTTCCTCGAATCGGTCGGATGATTCGTCACCGATTGACGATCCCTCGCACAACGGGCAGAGTCGCGCCATCGCACCGATCGCGCACAACACCACATGCCGGCCGCGCCGATGGCGGGCGCTTCCATGGCCGCCCCGGTTTCCTGGTGGTGGCCGACGCCGGAAAAGCCGGCTGCCGCTGCTCATGCTGTTCATCGGTCTGTGGTCGCGGTTGACCGCCGCCGACGTTCCCCCAACGCTGCCCCTCACCGGCGACCGCATCGTCCGCGTCGGCAGCGAACCCGAGCTTCAAACCGCGATGTCCGATCTTCGGCATGGGGACACGGTCTTGTTGGCCGACGGCACATACGCCCTTACCGCCAGTCTATACGTCAATCAGCGAAACAACGTCACCATCCGAGGCGAGTCGGGCAGCTCCAATGTCGTTCTTCGCGCTCGAGGCATGGATAATCCAAATCACGGCGGCGTCCTCTTCGGCCTCTGGTCCAACAGCACCAATACCACCCTCGCGCACCTGACCATCCGCGACACCTACGACAACGCGGTGATCTTCAACGCCGGCGCGCAGTCCCCGCGCCTTTACAGCGTGCAACTCCTGAACGCGGGTTCCCAGTTCATCAAGGCCAATTCCACGGACGCTACCCAGGGGGTCAACGACGGCCGCGTCGAGTTATGTCGCATCGAGTACCTGGCCGGTCCGCCAGCCACCGACCACGGCGCTGGGGTCGGCTACTTCAACGGCATCAGCGCCCATGCCGCACGCCGCTGGACGCTCCGCGGCAATCTGTTCAAGAACCTCCACAACCCCGACGCCGCCGATTATCCCTGGAACCCCGCCATCCTGATGTGGCGCCGATCGAGCGACACCGTTGTCGAAGGCAATACGTTCATCAATGTCGACCGTGCCGTCGCGTTCGGACTCGAGAACACCGCCATCCCAGACCATTCCGGTGGCGCGATCCGCAACAATTTCGTCTACCTCGAGCCGGGCTTGATGACCCCGGCGCGAACCGCCAGCTCGGATGCCACCATCCTCGCCTGGAATACTCCCGACACTACCATTGACCACAACACCCTTCTCCTGAACAGCAACGTCACCTTCGCCATTCAATTCCGCTTTTCCCAGACCCGCGATGGCGCTGCCCGGCATAACCTCGCCGACGCCCCGGTCCACCTCCGCGATAACGCCACCGCGCTCCTCGCCAACAACCGCTCGAACGCGCGTCCCGAATGGTTCGTCAACCCTTCCCATGGCGATCTTCACCTCCGCCCGGCAGCCGTCGACGCCATCGACCAGGTGCCGGCTCTTGAGGAGGTGCCGATCGACTTTGACGGTCACACCCGGCCGCAAGGTTCAAATGCGGACCTCGGCGCGGACGAATGGGTCCCCCCGCCCCGGCCGCGCATCACTTCGGCGGACTTCCATGGTCCCCATTTCACCGTGGTCTTCGACGCTTCGGCCGGCAATACCTACTACCTCGAACACACCGACAACCTGCCCGCCGATGCCTGGTCGTCGCTCGACCCCTTGTTCGCCCTGGCTGATGGCCTCATGGCCCTCACTCACTCGAATACCCTGCCCCAGTCTCCGCGGTTCTACCGGGTCCACCTCGATCAGTGACTCGAGTCCGTGAAAACTCTGGAGTGCTCGCCTTACCGCCAAAAAACGGGGGGGCAAAACGAGCTGCAAGCACACTTTGTATCGTTAACGAAATTGGCAAAGCCCTCGTGCTCAAAACCTTGCTCAGGTCCGACCCCGATCGACAAACCCCGATCGACAGCTAAGGAGACCGATCTCAAACAGCCGGCGATGGCCCCTGCAACTAGCGCTCGAATGCACCTGCCGAATAGTCCGAGGCTGTTGCCGTTTGCCAATTGGATGCTATAACCCTCCCGCATCGAAGGTGAATGATCGCGTGTTCAACCTGAAATCACTGCGCCCGCCAACACGGCAACGCTTCGCCCTTCCGCACGGCTGGAGCTGCGGCATGGCTCTCCTCATCGCGGTCGGGTCCGGACACGCCGCCGATCACTTGCCGCCCGTCATCCCCTGGACCGGCGCGAGCGAGGCACTGATCGCGGCCCGCGACGATCCCTGGATCACACCATCGGAGAAGACCGATCTCACCGAGACGCCCGCCTATTCTGAAACGATCGATTACCTGCGGAAGCTCGCTGCGGCTTCCCCGCTGTTCTCTCTTCAAGAATTCGGCCGGACTGCTCAGGGGCGTCCCCTTTATCTGGTGGTCGCCGCAAAGGACCAGTCGTTCACTCCGGAGACCGCGCGGGCCACGGGGCGGCCGACACTGCTGGTCCAGGCCGGCATTCACTCGGGCGAGATCGACGGCAAGGACGCCGGGCTGATGCTCCTGCGCGACCTTGCCTTCCGCGGTAAATCAGCCTTGCTCGACCGCGCGAATCTGCTCTTCGTGCCGGCCCTCAATGCCGACGGGCACGAACGCGCCTCCGAATGGAACCGGCCCAATCAGCGGGGCCCGCGTCAGCAGGGCTGGCGGACCACCGCCCAGAACCTGAACCTGAATCGCGATTACATGAAGGCGGACGCGCCCGAGATGCAGGCGCTCCTCACGCTGATCAACCGGTGGTCGCCCGATCTTTACCTGGATATCCACGTCACGGACGGCATCGATTATCAATACGACATCACGTTTGGTTTCAACGGCGACGCCGGCGTCCCCTGTTGGTCCCCGAATATCGGTGCATGGCTCAAGGAGACTTACCGCCCCGCCATCGAATCAGCACTGAAAACCGCCGGGCACATTCCCGGCACACTGGTCTTCGAACGCGACGATCGCAACCCGCAGCTTGGCCTGCGGCTGGGCCCCGCTATGCCTCGATTCTCTAATGGTTACGGCGATCTGCGCCACCTCCCCACGGTGCTGGTAGAAAACCACTCGCTGAAGCCTTACCGGCAACGTGTCCTCGGCACCTATGTCTTGCTCGAATCTTCCCTCCGGACTCTTGGCAACGCCGCGACCCAGGTTCGCCAAGCCATCGTCGATGACCAGGCCGCCCGACCTGACGTCATTCCCATGAACTGGACCAGCGATCTCAACCTGCAATCGACTCGCGATTTTCTCGGCATCACTTACAAAACGTTCTCCTCGCCGGCCACGGGCAGAACTGAAATTCGCTGGCTCGGCGCACCCCGGCTTTACCCCTCCCTGCCGGTAATATTGAGCCGGCCGGGCGTTCAACTCCGCCGCCCCAAGGCCTACTGGGTGCCGATCACCAAGCCCGAAGTCATCGCCCGGCTCCAGTGGCATGGACTGCGCCTGGAAACACTCCCGACCGCGCGCACGGTCAAGCTCGAGATGTATCGCCTCCTCAACCCGCGCACTCAATCCGGCGAAACCATCACCGCCTTCGAAGGCCGCGTCACGCTCACCACCGAGGTGAAAGCGGAGCAACGCCAGGAGACATTTCCCATCGGCTCGGTCCGGGTGCCGACGGATCAACCCCTCGGCGATTTGGCCATGGCATTGCTCGAACCCGAAAGCGCCGACTCTCTGTTCGCCTGGGGCTTCTTCCTCGAAATTCTTCAGCGCACGGAATACATCGAGGGTTATGTGCTCGCCCCGACCGCCGAGCGGATGCTCACCGACGATGCCTGGCTCAAAGCCGAGTTTGAAGCCAGGCTGGCCGCTGACCCCGACTTCGCCGCCGATCCCACCGCCCGGATGCGCTGGTTCTACGAGCGAACCCCCTACTACGATGACCGGTATTGGCTCTACCCGGTCGGCATCGAACGCTGAACCCTCGACCACCGCAAACCGCGAGGTGCGTCGAATGCGAGTCATACGGTGTCACTCGTGACGCAGGCGATAGAACTGCCGGGGACCGGCTGCGGGCAGCGTTGTGACAAACTCGGAGTCGAGCGGCATGGGTGAGGGTGAAACCTCGGACCAGTTTTCGGCTAAGGCATCCTCCGTGGATTCGAGCACAAAGTTGGATCCGGTAACGGGCCAACTCAGGCGCAGCCCGCCGTTCGTTCGACGGATGGCGAGCGCATGCGGAATCTGCCAGACGGCGAAATTCAAAGAAGGCTGATTGCCGGCAGTCGTGAAGGTGCCGCCCACAAGAAGTTCATCGGCCAGTCCGACGATGGAACTTACCGAGACATCGGTACCGCCGGCGATTCCGCTTCCCAACGGCAGCCACGAGGAACCGTCCCATCGGCCAATATGATTGGCTTGGGTGCCTCCGATGGACGTGAAGGTGCCGCCGGCATACAACTCGCCGCCGTGCAGGCAAAGCGAGTGGACCCGACCCTCCACACCGCCGAGGTGAGTCCAGCCGGATTCAGTCCACCGGACCAGGAAGTTGGTTGGCTGCAACCCATTACTATCAGCAGATACAGCGAGGAAGAGGTTGGTCCCGGTTCCGGTTTTTGTGGTGATTTTTCCAGGAATGGCACCGTCCACGGGCGACCAACGTTGACCATCCCACTGGACGGGAGCAGGGAGGGTCGGTCCGCTGGTGAGGTTGAAATCGCCATCGACATACAGAAAGCCATCGAAGGCCAGCAGTTGGTTCACATATCCGGACACGCCGGATCCCAGACTCGTCCAACGTTGGCCATCCCATTTGGCCACATTGTTCTGAGCGTCGCCCAGGGCATCGAATGCGCCGCCAACGTAGAGGTCGCCGTTGAACTCGCACATCGTGTAGATCTGTGGCATCCGTTCCAGGGGATTGGCGTTCGCGCTTCCGAGGGTTGTCCAGTGCGTGTCATCGCGGCGGACAATGAATCGTCCCGCGTAGATCGCATGGAGGGTGTTGCTGAAATCCAGGATGCTCCAAACAGGAGAGGCGAAGCCGTACCCGAATTCCAGTCCGTCCAAAACGGTCCATTGTTGGCCATCCCACAGGCCCACTCCAGCAAGGTCCGGCGTCGTGGGTGACTCGAACGTTCCGGCCGCGAGCACGGAGGCGTCCGTCACCTGCAAGCGACGCACACGGCTATCCAGGCCATGGCCCTCCCCCAACGCCCACCACTGCGTCCCGTCCCACTCCGCGATCCCGTTCGCCAGTCGGCCGCTGGCGGTGTCGAAGGCGCCGCAGGCAACCAGCCTGTGTCCGTCGCTTGTCATCGTGACGCCTCCGTCCGGGACAAAGCCTTCCCGGCGGAACCCACTACCCGCTGCGGCCCAGCTTGTGCCGGTCCACTTTGCGACACCGTTGGCACGGACGCCGTTGATCCCGGTGAAATAACCCGAGATATAAAGTTCCCCGGATACCACCTCCATCCCGGTGATCTTGGGGCAGGGAAGAGCGGCAGCGCATGCCGGTGCCACGGTCAACTGGGACACCGGTCGCCATGCGGTTCCATCCCAGCGCCGGATATGGCCGGTAACGGCCTCGAGGTACGCCACGTAAAGGTCGGATCCGTCCACGGCTATGGCGCGCGGGACGCCCGGCGCCACCGCTTGCCACTCGTCGCCGTTCCATAATGCAACGTTGGTGGCGCCGATGCCACTGGCGGAGGTGAAATCGCCGAACACGCAGATGTTTGTCCCATAGCGCAGGATCTTGTGGACGGGTCCATTGACGCCGCCGGCCAGTCCATGCCAGTCGCTGCCGTCCCAACGGGCGATATTCCCGACGGGATGTCCGCCCGCGGCTGAGAATTGTCCACCGACATAGAGGTTGTTCTCGATGAACGTCGACGTATTGAGCGGTCCATTGACTCCGCTGCCAAGAGCGGACCAGATCGATCCCTTGAGTTGCGCCAGGTTATTCGCCGCGACGCCACTCGCATTCGTGAAACTTCCCCCGACAAACAGGACGCCGTTGCCGAAGGTGGTGGTGGTAATCCAGCCGTAGGCGGAGCCCTCAAACTCGTCGCTCAACCATCGCCAGTCGGTGCCGTCCCAACTCACCAAACGCGAGAATCCAGTGAAGGGGGTCGAACTGCAGAACACCGCTCCGACGAGATTCGACTGAGTGAGGGTGATGGCGTGCGGCCTGTGAACCCCCGGAATTCCAAATCGTCGATCCCACGATGCGTCTGGCGGTGCCGCCTCCATGACGCCGGCTATCATGAGCAGCGCGGTTAGGACGCCCCTTGGTGAAAAAACAACCAATGGCTTGGATCTGCCCATGGCGGAAGTCTAGCCGGGCGGAGCGACGTCTGTAAAGGCGGCCTCGCGGCCCAGAAATGGTTTGCAGGGCACCGTTGATTCGGGCACAAGCATCCCCGACTGGTTCCTGTGAATATTCTGCATCTCCTGGGCGACACGGCGGATCTCGGCGGCATACTGAGTGTCGTCCGCTGTCTTCAGGAAGTCACCACGCCGCTGGGCGACCGGCATGTGGTCTGGGTGCATCCCCGCTATCGCGAGACCCGCCGGCCCGCTTTGACCTATCATCAGGGGCGGTTTTTGCTGGCCGAATCCCCCCGGCATCTCGAACTCCTGGGCCGGGCATTCCCTGCTTTTCTCGAGGTTCGCGGGTATCTGCGGCGCAATTCCTGCCAGATGGTGCATGCGCACACGCGCGGGGCCTTTCCGGTGGCTGTGTTGTTGGGGGGGCTGACCCGCCAGCCGGTCCTCTTCACGAATCACACTTACGCGAATCGCACCGGGCTCTACCGTCAAGCCACGCGTATTCCCCGGCTGCATTCGGTCCTGCTCACACCCAACATGGCGCGACATTACGGGCTGGACCCGGCTGCCGCCAATGTCTCGATCATTTCCGAGTGCTGCCGCGACCGTTTCTTCGAGGGCCCGCTGCCCGAATCCCGCGGTGGTGCGACTGGCTCGGAACCCCTGCGGCTCGTCGGCGTTGGCAATATCGTGCGCTGGAAGAAATGGCATCTCCTCCTCGAAGCCCTGGCCCGACTCGAGCCGCGCGAGCGTGCCGCCATCGACTTCCGTCACTGGGGTGAGGCCCCCGCCGACGCCGACTCGCAGGCTTACCTCGGGGAACTTGAAGGGCTGGTGCGGCGGCATGAGCTCGCGGAGTGTGCGCGGTTCAAGGGACCCACTTTGGATATCCCCGAGCGGTTGGCCGAAGCCGATTGTTTTGTGCTGCCCTCGACCAACGAACCTTGCTCGGTTGCGCTGATCGAGGCCCTGGCTCTGGGCTTGCCCGCGCTCGTTTCCGCCAGCGGCGGGAATGTGGACATCGTCATCCGGGGCAAAACGGGGCTGACCTTCGCCCCGGACGACCCGGTGGACCTGGCGAATCAACTGCGGAAGTTGCTGGCCGGTCCGGGGTTCAGCGCGCCGGCCGAGATCCGAAGGTCGGTGGCTGCGCGCCGGGCCTCGCAGGTGGCCCGCGAGTATCGTGAACTCTATGTCCGGCTGGGCTCGACTGAGCCGCAGGGCACCCCGTCGCCATGAAGCTGGTTGTCCTGGCCCACACTCCTCCGCCGTTCCACGGCCAGAGTTACATGGTCCGGATTCTTCTGGATTGCGCCCGGCACCCACCCGATGACGGCGCTGGCGCGGCTGGGGATCCCATGTCGGCCGAACCCACATCGGGTCTTTCGGCCCTCGAGTTGGTGCATGTGGATTTCCGGCTTTCGGACTCGATAGAAGACATTGGCCGCCGCCCCTGGGGCAAGCTCGGGCAGGTTTTCAAGCACTGCGCCCGGGCGGTCTGGGCGCGCGTCACCCAAGGTGCGGACACGCTGCTTTACATCCCGGCGCCTGCGCTGCGCAACGCCGTCTATCGCGACTGGCTGGTCATGCTCTGTTGCCGGCCCTTTTTCGCTCGTCGGGTGCTCTGGTGGCAGGCGGCCGGCCTCGGTCAGTGGCTCGAGCGGGACGCCAAACCGTGGGAACGTTGGATTACCCGGCGGCTCGTCGGAGGTCCGGACCTCAGCATCGTGCTGGGCACGGGAACCGAGTCCGACGCGCGCGCGCTGGGTTCGCGTCGGATTGGCGTGGTGCCGAATGCGATTCCTGATCCCTGCGCGCGGGATGCCGCCGATCTGGTGCGCGCGCGCGCGGCGCGTCGGGCGCGGCAGCGCGAACTCCTGGCGCCGCCGGCGGCCGGCGCGGACCGGCCGACGGAAGGCGAACCGGCCATGGTCAGGTTCCGATTGTTGTTTCTCAGTTTGTGTTATCGGGAGAAGGGGTTGTTCGACGCGCTGGAGGCCGTGGCCTGCCTCAATCGGCGGTTGGCGGCCCGCCACGCTATCCTGCGGGTCCAACTCGAAGTGGCCGGCCGTTTTTACCTCGCGAGCGAACAGAAGGAATTCGAGGAGCGGATTCGACAGGACGATCTGTGTCTCGAGATCGGTTTGCGGCCGAACGCGCCGGGGGCGGAGGCCGCGCCGGCGGTCCGTTATCACGGGTTTGCGGCCGGCGAGGCGAAGGAACGATTGTTCCGCGAATGCGATCTCCTGGTCTTCCCGACGTACTATGAGGCGGAGAGCTATCCGTTGGTGCTTGTGGAGGCGATGGCGTATGGGCTCGATATCATCACCACCACCTGGCGCAACATTCCGGAGCTCCTCCCCGCCGAGTACCCGGGGCTGGTCAGCCCGCGCAACCCGGCCGGCATCGCCGATGCCCTGGAGCATTTCCTGACTCGCTATGAAGGCGCCGGACTGCGGCGGCGCTACGAGGAATACCATTCCGCCGGGCGGTTTTGGTCGGGCATGCGATCGGCCCTGTTCAGCCTGGAATCCGCCACCGATTCGGCGGGCCGGGCCACGTTCAAAGCATGAATTTCGTTGAACTCCGTTTTTGGGGATTGCTGATCGCCGGGCTGCTGGGGATTGCGCTGGTGCGCCTGGTCCTGACGCGCGGGTTCGGCCGCCGGCTGGTTGCGTTCGACCGGGCGGCGCTGTGTGCGCTCGGGTTGTTTCTGCTGGCCTGTGTGAGCGTCACGACGGTGCTTATTTATCTGACGGTGACCGTGGGATCGTTTCTGGCGTTGTCCTGGCTGACCCGCCATCCCCAGCGCGGGTTCCGGCCCTCGTTGCTGGTGCTTATTCCGCTGCAGCTTTTGCCGCTGCTGCATTACAAGTACGCCAATTTCTTTCTGAACGACGCGCTCGCGTTCGAATTCGATTCGCTGCGGCATTTGGTGATTCCGGTGGGGATCTCGTTTTATACCTTCCAGATTGTCGGATTCGTGGTGGATACCCTGGGTTACCACAAGCCTTTGCCGCGGTTCCTCGATTTCATGAATTTCGCGGGGTTCTTCCCCCAGATTGTCGCCGGCCCGATCGAACGGCGCGCCGAACTTCTCCCGCAGATGGAGGATTTCCGCTTTCGCTGGCGCGCGGGCGACATTGACGAGGGCGCCACCTGGATCGTGTTGGGTCTGTTCTTCAAGCTGTGCCTGGCCGACAACGCGGCGCTCTATTTCCATGGGCAATCGCCGCACAACCCTTTCCTGGTGTGGCTGGACAATCTGCTCTTTGGCTTGCGGATCTATTACGATTTCGCCGGGTACAGCCTCGTGGCGATCGGTCTTGGACGCTGCCTGGGGATACAGTTGACGCTGAATTTCCTGAGTCCCTATTGCTCCACCAGTATTGCCGAGTTCTGGCGCCGCTGGCACATCACCCTCAGCCAGTGGTTCCGGGATTATGTCTATGTCCCGCTGGGCGGCAGCCGGACCTCGCGATGGTGGCTCAACATCGCGGTGGTCTTTGTGGTTTCCGGCATCTGGCATGGCGCGGGATGGAATTTCATTGCCTGGGGCGCGTTGCACGGCCTTTTCCTGATTGGGAACCGGCTGCTCGGCCCCCGACTGCATCTGCCACGAGTGTTGGCGTGGGGTTGCACTTTTGCCGCCGCGATCTTTGCCTGGCTTTGCTTTTACGAGACGCGGAACGCGGTGCTGTTCGCCAAACTGCAGACGCTGTTGAATCCCGCGGCATACAGCCTCGGGGCGTTGCGCGAAGCAATGGCTTATCGTTCGTCGGCGGATCTTTTTGTGCTGGGCTGTTTTTTGGCGCTGACGATCGGGGTCATGACCCTCGAGTGGCTTTCGATCCTGAAGCGCAACCAGCCCTACGCGCTGCTTCGCCGGCCCGTGCTGCTCGTGCTGCTGGTCGTGTTGACCGTGCTGCTCACCCCGGGAAAGAACAATGCCTTCATCTACTTTGCATTCTAAGCCGGCGATCCCGTGGATCCCGCGGCTTGCCTTTGGGTTGCTCCTGGCCGGGTTGCTCAGCTGGTCGGGCGCCGCCGCGTACACCCTCTGGCTGAATCCTGAGGTCGGTCACTTCACCTACAGCGACGCGGTCAAGCGGCGTTGGGCGGAGGAAATGACCCGCCAACACGGCCCGAAGGTGGTGGTTTTTGGCGGGTCGAGTTGCGAGTTCGCCATCGATGGCGAGCGCATGCTCGAGCGCTTCGGTTTGCCCTGCGTGAATGCCGGTCGGGGCGCCGGGATGGGCATTTCCGTGCTGACGATGGCCGCCCTGCGCGATTGCCGACCCAACGACATCCTGGTCGTCGCCCTCGAACCGGTTTTGATGACGGAACCGCTCGACACCCCGAATCTCGGTATTCAGTTCAGCATGGCCGCCGGCCATCCCGAGTGGATCCAGGATCCCTTGCCGCCCGCGCGGCCGATCTCCTCCGTCGAGGCCGCGCTGGCGCTGCGTCCGGGCGGCTATCACACCTTCACTCTCCTGGGCAAACTGATCCAGCGCCGCCCGTTTTACCGGTACCAGCCCGAGGACCTCCGTTCCAGCGGCTGGATTCAGACGCCCGTTCGTGTGCCGGTCTCGGGTCCGCCGCGGCATAGCGCGGTCATTCCCGGGGAAGTCCGGCAGTTTTTGCGGTCGCTGCGTGACTGGTGCCGCGAGCATCAGGTGCGGCTGGCTTACTCGATCCCGTGGGGATACACGCCGCCGGCGGAAATGGATGTCTTTTGCCGTGAGAACGCGCGGTTTCTCCTGCAGGTGGCGGAAGAGATGCCCGTGTTGCGCGATCCGCGGTTGGGGGCTCACCCGGTGCGCGAACATTTTTCGGACAGTGTCTGGCATCTGACCGAGGAAGGGGCGTGGCTGCGTACCGATGAACTCGCGCGTCAGGTTCGGGAGTGGGATATCTGGAGCCGCGCGGAGCTCGAGCGCCTCGCGGTCAACCCAGACCGAGCCTCGACCGTCCCCTGAACTCAGCGCTGCCATTCAGCTACGGTTTCAGCGACAGGCGCTCGAATGCCCGCGGTCTCGTTTGGACTTCGTCGGCGGCCCTTTCCCTCAATCCTCAGAGCCGGCTGACCAGCCAGCGGTGTTTGCCGCGAGCGGTTTTTTCGACCTCACTGACCTGGCGGAAGGTGAGGTGGAAGTCATCGCCGAGCTTGCGGCGGATGCTGGTTTCAATGGCGGCGAGCTGGGTCGAATGAAAGGTCGGGCCGGGCAGGTACCGAAATTCCGCGACCCCGGGTTCCTCCTGGTAGAACTGCACGGCGAACAGTCCATCGAAGATGGCGTCGTGCATGTTGAAAGCCGTCAGGGAGATCCTGCGGCCGCGGCCGCTGACCAGGAACTCCTGCTCCCGGCCGGCGATTTCGACCGCGGCGGGCCAGGGGAACTCAAGGTTGGCGGGGTCGCTCGGTTCCGCGAGGCGGACGTAATCGCCGGTGCGATAGCGGATCAGCGGCGTGGCCAGATTGTGGAAGGAAGTCCCGATCACCTCGCGCAAACCTTCCGCGTCCGGCGGTCCGAACTCCACGAAACCGTAGGTCGGCCAGAAATAGAACACTTCGGAGTCGTGGCCTTCGCCGGCCAGGATGACGCGCTCGGCGTGGCCGTACCAACGATAGACCCGGCAGCGAAAGACCCGTTCGAGCAGCCGTTTTTGGGGCAGGGTCAGCCGCTCCGAACCGCACAACAAGCCGCGCAACGGCACGCGCCAGGACTGGCCCGCGCGTTCGAGGTGCTCCGCCAATTGCAGGGCGGCGGAGGGATACGCGTGCAACAGATCGGGTTGGAACCGCTCGATGGCCTCCAGGTATTCCGGGAGCCGTTCCTCGGTCAGATGATACGAGGAGAGCATCAGCCAGTCGCGGGTCGCGTCATACCGGGCAATGGACCCGCCTGCCTGCGCGCTGGTCACCTGTCCCCGGATGACCACGAGCCTGGCGCCGTCGAAATAGCCGGCTCGACGCCACATGGCTTCGAGGTAGGCCTGTTCTTTGGGGCGGCTTACCCCTTTTTGCAGGTAAAAGCCGACAGGCACTCCGGTCGACCCGCCCGTGGTGAGGTAGAGCCGCTGCCCGGCGGGGATCTCGGTCGAACTCAACTCGGCCAGGTGCGCCTGCAAATCGGCTTTGGTCAGTTCGGGACAACTCTGCAGATCCTCCGGGCCCTGGACGGTTTCCGGGCGGAAACCCGCCTTGAGAAATCGTTTCTGGTAAAGCGGACAGAAGCTTGCCGCGTGATGCAGCACGCGCCGGAGTTCCTTCATCTGATAGGCGCGCACGGTTTCGGCGTCCCATTCCGTGACCTGTTCGGTTAAGCGCCGGAATTGCGGGTAGGCGGCCCCCCAGCGATAGCGGGCCGGCAGCAGTCGGTAACCGCGCCCCAACAGCCGACGCACCGGTTGCGGCAGACGCTCATAACAGGAGAGCAACGGATATAGCCGATCCTCGAGACTCATGAACCAGCGAGGCAGCGCCTCGGAGAAAACCCGAAATCCGAATCTCGAAATCCGAAATTCGAATCTCGGAATCCGAGGGAAATCCGAAACTGGAAATTCGAAATCCGCGGGAAAGGGGAGAGCTCGAAACGGCAGGAACCCGATCGCTTCGACATTTCAGGAGTTACGTTTTCCCGTTTCGAGTTTTGGTGCATTCGGTTTTCCTTCGGATTTCGGATTTCGGATTTCGGGTTTGTCTTTAGAGTTGTCCTTTCGTTCGATGGCGCCCACCCAGCCAAAGTGAGGTCGAAAGCGGAACCAGGACTGAATCTCGTCCAATCGGCCTCGCCACTCCGGCCGGCTGGAATCGACCCGGATGCTGTCGGGCGTGAAGGGGGTGAAGTTGAGTTCGCGCATGGCAAACGCCGCGCGGAGCAACCGCAGCCGCTTCCAGTCAAAACCCATCAGGGTCGCCGCCACGCAATCGACCGCGGCCGGGTGCGTTCCGGCGAGGATCACTCCGCACGGTTTGGCGTCCGGCGCCATGGGACCGTTGCCTTCCCCGGCCACGATGCCGTCGACGACGGCCAGGTAACGGAGGGGTTGTAGCCTTGGCCGTCCTTCGCCGTCGAACGAGAAGAGGCACTTGTTGAGATCCAGGACCATGCGCCAGCAGGTGTCGTTGCCGTGCCAGTTGCCCGAACGCACCACCTGCTGGGTGTCGCCGAACACCAGGCGGCCGAGCTGCTTGAGCGGCACAAACCATCGCGACAGGCCGGGCCGATGTCGCAGGAAACGTTTGATCCGGCCCATCCACGAATGCTCGAGCCGCGCCTTGACCGTTCCGGCCGGGAATTGGTCGCCGCCCTGTTCGGGTGTGCCCTCGGTGTGGTGGGGCAGCCAGTTTTTGTTGGCGTTGATTCCGACGAGATTCTTGAGGGCGCAGGTCAGTCCGACTTTCTTGTGCGTTTTGAGCTTGGGCAGGTTGATGAAGAGATCCGCCTCCATGGGCGTGCGACACAACAGGTACTCGTGCCGGTTGCCGGTGTGCCGGGCATTGGTTTCCTCCATGTCATAGGAAGCGCCATACAACCGTCCCAGGCCGCCAAACCCGACGAACTCGCTGGCGTCATTCAAGGCCACGCGGGTGCTGCCGCGGGGATCCCCGGGCAACGCCACGCGCCGCACCGTCACGCCGTCCACGGCATGCCATTCCTCCGGCCGGAGATCCAGCAGCGCGAACTCCACTCCCGGAAACGCCCGCTGACACCGCGCCACCATCGCGTCCAATCCGCAATACTCCCGGATGCGCGCGAACGAGGAATCCGTTTGCGGGGCATCGCAGATGAGGACACGGCCGCGTCCCGCGAGTTGCCGGGCCACCCAGGAGGCAACCGCCTCGATCACGGCGGGATGGGTGACGAGGTGTTCCCAGCGGTTCGGCCCGGGATAGCGTTCGTCATGCTCTTTGACCCAATTCGGCTTCAAGACCACCCGGTCGCCCGGCCGCACGAAGTCGTCGCTGAGTCTCAGACCTTCAAGCGCCCGCCGCACCAGGGCGCCGACTCCGGCCGGGTCGGCGTAGTCCGCTGAGCCCAGTTCGGCGACCACGCGGGTGGCATCACCCGGGTTCGCAAGCTCGCGCGGGGCGTCGACAGGATTCACGGCCTTCATGCAGCAATGGCAGAGTAGGGTACGGCTGAAAGCGGCGTCACGAGAATTCACGCGTTGCCAACCGGCAGCCTGCCCGATAAAGTCTGTTTCGTGGTGATGGTTACATCTGGACCGGAAACGATACTCAGCATCGACAAGCTCGTGGTCCGCTATCGCGCCCGCGACACCGGGCCGAACGGCAAGCTCGCCGTCGATCGGCTCACCCTCGAAGTTCAGCGGGGCGAAGTCTTTGGGTTCCTTGGCCCCAATGGCGCCGGCAAGACCAGCACGATGAACGTCCTGCTCGGGTTCATCCCCCCCACCGCCGGCACGGTGTCGCTCTTTGGGGTGCCGGTGGACCGGCCGATTGCCCGCCAGCGGATCGGTTATCTGCCGGAGTTGACCTACTATTACCGGTTTCTTTCCGCTGAGGAACTGCTTCGCTTTTACGCCCGCATTTTTGGCCTGCCCGCGGAATTGCGCGAACAGCGCATCGACATGGTTTTGAAGCTGGTCGAGCTCGAGCACGCCCGCAAGAAGACGATTCGGACTTATTCGCGGGGGATGCAGCAGCGGGTCGGGCTGGCTCAGGCCCTCATCAACGATCCCGACCTGCTCATTCTGGACGAACCCACCAGCGGCCTGGATCCGATCGGGCGCATGAAGGTTCGCTCCATTATCCAGCGCCTCAAGCAGGAGGGTAAGACCGTGTTCTTCTCCTCCCACGAACTCGGCGAGGTCGAAACCGTCTGCGATCGAGTCGCCATCCTGAGCCAGGGCGAATTGAAAACCCTCGGCCGGGTCGATGAACTCGTTCGTCAATACGAGTGCGACCTCGAAAAGATATTCCTGAAAGTCATCGGCTACTCTTCCGAACCGTGAACGCCATCCTCGCAGTCGCGACTCTGGTCATCAAAGAGCTCTACCGGCGCAAGGACTTTTATGTCCTGTTCGTCCTGACCGCCCTGATCACCCTGATGATGGGGGCGCTGAATTTTTTCAACGACGACCAGGTGGTCCGTTATCTGAAGGAGATCTGCCTGCTCCTGATCTGGATTTCCGGGCTCGTCATCGCCATCACCACCACCGCCCGGCAGATCCCCGCCGAACGCGAGCATCGCACCATTTTCCCCCTGCTGGCGAAGCCGCTTACCCGCGGTCAGCTGGTTCTCGGCAAGTTTCTCGGGTGCTGGCTGGCCACCGGGCTGGCGTTGCTGGTCTTTTACCTCTTCTTTGGTTTGATCAGCGCATCGCGCGAGCATGTCTGGCCGATACTCAGCTACGGTCAGGCGCTCTGGCTCCATTGGTTCATGCTGGGCGTGGTCATTGCCATGACCCTCTGCGGTTCGGTCGTCTTTGCCGCCCCTTCCTCGAACGCCACCATCATGCTGGTGGTCGTGATCGGCATTCTCCTGATCGGTCGTTACCTCAACAAGGTCGCCCTCCAGCTCGACCAACCGCTGCAAACGCTCGTTTACACGCTCTATTATCTCATTCCGCACCTTGAGTTCTTCGACGTGCGGGATCTGGTGATTCACAATTGGGATCCCATTTCCTGGTGGGTCTGCGGCGGCGCCACGCTGTACGCCGCGGTTTACGGGGCCATTTTCCTCATCGCCGGCTGGCTGGTTTTCCGCCGCCAATCCCTCGGTTGATCCATGCCCAACGCCGCGCTCCTGCTTCTTTCCCTGGTGGCCCTGGCCTTCACACTCGCCACCTGGCTCCAGCCTTGGCACGCCGGGTGGGAAGGCACCCGTCGGCGGGACCAGGGGCTCCTCGCGATGTTCATGGGCGACGGCCGGCGGATCTTCGGCGATTACTTCTTTCGCAAGGCGGATGTCTATTTCCACAGCGGCGCGTACCCCTCGATATTCGATCAGGCGGCGGCCTTCGAGGAGAATCACATGGTCGAGG
>JAHDYP010000041.1 GCA_023383055.1 Verrucomicrobiota bacterium | reverse complement strand
GTACGGCGTCGCCGCGCGGTCGGTGCACTCCCTCCCCCTCGGCACCCCGGCCCCGGCATTCCGCCTCCCGGATACCACCGGCAAACCGGTCGCCCTCGATGATTTCAAAGCCGCTCCCGCGCTCGTGGTGATCTTCATGTGCAACCATTGCCCCTACGTGAAGCACCTCCGCGACGGCCTGGCCCAGTTTGCCCGCGATTATCTCCCGCGCGGCGTCGGCATCGTCGGCATCAACGCCAACGACGTCCAAAACTACCCGGCCGACAGCCCGGCCAAAATGGCCGAAGAAACCGCCGCCGCCGGATATCTCTTCCCCTACCTGTTCGACGAGTCCCAGGCCGTCGCCAAGGCTTACCACGCGGCCTGCACCCCGGATTTTTATCTCTTCGACCGGAATCAACGGCTCGTCTACCGCGGCCAGTTCGATGACAGCCGCCCGGGCAACGGCCTGCCCGTGACTGGCCGAGATCTGCGTCAGGCGCTCGACACCGTGCTGGCCGGCAAAGCCATCTCCCCGAACCAACAACCCAGCATCGGCTGCAACATCAAGTGGAAACCCGGCCAGGAACCGGACTACGCGTGATCATCGCCCCGCCGTCAGCCGCAGCCCATCGAGCGAAAGCCGGCCCGTCCCACCGCACAACCCCACCCGCAGCACCGCCTCGCGCGTTGCCGCGGGCACCGCCACCCGCTGTTCGAACCGTCGCCAATCGAACGTACCCAGCCAGTCCCCGGCGGCGGTGACCCCGATCAACTCCCGCTTGGCATTGTAGCAGGCCAGCACCCACGACGCCCGTTCACGGTCGCTGACACCCCATTCGATCTCGTCGCCTTTCACCCACCCGGCAAGCACCAACTCCCGAAATCGATCTCCCTCCAGGGCGAACGCCTGCGACGCTTCCGCCGTTCGACCCGGCGATCGGTTCTCGAACACGGCGTAACTCGCACCCTCGCGGGCATCCGACGCGCCGACCAGCCTCAGCTGCCGCTGATGATACCATCCCTTGACCCGCGAGGTTCCGGGCAACACCTCCTCGAACCCCCCGTTGACCAGCGCCGGCTCGAATCGGCTCGACCCTTCGGCCCGGTCCGCCTCCGCACGACCCACCATGGGCACGAAAACTGTCGGCGCCACCGCCTCGCGCACCATGAATCCGTTGGTCTTCGTCAGCACATAAAGCGTCTGCTCGTAGCCGGCCCCCAGCGGAACCACCATCCTGCCGCCCTCCCGGAGTTGATCGATCAATGGCCGCGGCACCCGCTCCGGCGAACAGGCGACGATAATCCGGTCGAATGGCGCCCGCTCCGGCCAGCCCAGATAACCGTCACCGGTCTTGACCTCGACATTGAGACACCCCAGCCGCTTCAGGGTCGATCGGGCTTTCCGAGCCAGCGCTCCCACAATCTCGATCGTGAACACCTCCGACACCATCCGACTCAGCACCGCCGCCTGGTATCCGGTGCCGGTACCCACCTCAAGCACACGATCCCCCGGTTGCGGATCAAGCCGGTCAGTCATCCCCGCCACCATGCTCGGCGGCGAAATCGTCTGCCCCCGGCCGATCGGCAGCGCCATGTCGTAATACGCCATCTCCTCCAACGCCTTCGGCACAAACCAATGCCGCGGGATCTCCCGGATCGCCTCCAGCACCCGCGCGTTCTCGAGCCCTTCGTCCTCCCGCAACTGCTCGACCATCCGCTCCCGCGCCAACTCAAACCCGTCGCGCCCAGCCTCGGATTTCGCGCCCGAGAGCAACCCGGCGGCGATCACCCATGCGGCCAGACCGTTAAGAAAGGAATGCACTCGCCGACCGTAAACCGATTATGACCGCGTTTCCAGTCGGCTCCACTGGAAGTCGAACTCTACATCCCAAATGTCCGGACCAGGCCAGATTTTATGTCGCACGTGCGACATGGAATCGGGACGTCCGAGGAAACGACGGAAGCACTACGAGAGGCTGCGCGGTTGGAACCACACCAATCCGCGCTTGCGATTGCGCGCCAATGGGCTATTGATGAGCCGAATCAACCATTCAGATCCCATGAAACGAAGAAACTTCCTGCGCGTCCTCGGCGGCGCCGCCACGGCCACCGCCACCACCACCATCGGCATCGACCGGCTCTTCGCCGATTTCAAACCTGCCAACGACATCTCGAGCCGCGTCGCCGGGCTCCCCCGCCGACACCTCGGCCGCACCAAACTGGAAGTCTCCCTCGTCACTTTCCCCGGCCTCGCCCTCATGCACGAGGACCAGGATAAATCCAACGCCGCCGTCAAACATGCCTTCGACCGCGGCCTGAATTACTTCGACGTCGCCCCCGCCTACGGCCGCGACGGCGAATGCGAAATCAAACTCGGCCTCGCCCTCCAACAGCTCCGGCGCCAGGACTATGTCCTCTCCTGCAAAACCAAGCTCCGCGACAAGGAGGGCGCCCGTGTCGAATTGGAACGCTCGCTGGAACGACTTAAGACCGACCATTTCGATCTCTACCAACTCCACCACCTGGTCACCGCCGAGGACATCAAACGCGCTTTCGGACCCGGCGGCGCCATCGAAACCCTCGTCGCCGCCCGCAAAGAAGGCAAAGTCAAGTGGCTCGGCTTCTCCGCCCACAGCACCCGCGCCGCGGTCGACGCCATGCGCGCCTTTGACTTCGACACCGTGATGTTCCCGATCAGCTTCGCCGAGTATTACCTCCGCGACTTCGGCCGCCAGGTCCTCGACGTCGCCGCCGAACGTGGCGCCGCGGTCATCGCCATCAAACCACTCTGCATGGGCGCCTGGCCCAAGGATGTCCAGCGCACCCGCAACTGGTGGTACCGCACCACCGAGACCCCCGAGGAAATCGGCCTCGCCCTCCGGTTCTCCCTCTCCCTCAAGAACGTCGTCACCGGCATCCCCCCCTCCTTTGTCGATCTCGTGGACAAATCGATCACCGCCGCCAACAGCTATCAACCCGCCACCAGCACCGACCACGAACAACTCCGCGACCTCGCCCAAAAATGCGAATCCGTCTTCCTCCGCGAGGATGAACTCGGCAACCACAGCACCGCCAGCCACCATCGCTCTCCCTACCCCGACCACCCGCAGGAGTGCGGCCTCGAAGGCTGGGTCTAAGCGCCAGTGACGGTTGAAGCTTCGGAAATGGGGGCGCGCCGTCAGTCACCGCTGCTTATCCAAACCGCAGGCCGAGGAAACCCGGAAGCGATTCGCGGCAAAGGTGCGATACCCCCAGTCAAACACCGTGCGCAGCCCCGGGGCGATGGAAAACCAATACACCGGCCACGCCCACCAGATCCGCCGCGCGACGTAACGATAGACATCCGCGCCGCGAATCTGGGTGCCGTCCGCCAGCAGCAATCGCAGATCGTCAAGTAATTCGGCCTCGCTCAACCGCAGGCGCGCGCGCACCCAATCGGCTTGCAGCGGCGCAATCGCAAAGCCGCGACGCCGCAAGGCGCCTTCCCCAAACGGCACCCAGCGCCGGCAGAACCCGCACGAGTCATCATATAATATCCAGCCGAGCGGCGGCTGATGGGAGGCTTGACGGTTCATGGTGGCGAACCTGGCGGGATGGGCGGCATGGCGGGTTTGCCAGTTCTTGACGGTTGGAATCTATGTCCGCGATGGCGGCGTGTCAGTCGCCAAAAGCGCTTCCACCTTCGCCCTCACCCCGTCCCCCATCCGGATCAACGGCGGCCAGGGACGCTTGAATCCTTCGCCGGCCAGTTTCCTGGTCGCGTCGATCCCCAGTTTGCTGCCGACCGCGACTTCCGAGGTCGCGTGATCGAGCACGTCCGCGGGGCCTTTGGTGAACAGGCTGTCCCGCTCCGGATCGGTGTTGGCGCACCACCGGAAGAGCACCTCGCTCGTGTTGTGCACATCCACGTCATCGTCCACGATCACCAGGTATTTCGTGAACATCATCTGCCCCATCCCCCACAACCCGTGCATGATCTTGTAGGCCTGCATCGGGTAGGTCTTTTTGATGCTCACAAACACCAGGTTGTGAAACACCCCCTCCGCCGGCAACGCAATGTCCACAATCTCCGGAAAGTTCATCTTGAACACCGGCAGGAACAGCTTCACCGACGCGCCTCCCAGGTAAAAGTCTTCCATTGGCGGTATCCCCACGATCGTCGCCGGATACACCGCCGCCTTCCGATGGGTGATCGCCGTAAGGTGAAAGACCGGATACGGCTCGGGTAATGTGTAGTAGCCGGTGTGATCCCCAAATGGCCCCTCCTCCCGCAACGGCTCCCGCGGATCCACGTAACCCTCTATCACGAAATCCGCGTTCGCCGGCACTTCCAGATCGTTGGTTTCGCACTTGACCAGTTCCACCGATTTCTTCCGCAGGTAGCCCGCCAGCAGGAATTCATCGAGCCCATCCGGCAACGGCGCCGTCGCCGCAAACGGATAAACCGGGTCGCCCCCGAGAAACACCGAGACCGGCATCCGCGTCCCGCTCTCGTAATAGCGCCGGCCGTGGCGCGCCCCGACCTTCTGCAACTGCCAGTGCATCCCGGTGCTACGATCGTCGTAAACCTGCATCCGGTACATCCCCACATTCCGCTCGCCGGTGTCCGGATCGCGTGTCACCACGCACGGCAGCGTGATGAACCGGCCTCCGTCCAGCGGCCAGCATCGCAAAATCGGCAGATCCAGCAGCGTCGGCGAAGGCGCCGGATACGTCGCCGCATCCTGCCAGTCGGGCGCCTTCGGCCAGGGCTCGGTCCGCGATGCGCCTGGCTCGAACCGGCGCACGATCTCCTTGCACGGACCCGTCCTGACCAGCTTCGGCCGGGCATGACGCAACTCGAACGCCGTCCCCAGCAGCTTGATCGCCTCCCGGAGCGACGTCGGCGGCTTGGCCTTCATCAACGAGCCCAACTCAGCCGCCACCGCTTCCACCGATTCCGCCCCCAGCGCAATGGCCATCCGCTTCCACGAACCCATCGTGTTGATCGCCACCGGAAACGGACTCGCCGCGCCGTTCACCGTGGGTCGCTCGATCAGCAACGCCTTGCCTCCGCCCGCCTTCTTCATCTCGCCATCCGCCAGCGCCGTGATTTCCAGTTCCGTGGCCACCGGCGACTTGATCCGGACGAGCTCGCCCGCCGCTTCCAGCGCCTGAATAAAGCCGTCAAATGATTCGTATGCCATGACGCCGCCAAAGTAGCATCCCCGCCGCTCCCGGCAATCCCGGTCGCAAATGCGCTGCGCAAATCCTGCGCGCCCGGCGGCGGACCGCTGCGCAATTGCTGCGCGCGCAACCCGGGTAAGATTCCGTTTTCCGGCCATTTCCCGCTTGGCACGCCGCATGCCCAAGGGGTCTCAAGCAAGGTGCAGGGCGTTGATGTGCGCCATTGTACGAGCCAGACAAAATTGCCGGTGTTCGTCTATTCGGAGATTCGTGTTATGAAACTATCCTCACTCGTTCTGACGGCGGGAGTGGCCGTCCTCATGTGTCTAACCGCGGCTCAAACCCAGGCCCAGGGTCGCCAGGGCGGCCAGGGCGGCGGTCCTCAGGGCCAGGGCCGCGGCAACTTCGATCCTGAACAAATGCGTCAACGCATGATGGAAGGCGTCCGCGAACAGTTCCAGGTCAAGGAAGACGCCGAATGGCAAATCATCGAACAACGGATCACCAAGGTCTGGGAAGCCCGACGTGACGTCGGCGCCGCCGGCGCCGGCGGCATGCGCATGATGGCCCGCCGACCCCAGGGCGGCGATAACCCGCCCGCCGACCAGCCCAATCGCCGGCAGTTCGGTGGCGATCCCGACCCGGAGGAAGAGGCGCTCCAAAAGGCCATCGACTCGAATGCCTCCACCGCCGAGCTTAAATCCGCCATCGCCAAGTACCGCGAGTCCCGCAAGCAAAAGGAAGCCGCGCTCGAGAAGGCCCAGCAGGAGCTGAATGCCGTTTTGAACGTGAAACAGGAAGCCATCGCGCTGCGGATGGGCCTCGTCAAATAGTCGGTCCCCCGCAACCCGCCGAACCGCGGCGTGTGGTCTATGAACGATACGGAGCCCAATAGCCCGGCCCTGGCCGAGTTGCTCGATAAAATGATCGCGGCCAGACAACTGACCGCCGCCGACGCGCGCGCGCTGTCGGCCGCGAGCGGCTCCGACGATCCCGACCACACGCCGGCTCGCACCGAGGAGGACGTCCTGCGCTGGCTGGCGGACGAATACGACCTCCCCTTCACCTCGCTCGATGACCTTGAACCGGACAAGGAGGTCCTGTCGCTCTTTCCCGCGCGCTTGTTGCTGAAAGACGGCTTGCTGCCTCTCCGCCGGGTGAACGGTTGCGTGGAGATCGCCACCAGCCGCCTCTTCGCCACCCAGGCCCTGGACGCCCTCCGCAGCATGACCGGCCTCCGGCTCAAACCGGTCCTGGCCCCCAGCGAAGCCATCCAGCGCGAAATGAAAAAGCGCCTCGGCGTGGGCGCCGACACCATCGATACCCTCGAGGAAGAGACCCCCTTCCAGGTGGTGGACGAAGATCAGCAACAGGATACCGACCTCGACAGCGCCGCCGAAGACGCCTCCATCATCCGCTTTGTCAACCAGGTCCTGCGCGATGCCATCGAACTCCGCGCCTCGGACATCCATCTCGAGCCGTTCGAAGACGAACTCCGGATTCGCTACCGCATCGACGGCGTGCTCCAGGAGGTGCCCGTCCCCGCCCAGATCAAGCGCTTCCAGCCCGCCATCGTTTCCCGCGTCAAAATTCTCAGCCACCTGAACATCGCCGAAAAGCGGCTCCCCCAGGATGGCCGCATCAAGATCCGCATCGACGCCAGCGAGGTTGACGTCCGCGTCTCGGTGATTCCGATGTTGCACGGCGAAGCGGTCGTCATGCGATTGCTGCGCCAAAACGCCATGCTCCTGGGCATGAGCGAACTCGGCATGGACACCCGCGAGTTCGAGTGTTTCCGAAGGGTGCTCGAACTCCCCCATGGCATCATCCTGGTAACCGGTCCGACTGGAAGCGGCAAAACCTCGACCCTGTATACCGCGCTCAACGAAATCAACGATTCCCTCCGCAAGATCATCACCATCGAGGACCCGATCGAATACCAACTCAAGGGAGTCAACCAAATCCAGGTCTCGGAAAAGGCTGGCCTCACGTTCGCCCGCGGCTTGCGCTCCATCCTGCGCCACGATCCCGATGTCATTCTGATCGGCGAAATCCGCGACCAGGAAACCGCCCAGATCGCCGTCCAGGCTTCGCTCACCGGTCATCTCGTCTTCTCAACTCTCCACACCAACGATGCCCCCGGCGCCCTCACCCGACTCGTCGACATGGGCGTCGAACCTTACCTCGTCGCCTCCTCCCTCGAAGCGGTCCTCGCCCAACGCCTCGTGCGCGTCCTCTGTCGGCATTGCCGCGCGGAGGACCATTCGCCGGCTGCCCAGGTGTTCAAAGATCGCGTCGGCATCCCCGCCGCCACCCCCATCTTTCGCTCGGTCGGCTGCCGCGAATGCCGCCAGACCGGCTTCTACGGCCGCCACGCCATCTTCGAATGGATGGATTCCGAAGACGAAATCCGGGAGTTGATCCTCAAGAACGGTTCCAGCGACAAAATCCGCGAAGTCGCCCGCCGCTCCGGTATGCGCACCCTGGCCGAAGACGGCTGGCGCCTCGTCCGCCTCGGGCTCACCACGGTCGAAGAGGTCTTGAGTGTCACCACCGCAAAAGAAGTCGCCCGCGTAGCCAGGCCCACCGCACCCGCACCCGCGGAGATCGAACCCGCCCTTTCCGGCGGCCGCAACTGAAGCCGGCCCCAAAGCCATGCCCACCTTCGAATTCAAAGCGCTTCAGTCCGACGGTGCGATCGCCCAGGGCCAACTCGAAGCCGGCGGCCGCCAGGAGGCGTTCCGCCAACTCGAAGGCCGCGGCTGGCGCCCCATCGCCCTCAACGAAAAATCCTCCCAACCCGGCCGCACCACCACCTCAACGACCGACACCCCCGCCCCGGGACCAACCCTCGCCGGATGGTCGCTCGGCACCGCCCAGCGCGTTTCCGCGCGCGCCCTGGAGACGTTCACGCGCCTGCTCTCGAGTCTGCTCACCGCCGGCGTGCCCCTGAGTCGTGCCCTGGTCATCCTCCACAAGGAGGCCTCGAGCCCGGCGGCCCAGCGCAAATGGAAGGAAATCCACGACGGCGTTGTGGACGGCGCGTCGCTCGCCGATGCCATGGCCCGGTCACCCGACGTCTTTCCCCGCGTCTATGTCGCGATGGTCGAAGCCGGTGAAGCCGGAGGCTTCCTCGATGTCGTGCTCAGCCAGATTGCCGACTTCCAGGCACGTGAAAAGGAGATGCGCGCCAAGGTCCTCACCGCCCTGCTTTACCCGGCCATCCTCCTGGTCCTGGCCCTGAGCGTCCTCACCTTCCTGCTGGTCTTCTTTATTCCCAGGTTCCAGGGAATCTTCGCCGGGTTCGGCGGACAATTGCCGCTTCTGACCCAGGCCATCGTCTCGATCAGCGATCTGCTGCGGCACTACGGCCTCTTCGCCGCCGTCGCCCTCGTCGTCGCCGGCTTTCTCGTCCGCAACTGGCTCGCCTCGCCCACCGGACGCCGCGCCTGGGAAGGGCTCATCCTTCGGCTGCCCCTGATCGGACCGCTCGTCGCCCAGTACGCCATGGCGCGCTTCTGCCGCATGCTCGGCACCCTGCTCGCCGCCGACGTCCCCTTGATCAATGGCCTCAACGTCGCCCGGCGTTCCGTCGGCAATCAAATCCTCGTCGATGCCGTCTCCAACTCGATCGACTGCGTCAAGGAAGGGAAAGCCCTCGGCCCCAGCCTCGCCGATTGCCGCACGCTCTTCTCCGGCTCCGTGCTCGAGATGATCTCGGTGGCCGAGGAAAGCGGCCGGCTCGATGAGGAACTCGTGCGCATTGCGAATCAGACCGAGGGCGATTTGGATCGGCGATTGAAGACGGCCGTGGCGCTGGCCGAACCGTTGATGCTGTTCTTCATCGCGGGTTTCATCGGCACCATTTTCATCGGCATGGTCATCCCGATCTTCACCATCCAGGACTATATCAAATAGCGACACGCTCAACCCACCCCCTATGAACACCCAACTCCGCAAACCCCGCCAGGCCGCCCGTCAGTCCGGCTTCACGCTCGTCGAACTGCTCCTCGTGCTCACTATCCTCGGCATCCTCGCCGCCATCGTCGTCCCCAAATTCACCGGACGCACCGAACAGGCGCGCATCACGGCCGCCCACTCTCAGATCGCCACGTTCAGCACCGCCCTCGACGCCTTCGAGATCGACAACGGCTACTATCCCAAGGGCCGCAACGGACTCCAGGAACTCGTCGTCCAGTCCCGCGACGCCCAAAACTGGAAAGGCCCCTACCTCAGCAAGGGCGAAATCCCCCCCGATCCCTGGGGCAACCCCTACGTCTATGAATCCCCCGGCAAACGCAATACCAGCGGCTACGACCTCATGTCGCCGGGACCCGATGGCCGCGAAGGCAATGAAGACGATATCACCAACTGGCAAAGCTCAACCCGACGCTGACCAGCCGGCCCACCCGAACCGCACCCGGGCCTTCACGCTCGTCGAACTGATCCTGGTCATGGCTCTCCTCGGAATCGTTCTCGCCATCGGCGCCCCGGCCCTCGGCCGCTTCTTCCAGGGTCGCACCCTGGATTCCGAGGCGCGCCGATTCCTCGGCCTGACCCACTACGCCCAGAACCGTGCCGTGTCCGAAGGCATCCCCATGGTGCTCTGGATCGATCCCGAAGACTGCGCTTACGGTCTGCATGCCGAGACCAGTTACGAGGACGAGGATAAACGCGCGCTCCGGTTCGGGCTCGCCGAGGGCATCACCATCGAAACCGACACGGCGCCCAGCACCCTTTCCTACCCCGCGGCCGTGACCTGGCGCCAAACCCAGGTCCTTAGCCGAAATCGCCCGGCCTTGCGCTTCACGCCGGACGGGTTCATCGACCCCGCCAGCCCGGAACGCATCTCAATCCAGGAGGACAACCTCGGCAGGGTCTGGATCGGCCAAAGCCGGAACCGGTTGCATTATGAAATTCAGACCAACACCCCGAGCCACCTGCCGCCGTAATCCGGCGCGCGCCGGCTTCACCTTCGCCGAGGTGCTGGCCGCCCTGCTCTTCATGGCCATCGTCCTCCCGGTCGCCGTCGAAGGCGTCCGCATCGCCAACCTCGCCGGACAGGTCAGCGAACGAAAGACCGCGGCCACCCGCATCGCCCAGAACTATCTCAACGAACTCAAGGTCACCGGCCAGTGGCAGCGCGGCGTCCTGAATGGCACCGTCCAGGAAGCCGCCTACCAATACCGGTGGATCGCCCGAGTCGAACCCTGGACCCAGATCGGCGGCACCACCGCCACCCTGCGACTCCTGACCGTCGAGGTCTTCTTCCTCGTCCAGGGCCGCGAATACGAGGTCCGGATTGCCACCCTCATCGACGCCGCCATCACATGACCACACCGGCTCCAACCCGGGAGATACCGTTCCGCCCGTCCCCGCGGCACGCCGGTTTCACCCTGTTCGAGCTACTCCTGGCTGTGGCCATCTTTGCGGTGGTGCTGATGGCGGTTCACACGGTCTTCTATAGCGCCCTTACGCTCCGCAACCGGACCACCGCGCAACTCGAAGCTTCCCTCCCTCGCCAGCACGCCCTCGAAATCATTAAACGCGATCTCGCCAATCTCCTCCCGCCCGGTGGCACCTTCTCGGGCCCCTTTCAGTCAGCCGCGCTTTCGGGCGGTGGCTTTGGGCCCTCCAGCACCAGCTCCTCGAACGCCTACCGCACGACCCTCCCCGGCCGGGTGGTCAGCCCCGAACTCTATACCACCACCGGCATTATCAGCGAGACCACTCCCTGGGGCGAAATCATGCGCGTCTCCTATTATCTCGCCGAGCCCACCAATAACACACCCGGACAGGACCTCATCCGTTCCGTCAGCCATAACCTCCTCCCCATCGCCGAGGACCAACCCGAAAACCAATGGCTCATGGGCGGCGTTGACGACCTGGTGTTCCTCTTCTTCGACGGCCTGCAATGGATCGATTATTGGGATTCATCCACCGCCGCCACACCGCTGCCCGCCGCCCTCAAAATCCAACTCCACCTCACGAACCTCGCGACCGCACCCGGCAGCTCCGACCCCATCGAACTGGTGGTCCCGCTCCTGGTCCAGGCCAGCACCAACACGACCGAGGAAGCCGAATCCGAATCCGAGGCCGGCTCATGAACCTGCCCCTCCCACCCACCCCATCGCACCGGACCACCCGCGGCTCGATCCTCATCGTTGTCCTCTGGATCACCTTCGGTCTCGTCAGTCTCGCCCTCTACTTCGCTCACTCCATGACCCTCGCCCTGCGCGCGACTGACAACCGGACCGCCGGTGTCCTGGCCCAGGAAGCGATCGCCGGCGCCGTCACCTACCTCAGCAACACCCTCGCCAACATCCCCTTCCCCGGACAACACCCCGACCCGCTCACCTATGAAACCGAAGAGGTGCCCCTCGGCGACGCCCGCTTCTGGCTCATCGGCCGTGACACCAACAGTTGGCAATTCGGACGCTCCGAACTCGTCTTCGAGCTCACCGATGAAAGCGCCAAACTCAACCTCAACACCGCCTCCGCCGCGATGCTCGAACTCCTCCCCGGCATGACCCCCGCCCTCGCCGCCGCCATCATCGATTGGCGCGACAGCAACAGCGAACTGACCATCGACGGCGCCGAAGACGAAACCTACCAACGCTTCAACCCGCCTTATCGCTGCAAAAACGCCCCCTTCGATTCCCTTGACGAACTCCGCCTCGTGGCCGGCATGTACCCCGAGATCCTCTACGGCGAAGATGCCAACCTCAATGGCGTCCTCGACCCCAACGAGAACGATGGCGATGCCTCGCCCCCGCTCGACAACCGCGACGGACACCTCGACTCCGGCATCCTCGAATACCTCACCGTCTGGAGCCGCGAATCCAACGCCTCCCGCACCAACCTGAACGATCCCCAAGAGCTGGCCACGGTGCTCCAGGACGCCCTCGGAAACGAACGCGCCAACCAGGTGCTCCTCGGGCTCGGCGGCACCCAGGGCGGCCAAGGCGGCCAAGGCGGCCAGGGCGGCGGGCCCGGCGGTAACACCAACCTGACGCTGAACTTCCGCAGCCTCCTCGAATTCCACGTCCGCAGCGGCCTGACCCCGGAGGAATTCATGCTGGTGGAAACCAATCTCACCGCCACCACCAACGCTTTCACACCCGGTCTCGTCAACGTGAATACCGCCAGTGAAACCGTCCTCGCCTGCATCCCGGGCATCGGCCTCGACCTGGCCGCCACCCTCGTCGCTGCTCGCCAGGCCAACGCCTCGAGCAGCAGCTCCCTCTCCTGGGTCAAAGATGTGCTTGGCGACGCCCAAGCCATTCTGGCCGGACCCCACCTCACCGCGCAGACCTACCAGTTCACCGCCGACATCGCCGCCGTTGGCCAGTACGGACGCGGCTACCACCGGGCCAAATTCGTCTTCGACACCACCGAATCCACCCCCCGGATCGTCTATCGACAGGATCTTACCCACCTCGGCTGGGCCTTGGGATCCGAGCTCCGTCAGGATCTCCTGGATGAAGCCGGCTCCCCATCCACCACCCTCGGCTCCCTTCGATCGCTTCGACGCTGACCATGAAACCCCCGTTCTCATTCCATGTTCCAAGCCTTGACCGATTCTCGCGGACCAAGGGCGCCTCCGTCCTCGGACTGGCCCTCGACGGACAGCGGCTCGAGGGCGTCGTCGTCCGCCGCACCAATGGCTCAGCCACCGTGGCCAAGTCCTTTGTCTTCGCCCTTTCTCTCGATCCACTCAAAGACGATCCCACCCTCGTCGGGCGCGAAATCCGCAAACAGTTGGATGCCGCGGGCATCCGGGAGCGCCGCTGCGTGGTCGCCCTGCCACTCAACTGGATCCTGACGCTCAACACCACGCTCCCCGAACTCCCGGAAAGCGACCTGGCCAGCTTTCTCGAGATCACCGCCGAACGCGGATTTCCTTACAGCCCCGGGGCTTTGCTCGTCGCCCATTCCCGCTACCGCGTCGCCTCGGATAACCCGGCCGCCACGCTCATCGCTGTCCCGCGCGATCACGTCGCCCACCTCGAAAGCGCCTTGCGCGCCGCCCAGCTCCGACCGGTCAGCTTCTCCCTCGGAATCGCCGCGCTCCAACCAGCCGAGGCCGACGCGGCGGACGGGGTGCTGGCGTTGACCCCGGGCGAAACCAGCATCGCGCTCCAGATCACCGCCGGCGGCGGAGTGGCCCTCTTGCGCACGGTTGAGGACGCCTTCGAACAGGAAGGCGTCGAACGCCGCCTGCAGCTCGATCATCTCATCCGCGAACTCCGCATCACCATGGGGCAACTGCCGGCCCCGGTCCGCGACTCCATCCGCCGAGTGAAAGTCTTCGGCCATAACCAGCAAGCCGCGGAATTAACCGCGCAACTGGCCCCGCAGCTTGCCGAAATGGAGCTGCAGGGCCAACAGATCACCCGTTACCCTCCCGGATCCTTCAAGTTTCAATTGCCGCCCGATCTCGAAGTGTCCTCCGCTCTGAGCCTCGCCCTCCGGCACCTGGCCGGCGCCAAAACCACCCTCGAGTTCCTCCCCCCCAAAGTCAGCGCCTGGCAACAGTTCCAAAACCGTTACCCGGCCGGCAAACTCGCCTACGCCGGGGCCGCCGTCGGCGTCGTGGCCTTTTTGACTCTCGCGGCTTTCCTGGTCCAGCAATGGCAACTCATGCGCTGGCAATCCCAATGGAATGTCATGAAAACCGAGGTCGCCGAGCTCGATTCCATGCAGGACAACATCCAAACCTACCGCCCCTGGTTCGATGACTCCTTCCGCTGCCTCACCGTCCTCCAGCGCCTCACCGATGCCTTCCCCGAACAAGGCTCCGTCACCGCCAAATCTATCGAGATCCGTCCCGACACGGTCGTCTGCAGCGGTACCGCGGCCGACAACCAGGCCCTGCTCCAAACCCTCGACCGCTTGCGCGAATCCACCGGGGTCGGATCGGTCCAGGTCGATCAGATCCGCGGGAAATCTCCGCTCCAATTCACCTTCAATTTCCAGTCGACCCCGGGAGGCCGCCCATGACGATTCATAACCGCCAACAACTCCTCGCGGTCATCGCCATCGCCGCCATTGCCCTGCTCGCCGCCGATCGCCTCGTGCTCTCCCCGCTCGCCGCCAGCTGGGATCAGCGCACCTCCAGACTGCGCGACCTGAAACAGTCGGTAACCCAGGGCACCCAACTCCTCCAACGCCGGAATACCATCCGCACCCGCTGGGAACGCATGCAAACTCAGGCGCTCCCATCCCAGACTTCCCTCGCCGAAGATCTGCTGTTGAAAGCCTTCGACCGCTGGGCCAAGGAAAGCGGCGCCAGCATCGGCTCCATCCGCCCGCAAAGAAAAACCGGCGACCCCGCATTCATCCTCCTCGAATGCCGCGCCGATGCTTCCGGCACACTCGGCAGCCTCGCCCGGTTCCTTTACGAGTTGGAGAACGACCCGCTCGCGATTAAGATTGATTTGCTCGAGATGACTGCCAACGACAATAACGGCCAGCAGCTTACCCTGACACTCCAGGTCAGCGGCTTGATCCTGACCCCGCGGGAGAACCTATGAACCTGCTCCCCTGCCCATCGGCATTCGCTGCCGCCGCCATCGTCTTCCTGTTCTGCGCCACCCTTACCACCCCGGCCCAGGAGACCGCCAACCCGCCCGAAACCAACTTCAGCCGGTTCCGCCTCATCGCCGAACGCAATATCTTCAATCCCAACCGATCCGGCCGAACCGCTCCTCCTGTCACCCGATCCTCCTCCCGGCCCGCCCAACTCGACAGTTTCACCCTCGTAGGCACCCTCGGCGACGGCCAACACTGGGTCGCCTTCTTCGATGGCACCCGTTCCGAATTGCGCGGACGCCTGCAACTTGAAGATACCATCGGCGACTACACGGTCAGCGAGATCTCGAGCTCCGGAGTCATCCTGCGGCAAGACACCAACACCGTCCCATTGCGCGTCGGCATGCAATTGCGCCGCGAAAATGAAGGTCCCTGGCACCTGGCCGATCGCTCCGAATCCACCCGCACCGGGGACCGGTCATCGCCTGCCGAATCGTCGTCCCGCACGTCCAGCACCTCCGCCAGCACCGCATCGGTCGACGACGAAGTCCTCCGGAGACTCATGCAACAAAGGGAAAGAGAATTACAATGAACCAGCTCAAACCACCCGCTCTGCTCTTCAGCAGTCTCCTCACACTGCTGCTCTTCATCACCGCCGCTCCGCGCTGCAACTCGGCCTTCGCCGCGGAACCCTACCCTCCGCGCCTCGCCCAGGAAGAACCCCCGCCGCCGGACGAAGAATCCCCCCCCGAACCTCCGGATGCGGAACCGCTGCCACCCGACGAGGCCTCACCAGCGCCCCTTCCCGATGACCAGGAACCCGAACCGTCCCCGGAACCGCCGGCCGATAACCCACCGCCCAGTCGCGCGCAATCACCCGCGTCAACGCCGACTCCTGCCGTCGCGCGACCCACTCCCGCGCTGGCCCGCACCACGCCCGCCCTGGTCGCCGCCGACGGCGAAAGGAACCTTCAGCTCAACTTCCGAGGCGCTCCCTTGGAACTGGTCCTGGATTACCTCAGCGACGCCGCCGGGTTCATCATCGACCTCCAGACCGAGGTCAAAGGCCAGGTCGATGTCTGGAGCAACCAACCGCTCAACCGCGCCGAAGCCGTCGATGTCCTCAACTCCGTCCTCAACCGCAACGGCTACGCCGCCGTCCGCAACGGCCGCACCCTCACGATCGTCACTCGCGAGAACGCCCGCAAAATGAACATTCCGGTCATCAGCGGCGGCGATCCCAATGACATCCCCAACACCGACGAAATGGTCACCCAAATCATCCCGGTTCGCTTCATCAATGCCACCCAACTGACCAAGGACCTCGAACCCCTCATGCCCGCCCAGGCCTCCATGACCGCCAACGAAGGCGGCAACGCCCTCGTCATCACCGATACCCAGGCCAATATCCGCCGCATGGCCGAAATCGTTCGCGCCCTCGACACCGCCATCTCCGCCACCTCCTCCGTCCGCGTGTTTCCCCTCCAATACGCCGACGCCAAAGCCCTGGCCACCGTGGTCACCGAACTGTTTCAGTCCTCCCAAGCCGGCACCCAGGGCGGCGGAAACCCAATGCAACAGTTCTTCCGCGGCCAGGGCGGCCCCTCCGGCCAACAACGCGGCAACCAGCAAGCCAGCACCGCCAGCGGACGCGTCGCCACCCCGCGCGTCATCGCCACCGCCGATGAACGCAGCAACTCCCTCGTCGTCAGTGCCCCTGAAGATCATATGCCCGTCATCGAGGACCTCGTCCGCGAAGTCGATACCGATATCGAAGAAATCACCGAGGTCCGCGTGTTCCGCCTGCAATATGCCGATGCCCAGGAAACCGCCGATCTCCTCACCCAACTCTTCCCCGATCCCACCTCCACCCAAAACAACCGCGGCCGCGTCCAATTCGGCGGCCGCCCCGGTTCCCAGGTCGCCGCCTCCACCCCGAGCGCCCGCATGCAACAGCAAACCCGCGTCACCGCCGTGCCCGACCTCCGCACCGGCTCCGTCGTCGTCAGCGCCGCCCGCAATACCCTCAACCAGATCGCCCAGATGATCGAGGTCCTCGATGCCGATCCCGCCCGACAACAAAAGGTCTTCGTCTTCGATGTCGAGAACACCGATCCTCAGGTCGTCCAGGAAGTGCTCCAAAGTCTGTTCCCGAGCCAAAACACCGGTACGGGCACGGGGACCCGCTCCACCACCCGCCAGGCCGGCAGCCAGTTGAATACCCGCGCCAGTCAAATGCAAAACCAGGGCCTCAATACCACCTCCGGCTTCGGCACCACCGGTACCGGCACCCGGACCGGCACCGGACGCTAGTCCCGCGAACGCCCAAACCTCAATCTCCACCCGTTCACATCTATGAAAACCCACCTCGCAACAGGCAGCGCACGCGCTCTCGCCGTCTCGACCCTCGCCCTCGGCCTCGCCTGCGGCTCCATCCAGCTTGCCCAGGCCCAGGGCACCGCCACCCGCCGCACCTCCACCTCCGCCGCCAACTACCCCAGCAGCACCCAGGTCGGCCAGGCCAGCATCTCGACCGATCCCGAAACCCGCAAACTCGTGGTCGTCACCGACGACAAAACCGCCGAAGACATCAGCAAAGTCATTGAAAAACTCGATCGCCCTGCCCCCCAGGTCCTCATCAAAGTCGTCTTCGTCGAGGCCACCTACTCCAAAGGCCTCGATCTCGGCGTCGAAGGGTCCTACACCAAAGACATGGGCAACTCCAACACCGGCTCGGTCAGCCAAGCCTTCAGCGGCATCGCCGGCATCACCGGCGCCGCCGCCGGTGACGGCGGGATCTACCAGGTGCTCGGCAGCGATTTCCAGGTCACCCTCCACGCCCTCGCCCAGGCCGGCAAAACCGAGATCCTCTCCCGACCCTCCATCCTCGCCCGCAATAATCAAATGGCCACCATCAGCCTCGGCCAACGCGTCCCCATCGTCACCGGCACAAGGTTCGATTCCCTCGGCAACCAATACAACACCATCACTTACGAAAACGTCGGCATCATCCTCCAGGTAACCCCTTTCATCACCTCCGACGGCATGGTCGAAATGATCGTCACGCCTCAAACATCCGAACTCGCCGACCGCAGCCAGTGGGTCCCCACCTCGAGCGGCCCCAGCGGCACCATCAATTCGCCCGTCATCAATTCTCGTTCGGCCGATACCGTCGTCATTGTCCCCGACCGCCAGACGGTCGTCATCGGAGGTCTCATGCTCAACCAAAACCAACAGGTCGATAGCAAGATCCCCGTCCTCGGCGATATCCCGCTCCTGGGCGCCGCCTTCCGTCGCCGCGTCAAGAGCGACAGCAAAACGGAACTGCTCATCTTCCTTACACCTCACATCGTCGGACAGCCCTCCGAATTGGCCGCCCTCACCACCGAGGAAAAAGAACGATCCAACATTCCCAACACGATCTCCGAGCAGCAACTCAATCAATTCCTGGAAACGACCGCCGCCCAACCGTCCAAGACCGACGCCAAGCGACGCAAATAACCTCGCCCACCCACCCATAACCCTGGTCTAATCCCCCCATGTTCAGGCACAGCCGGCTGGTCTATGGACTTCTCCTGGCGGCTTGGGTTCTCATCCTCGCCTGGCAGATCGCCGAACACCGCCGCCTCCGCGCCTCCGAACGCACTGCCCTCATCCTGCGTTCCCGCGATATCACCGCCACCCTCGGCCTGGTCATCCGCTCCCAACGCCGCTTCGGCGGCATGGTCTCCCAGGACCGCCTCGAATCCGCCCTCAGCGAGCTCGTCCAATCCGGCGAACTCTCCTCCGTCGCCCTGCTCAACGCCTCCGGCGAAGTCGTCGTCTCCGCCGGTCCCCCCATCGATCTCGCCACCAAAGGCATGCTCCAAACCGGCACCCGGTGGGAACCCCACAACGTCACCATCGTCAACCTCGTCGATCTCGGCGCCACCCTCTCCTCCGAAGGCGAAGAGCGGCCCACCATTGTTCTGCCCCGTCGCGAAGGCACGGGCGGTTCGCGCGATGAAGAGCGCCCCGCCCGCCCGCCGTTCGGCCCGTCTCCCCCCGATTCCGCCGCCCCCGCCCCCGACGCTTCCACCAATACCCCGTCCCCATCCACCAACCAACCCGAACGCGCCGGCCCGCGCCGCGAAGGCTTCGATCGCCCCCGCTTCGGCCGTCCGTTCTGGATGGACGAAAAGGAATTCCAGGCACTCCTCGATCGCCGCGGCGTGCACGGCCTGGTCCTCGCCCTGCCCACCGATGGCTTCCACCGAGCCTGCACCTACGATCTCTGGATGCGCTGGATCATCTGCGTCCTCGCCTCCGTCGCCGTCGCCGGCCTCGCCCTGGCCTGGCGCAACCTGGTCTGGTCGGCCGACCTCGAACTCCGCCTCGTCCGCGCCGCCGAACTCAATACCCGCCTCAAGGAAATGAACCTGGCCGCCGCCGGGCTCGCCCACGAAACTCGCAACCCCCTCAACATCATCCGCGGCTTGGCCCAACTCATCTCCCGACAGCCCGAGGCCTCGACCGAAGCCCGCGAACGCTCCCGCGAGATCATCGACGAAACCGACCGTGTCACCGCCCAACTCAACGAGTTCATCAATTACTCCCGCCCCCGCGAAGTCCGTCGCACCGCCCTCTCCATCGGCTCCGTGATCACCGAAGTCGTCCGCGCCCTCAAGGTCGACATCGAGGAAAAACAGGTTCAACTCGACACCGAAAATACCCAGATCACCGTCGAGGCCGATGAGCAACTCCTCCGGCAAGCCCTGTTCAACCTCCTGCTCAATGCCGTTCAAGCCGTCGGCCCCGGCGGCCAGATCCAGGTCCTCGCCGGCCGCTCCAGCCCCGCCGAGGCGTTCCTTGAAGTGCGCGACGACGGCCCCGGCGTCCCCCCCGAACAACGCGCCGAGATCTTCAAACCCTACTTCACCACCCAACCGAACGGAACCGGCCTCGGCCTCTCCGTCGTCCAACAGATCGTCCTCGCCCATGGCTGGGAGATCGAATGCCTCGCCAACTCACCCAAGGGCGCCCTCTTCCGCCTCAGCCATCTCCGCATCGCCTCCTGACCCCATGTCCCCAGCACCCGGTCCCAAACCGTCATCCGCTCCCCGGCTCCTCATCGTCGATGACGACCCCGGCCAGCGCAGCCTGCTCGATTCTTTCCTGCGCGGTCAGGGTTTCGCCACCCTGCCCGTCGACTCCGGCGAAGCGGCCCTCGCCGCCCTCCGCGCCCAACCCGTCGACATGATGATCTCGGACGTGCGCATGCCCGGCATGTCCGGTCTCGACACCCTCCGCCGCGCCCGCCAGGAGCATGCGGTCCTCCCCGTCCTGCTCGTCACCGCCTACGCCGATATCCGCGAGGCCGTCGAAGCCATGCGCGACGGCGCCGTCAATTATCTCTCCAAACCGATCGATCTCGACGAACTCCTAATCTCCGTCCAGCGCGCCACCGGCATCGCCCACACCCGGCCACTCCAATTCGACCAGGATAAACAACTCCCCACCTGGGTCGTCGCCCGCAGCCCCCTCATGCAGGCCGTATTCCGCGACGCCTCCCTCGTCGCCCCCTCCGAAACCCGGGTCCTGGTCACCGGCGAAAGCGGCTCCGGCAAGGAGGTCCTCGCCGATGTCATCCACGCCTGGAGCACCCGCGCCGAAGGTCCGCTCGTCAAAGTCAACTGCGCCGCCATCCCCGAACCGCTCCTCGAAAGCGAGCTCTTCGGCCACGAAAAAGGGGCCTTCACCGGCGCCACCAGCCAGCGCATCGGCCGCTTCGAACTTGCCAACCGTGGCACCATCTTCCTCGACGAAATCAGCGAGATGTCGCCCAAACTCCAGGCCAAACTCCTCCGCGTCACCCAGGGCGGCCGCGTCCAGCGCATCGGTTCCAACGCCGAAATCGAAACCAACGCCCGCATCATCGCCGCCACCAACCGCAACCTCGAAGACGAAGTCAAACACGGCCGCTTCCGTGAGGATCTCTTCTACCGCCTCAACGTCATCGAACTCAACCTCCCCCCACTCCGCGAACGCCGCGACGATATCCTCCCCCTCGCCACCCAGTTCATCCGCGAACTCAGCCAGGACCGCGCCCGGCTTTCCTCCGCCGTCATCAACTGCCTCACCCGCTACCCCTGGCCCGGCAACGTCCGCGAACTCCGCAACGCCATGGAACGCGCCGCCCTACTCTCCCGCGGCGAATTGATCCTCCTCGAACATCTCCCCGCCCGCGTCTGCGCCAGCAATCCGGCCACGGGCGCCTCGCCTCCGTCCGCCACCTCGGATACCACCCGCCTCGAAGCCATCGAACGCCAGGCCATCCTCGACATGCTCCGCCAGCACAAATCCAATCGCACCGATACCGCCAAAGCCCTCGGCATCAGCCGCCGCGCGCTCCTCTACAAAATCCAGCGCTTCCGCGAACAAGGCTACGACATCCAGTAGCATCCCCCTTCCGCGACCGGAATCCCAGCCAAAGCGGCGGAGGACCGCCGCACCTCCAAGACGCTTCGCGAGGTTCGAACGCGTCTGGCCGGCTTGCCGACCCACGGCCGGCCCATCCGTGTTATCCGTGCGATCCGTGGTTAAAACCAGAAACCCCATAAACACCCGCCGGGCAAAAACGACTGTCATACTGAGCATTACCAGGGGTCGCAACCTGACGAACGTGAGCGGCACCGTGGCTCGCAGCGGGGACCGTTTTCTGGCGACAAGGACCGGCCCGCCAACACGGGCTTCCAATTCCGGCCAGGAATCGCCAGGATGCCGTCATGGCCGGCTCCAGCGACAGTGTCGAGCCTTCGGCGAAGGGCTCCGGGCTGTTCACGACAACCCATTGGAGCGTGGTGCTGACGGCGGGACAGAGCGATTCACCCCAAGCCGCCCAGGCACTGGAGACACTCTGCCGCACCTACTGGTATCCCCTCTACGCCTACGCGCGGCGGCGTGGGCACGGACACAAGGATGCCCAGGACCTGACGCAAGCCTTCTTGCTGCAATTGCTCGAGCGCAGATCGTTCGCACGCGTCGTTCGGGAGGCCATTGCCCAGACGGTCGCCGATCCGGCGGAGGTGGCAGACGAGATGCGCCATCTCTGCGACGTGATGGCGGGATGAGCGGTCGGGGCAGGGCGCGAACACCGTGTCCCGATTGACGGTTTTTCCCGGTAGTATCAGTGGTGTCAATGGGTGTCAGATCGATATGGGAACTCCGAGCACATGTCTGCACTGTGGCGCGCCCTTGGTCGGCGGCGCGCGTCAGGAGTTCTGTCCGAAGTGTCTCTTCCTCCAGGCCAGCGCCGGTCTGCTCGGTCCCGCCCCGAACCTGAATGCGGAGGATCAGGAGTTCGAAGTCAGCGGACAGGACTCAGCGGTCGGAGGTCCAGGTGGCGCTTCGGCGAGCGGACATCGCAAGTCGGAAGTCACAAATCGGTTCGGCGACTACGAGTTGCTGGACGAGATCGGCCGTGGCGGCATGGGCGTGGTCTATCGCGCCCGGCAACGCAGCCTGGACCGCGTGGTCGCGATCAAGATGATGGCCTTCGGGCCCAACTCGAACCCCGACTTGGTCATGCGGTTCCGCGCGGAAGCGGTTTCGGCGGCGAGTCTGCACCATCCGAACATCGTCGCCATCCACGAGGTAGGCATCCATGAGGACCGGCACTTCTTCGTGATGGACTACGTCGAGGGGCAAAGCCTGGCCCAGGGAATTTCGGATTTGCGATTTCGGATTTCGGATTTCAAGCAGTCGGCCCGCTGGATGCAGACCGTCGCCGAGGCGGTCCACTACGCCCATGAGCGCGGCATCCTGCATCGCGACCTGAAACCCTCGAATGTCCTGATTGACACGCACGATCAGCCGCAGGTGGTGGACTTCGGTTTGGCCCGACAGTTGGAGGGCGACTCGGAATTGACCGTGACCGGGCAGGTGCTGGGCTCGCCCCATTATCTCCCGCCAGAACAAGCCACGGGGCAGCGCGGTCGCGTTTCCCGGCGCACCGATGTGTACGCCCTGGGCGCGACGCTGTATCACCTGCTGACCGGGCGCCCGCCGTTCCAGGCCGAATCCCTGACCCAAACGCTGGACCTGGTGCTCCACGCCGAACCGGTCGCGCCGCGCCTGCTTAACCCCAGCGTGCCCCGCGATCTGGAGACGATCTGCCTCAAGTGCCTGGAGAAAGAATCGGCCCGCCGGTATCCCACCGCCCAGGGTTTGGCGGATGAACTGGCGCGCTATCTGGCGGGTGAGCCGATCCAGGCTCGCCCCCTTGGCCCGGCCGGCAAGGCCTGGCGCTGGTGCCGGCGCAAACCGCAGTTGGCGAGCCTGGCCGCGGTGGCAGCGCTGTTGTTCGTGTCAGGATTCACCGGCGTGGTGTGGCAGTGGCGTCGGGCGGAATCCGAGTCGCGCCAGGCGGAATTGGAGCGAGTGCGTGCCGAAGCTGGCGAACTGGTCGCCCGTCAAAACGCTTACGCCGCGGATATGAAGGAGGTGCAGCGGGCGCTCGAAGACAGCGACCTGGGCCGTGCCCTGGAACAGCTCAACCGCCACCGACCCGCTGGAAAATCCGAAATCCGAAATCCGAAATCCGAAACTGATTTGCGTGGCTGGGAGTGGCGCTATTTCTGGAGCCGGTGCCAGAGCGACGAGCGCTTCACCCTCTGCCAATACTCGAACGCGGTGTCGGCCCTGGCCTTTTCGCCCGACGGAAAATGGCTGGCCGTGCGCCGGGAGGGCGGAACCCTGGCCCTCTGGGATGCCGTGGCGAAGCGACTGGCGGTCGAACTGCCAGCGAACGCGGCCCTTGGCGGGCGCTGGTGCAATAAAGCCTTGGCCTTTGCGCCGCGCGGAAACCTCCTGGCTTGGGGCAGTAAGGATGCCAGCGGAAAGCCGGTGGTCAGCCTTCAGGACCTGAACACGCAGAAGGAAATCGCCGCGTTTCCGCACTCTGCCGACCTGGTCTCGATCGCGTTCTCGCCCGACGCCCAGGCGATGGCCACCTTGGCCGACGACGGGGAAGTCCGCGTCTGGGACGTCGAGTCGCAACAAGTCACGACCAACTTCCCCGGCGCACCGGTCGGCGGTGATGTCGAACAGTTCTCCACCGACGCGAAGGTGAAGGCGACCTCGATGGCAGACGCCACCGCCGGACCGCCCCGACTCGAGTCGAAACTAACCCGGATCCGTTTCAACAACCCGTCGATCGATACCGACCACTACGGCTGTGTGCTCTTCTCGCCCGATGGCCGGTTGTTGGCCGTTGGCGAAGCCAGACCGCGAATTCGACTTCTGGACCGGGCCACTGGCAAAGAGACCGTGATCCCCGTGCCACCGCCAGCCGACGGGATCACGGTGTTGGCCTTCTCGCCCGACAGCAAGCTGCTCGCCGCCGGGTGTGGGGCCAGGGACAACGACGTTCATGTCTGGGATTTTGCGGCCGGCACGGAGGTGCGACTCGCCGGGCATAGCGGTTGGGTCGCCGGTTTGGCCTTCTCGCCCGATGGGCAAACGCTGGCCTCGGCCAGCGCCGATCAGACCCTTCGCCTTTGGGATGTAACCCAGAAGGTCGAGACGCGGCCGTTCCAGGGGAATGCGGATGAGGTTTGGGCCGTCGCGTGGTCTCCGGATGGCCAAAACCTCGTGACGGGCGCGAGGGATGGCTCGGTCCGTTATTGGGACCCGGTGGTGAAGCCGGCGGCAGCCTACGCGATCTTGCCCGAACCCATCCATCTCTGGGGACCGGCCTTCTTACCGGACAGCAAGACCTTCCTCGCTGCGACCCGGGCGGATGGCGCGATCGTGCGGTGGAACGCGGCGAGCCTTCAGGTGCTGGAGAGATTGTCCTTCCCGGGGACCAACCACACGAGTCTGGACCTCTCGAGGGACGGTCGCTGGCTGGCCCTCGGCGACGCGGCTGGGAGTATTCAAGTGTGGGATTTCCCAGCGCGTCAGATGGTCACGAACCTGGTCTTTCCCGAGTCCAGGATCTTCGCTCTCTGGTTCTCGCCGCGCGGCAACATTCTGTTTGGTGGCGCGTGGTCGCTGGACGGCCGCGTCGTGGGCAAGTTGTGGGCATTGGCCGGCTGGCGTGAGGTCGATCTGCGCGGCATCAACGTCAAGAACGGTCTCGATGCAGCCTTCTCTCCAGACGAACGCACTCTTGCGATCGGATATAGGGACGGGACGGCGGCTTGGTGGGACCTCACGACCCGACAGAGACAGGGCTTGTTCGACTGCCAGTATGCGAGCGCCGTGCATGTGGCCTTCTCGCCGGACGGAACGCTGTTTGCCGCGGCGGGTATACAGGGCGCCTTGGTGAAGGTGTGGGATGTCGCGACTCGACAAGCCAAGCCCATCGGCCGCAGTTACCGCAACACACTGCACGACCTGGTCTTTTCACCCGATGGCCAGCGATTGATCGCCAGCGGGACCAGCCCCAACGGCGTGATGAAGCTCTGGGATGTCGAGACCGGTCGTGACGTGGCGACGCTGCCGGGCGAGCCTGGGTGGTACCACCGCATTGGTTTCTCGCCGGACGGCAACACCCTGTTCGCGGCCAGCCTGGAGGGCACCGCGCTCTTCTGGCACGCGCCCTCTTTGGCGGAGATCGAAGCAAAGGAGAAAGAAAGAAGGGCTGAGTGAACTTTCAGCTCCGTTAGGAGCGGCATGTTTCGCGTCGACCTGGGCAGGCGGGTGCGTGAACGGTAGTTGGCGGATGCCGAATTCCATACCGCTCCTCCGGGGCTTGAACCACACGCACTGGAGTCGGGTTCACATAAGCATGGCGCTCCTCGCGGCGCTTTCTCACGGCGCGCAATCGCCCATCCGCAAATCCCCTAACCCGTCAAGGCCATGAGAAACCTTGTCCCCTTTCCCGGCTTTTTCCTGTGTACAGGGGTGATGACTACAATGGTGTCAGCCTCACGGCACAATTGTGGCGGTGGCGCGACCGAGTTCGCCGCCGGTCCGAGTTCAGCGTTGCGCGGACCTAGCCACTGGCTCGTGGAATCGGACGAGCTGAACTTGGCGACCAACGCAGCGACGGTGTCCTCGGCCCCGGAGCGGCACTTCCGCGTCTTGCAGTTGGGGCAATGAACCGACGGCAACAACAGCAATCAACAATTCGAGATCATGAAAACATTGCCTAGCCGACGCTTTTCCCACCGGGGAACAAGCACATTAACTGCCGTGCTGCTGGCGTCGCTGGTAGCGGACCACGCCTTCGCAACCGTGCGCTACGTGGATGCGAACAGCACCAACGCCACGCCGCCGTACACCAACTGGGCCAGCGCCGCCGCCACCATCCAGCAGGCCGCGGACGCTGCCGCGCCGGGCGACGAGATTGTGGTGACCAACGGCGTGTACGCCACCGGCGGCCGAGCGGTGGGGACGGGCGACTTGGTCAACCGTGTCGCGGTGCAAAAGCCGCTCACGCTGCGGAGCGTCAACGGTCCCGAGTTCACGATCATCCAAGGCTACAAAGCGTCTGGAAGCACGGATGGCTGCGGCGACGGCGCGATCCGATGCGTGTATCTGGCCGATGGTGCCAGTCTCTCAGGCTTTACGTTGACCAACGGAGCCACTCGTGCTGGGGCCGTTGGAGATTTCGCGGAATCGAATGCCGGCGGCGGGGTCTGGTGTGCTTCCATAAATGCAGTAGTAACTGACTGTGTTGTGACAGGTAACTCAGCGCTAAATCAGGGCGGCGGGGCATGTGGGGGCACCCTGAATCACTGCACCCTGGCAGGTAACTCGGCCCGAAACCGTGGCGGCGGTGCCTATGACTGCACCCTGAACAACTGCACGTTGACCGGCAACTCGGCTTGGTTTGGCGGCGGAGCGTTAGGTGGCACGCTCAATAACTGCGAGGTGAGCGGCAACTCGGCTTCGTATGGCGGCGGCGGGGCTAGTCAGGGCACACTGAACAACTGCACGGTGACGGGCAACTCAGCGGCCACTTGCTGCGGTGGTGGGGTCTTTGACTGCACCCTGAACAACAGCATCGTCTATTTCAACACCGCGACGGCGGAGGGACCGAATTACGTGGGCAGCATCCTGAATTGCTGTTGCACCACTCCGCTTCCGCCGGAGGGGGCCGGCAATGTCGTCCTCGACCCGAAGCTGGCTAGTGCCTCGCACTTAAGCGCGGATTCCCCGTGCCGCGGGGCCGGCAACGCCGACTACGCGACCGGTGCTGACATTGATGGCGAAACCTGGGCCATTCCGCCCTCCATCGGCTGTGATGAATACCTCGATGGACAGTTGACCGGGCCCCTGAGTGTGGGCATCGCGGCGACTTACACGAACGTCGCAGTGGGTTTTTCGGTGGAGTTGACAGCATTGATTACGGGGCGGACCAGCGCGAGCGAATGGGAGTTCGGTGACGGCGTCGTGGTGAGCAACCAGCCTTACGCCACCCACGCCTGGATGGCGGCGGGTGACTATCGGGTGCGCTTGCGGGCGTACAATGAGAGCCATCCTGAAGCGGTGAGCGCCACCTGGATTGTCCACGTCGTGGAAGACGTCCACTACGTCGCGACCGACAGTCCTAAACCTCTCGCGCCCTACAACTCCTGGGCCACGGCAGCGAGAAACATCCAGGACGCGGTTGATGTCGCAGTGCCAGGGGCTCTGGTGCTGGTGACCAACGGAACCTACGCCACCGGCGGGCGGGCCGTCGTTGACACCGAAACCAATCGCGTGGCGGTGGACAAGCCCTTGATGGTGCGGAGCGTCAATGGCCCACAGTTCACGATCATTAAGGGCTTTCAGGTGCCTGGCGCCGACAATTTTGAGGGCTCGATTCGGTGCGTGTATCTGGCCAATGGCGCCAGCTTGTCCGGCTTTACCTTGACGAACGGAGCTGCGTGGAGCGGGGGCGGGGTGTGGTGTGAATCGATACTTGCTGTCGCTACGAATTGCACGCTCACCGGCAATTCGGGTTTTTATGGCGGCGGGGCCTCAGGTGGCACCCTGAACAACTGCACGCTCACCGGCAATTCGGCTTCGTATGGCGGCGGGGCCTCAGGTGGCATCCTGAACAATTGCAGGCTGACCGGTAACTCAGCTTCCCGTCGTGGCGGCGGGGCATCGGGAGATGGCCCCGTGGTGTGGTTGAACAATTGCACGCTCACCGGCAATTCGGCCTCCTCGGGCGGCGGCGTGGCGGCTGGAGATATTTTTGGCCATGCGTGTTTGAATAACTGCATCATCTATTTCAACACCGCCACGGAAGGAGCAGACAACTGTTCGAGTGACTGGGCTCTCACCTTGAACTACTGTTGCACGACGCCGATGCCGACGAACGGCGTCGGCAACATCACCAACGCGCCGTTGTTCGTGGATTACGCCGGCGGCAACTTGCGCCTGGAATCCAACTCCCCGTGCATCAACGCCGGGAACAACTCATACCTCACTGATTCTGACTTCACCAACTTGTTTGACCTGGACGGCCTCCCGCGCATCGTCAGCGGCACAGTGGACATCGGCGCCTACGAGTTCCAAGGCCCCGGCTCGATGATTTCCTACGCCTGGCTCCAGCAATACGACCTGCCCACCGATGGCTCCGTGGATGCCGCGGACGCGGACGCCGACGGCCACAACACCTGGCAGGAGTGGCGTTGCCTGACCGATCCCACCAACGCGCTCTCCGCGTTGCGCCTGTTAGCGGCGTCGCCCACCGGCACCAACGTGACCGTGAGTTGGCAGAGCGTCGCCGGGGTGAATTATTCCCTGGAGCGCAGCACGAGTCTGTCGGCCAGTCCGCCCTTCACCTTGCTGGCCCCGAACCTCCCCGGCCAACCCGGCACAACGACCTTCACAGACACGGATGCGGTGCGACTTGGGCCGCGGTTTTACCGCGTCCGGCGGTGGTGATGTCAGTCACAAGGAGATCTCCGTTTGGAAACGAATCTTGCGACAACACTTAACCTGTCTGAATCATGAAGAACCTTACCTCCGTGCAAGCACTCGCGATCTTCCTGCTGCTCAGGCTAGCGGGGCTTCCCCAGGCGATTGGCCAACCCACGATCACGAAACAGCCAACGAGCATTGCCGTCGCCCTCGAAGGCTCCGCCACGCTTCAGGTCACCGCCTCCGCGACCACGCCGCTGACGTTCCAATGGCAATTCAACAGCGCCGACCTGGCCGGAGCCATCAGCAGCCGCTTGACCCTGACGAACGTGACGTTGGCTGATCTGGGGAGTTACACGGTCGCTGTGCGTGATGACACGGGCGAAACCACCACTCAACCCGCCTGGCTCAAGCTGGCGCGTTGGACCCAGTTGGTTGCCTTCGGCGACAGCGAGTGCATGGCCCAATACTCGAACGGGCCCTCGTGGGTGGATGACTTGGGCGGTTTGCTCTCGCTGCCCACTTCCTCGATCAAGAACTACGCCGTCGGCGGCGCCGGCACCTTGCAGGTCCGCTCGCAGATCAACCAGTACTTGAGTGCGAACAAACCGGATACCAACGTCCTGCTGGCACCTTGGTGGGCGGGCGTGAGTTCGGACTTGTGTGCTGGTCACCTTCCCGTCGCGCAGGTCGTCTCGAATTACGCCATGAACCTGTCGCTGCTGGCGCAGGCAGGCGGACGGTTCTTCATCCTGCCCACCGTGGCGCCGCTATACTTGGTCCCGCGATTTAGCGGTGATGCCTATGTGCGAAGTATTGACTACCTGGACCTTAGGGCGCGGATGGATTCCGAAATGCAAAGACTGCAAGCGGAGTTCAGTCTGACCCTGTTCCGCTTCGATTTGCAGGACCTCGCGGTGCGCCTCTGGGCCAATCCGACGGCTTACGGGTTCAACAACCTCACCAACGCAGCCAACGCCTGCGTGGACTGCGATCGGACCCAGTATTTCTGGTGGGACGACGCTCACCTCAGCGCCGCGGCCCATCGCTTCATAGGTGGTGAGATGTATCGTTGCCTGACGCCGCGGTTGGTGATCGCCCTGCCGACCGGGGCCGCGAGTGGGGTCCTGGACCTTCAGTGGCAAGGCGGCTCGCCGCCGTTCCGGCTTCAGCGTTGCGTGGACCTGGCCACTGGCTCGTGGCAATCGGACGAGCTGAGCTTTGCGACCAACGCCACGACGGTGTCCTCGGCCCCGCAGCAGTACTTCCGTGTTTTGCAGTTGGGGCAGTGAAGTGGGCCAGACCGGTCCCATGAAACCAGCAAGGCTCCCCAGGAAGTTCGACGGCTATTCCCCCTCACTGGAGTTGGCCGAGTCCGGTGCCGGGCAGTGGCCGGCGGACCGGCGGCTGTGCGGCACGGTGAACGTGGCATTGTTCGACGGCCACGGTGAACTCGTGAAACTGGACCGCCTCTGGCGACTCTACTGGCACTTCGATTACCAGCCACCCGCCAGCGGCCCGGGTTGCCGTGAAGGGCCAGGGCCTCGTCCATTAGGACAGAGCCGCAATGGTGAAGAACCTTACGTCCGTGTCAGCCATCGCGACTTTCCTCCTGCTCCGCTGGGCTGGGCGGCCAGATGGAATCGCTCGCGCGACGAGCCGGGAGCGGGTGGATTACCGTTCGAACTCCAACCGACGTCGTTCCAGGTCACCCAAGATTTCTGGCGCCTCCTTCAGTTCGGCGAGGGGCTCGAGCTGTTGGCGAATGTAGCTCCAGTCCAATTTGCCGGTTTGCCGAATGATGATGCCTTCCACGTCGATCCAGTCTTTGGCGCGAGCCGCAAACGCTTTCATCACCACCAGGTCCTCCGCTGAGCAGGTGCGCAGCAGGATCTGATTCGGAAAGGTGAAAAGGCTGGACCGGGCTACCGTCGCCTCCTCGAAAGGCAAGGCCGCCGATCAGTCAGAACCGCCAGCACTCCGCAGTGCAGCGGAGCTGAAGCTCGTGGGCGGCTCGGATGACCTCAAGCACGGCCGGCGGCTTTCATGAACCAGCGCTGTTGTTCCACGAGTCCGGACGTCAGCTTGGGAGCTCGAGGGGGAACGCGGTAGTCGGCCGGCCCGCAGAGGAGCGCGACGGCGTGTTCCGGAACGAGCCGGCGCAGTTCCTGTCGGCGCACCTGTTCCAGCGCGTGGGCGGCGGCCTGCCAGGTCCGCACCCAGCGTTGGCCGAGGGCGATCTGATCGGGCGTCCAATGCGCGAGGCTCGAGGCTTTCGAGTTCACGTTCCAAGCATAACCGGTCGTTGTGCGTTGGCAATCCCGCCGGAGGGCAACGCGGCCGACCACCGCGGGCCATTGCTTGATCGCCCAGGAGACCTACCGCTGCCTGCCGGTGCCGTTGGTGATCGCCCAGCAGACACGCAGCAGGTTGGACGATGTTGGTCGGCTAAGGGTCCTTGCACAAGTCGGGTCCCCGCCAACAAGTGCTTTCAACTCCGGCCTGGACCGCTAGGATGCCGTCATGGACCCCCCCAGCTATGGAGTCGAGCCTTCGGCAAAAGGCTCCGCGCTGTTCACGACAACCCATTGGAGCGTGGTGCTGGCGGCGGGACAGACCGACGCGCCGCAGGCCGGCGAGGCGCTCGAAAAGCTCTGCCGCACTTGCTGGTATCCGCTCTATGCGTACGTCCGGCGGGAAGGTTACGGTGCTACGGACGCGCAAGACCTGGCGCAAGAGTTCTTCGCCCGGATGCTAGCCAAGAACTACCTCGGCCAGGTCGGTCCCCACAAAGGCAAGTTCCGTTCTTTCCTCCTGGCGGCGTTGCGTCACTTTCTTTCGGACCAGCGCGACCGGGCCCGGGCCGCGAAGCGCGGCGGCGGAGCCGAGGTCCTTTCCCTCGATGCCCAGGAAGCCGAGGAACGCTATCGGTTCGAACCGGTGGACCGGATGGACGCGGAAAAGATTTTCGAGCGCCGCTGGGCGATGACGTTGCTGGAGCGGGCGCTGACCCAACTGCGCGACGAATCAGTGGCCGCGGGCAAGGCTGAGTGGTTCGAGCGCTTGCGAGACTTCGTGGCGGGTGACCGTGAGGTCTCGTGCCGTGAAGCCGCCGTCCAACTGGGCCAGACCGAGAGCGCGGTGAAGTCGGCCGTGCATCGCCTGCGGCAGCGCTACCGCGAGTTGGTGCGCGACGAGATTGCCCAGACCGTGGCTGACCCGGCGGAGATCGAGGCGGAGATCCGCTATCTGATCACGGTGCTGAGCCGATGAGAGCGGCAGACCGTGAGACCACGAGATTCGAAGCGGCCGGGAATGCCTGTGACCTGTTCACGGTCCAAGGTCTCATGATGGCACAGTCTCACGTTCTCACGTTCTCGCACCTTCTTGCTCGATTTGCCTCTGTAGGATAGTGAGGCGACTGACCGAGTCGCCAGAACGGTTATGCCGAAGCTTGAACCCTGTCCCGACTGCGGGCAGCCGTTGCCGGAGGACGCTCTGGGCGGTGTGTGCCCGGTGTGTTCGCTCCGCAGCGCGCTCAAGTCCGGCGCCGTCGCTGCGGGGCCCGAACTCCCGCCGCACACCTCCGGTCTCCAGGAGAAGGGATCTGCCTCGTCACTCGTCACTCGTCACTCGTCACTGGGAGCAGGGGCATCCTTCGGCGACTATGAGCTGCTGGAGGAGATCGCGCGCGGCGGGATGGGCATCGTCTATAAGGCCCGACAGAAGAGCCTCGACCGCATCGTCGCCCTCAAGATGCTCCTGTTCGGACCGCAGGCCAGCCTGGAGTTTGCCAAACGGTTCCGTGCCGAAGCCGTCCTCGCCGCCAGCCTGCAACATCCCAACATCGTCGCCATCCACGAAGTCGGGGTCCACGAAGGCCAGCAATTCTTCGTCATGGACTACGTGGCGGGACCGAGCCTGGCGCAGGTGATTTCACATTTGAGATTTCAGATCTCAGATTTCCGGCGCGCGGCCGGTTACCTGAAGACCGTTGCCGAAGCGATCCACTACGCCCACGAACGCGGCATCCTGCATCGCGACCTCAAGCCATCGAACGTCCTGATTGATGCCCAAGACCAGCCGCACGTGACCGATTTCGGGCTGGCCAGGCGCTTTGAAGCCGACTCGCAGGTGACCCTCACCGGCCAGGTGCTCGGCTCGCCGAACTACATTCCGCCGGAGCAGGCGCTGGGCAAGCGCGGCAAGGTCTCCCGGCAAAGTGACGTGTATGCGTTAGGGGCGATGCTCTATCACCTGCTGACGGGCCGGCCGCCGTTCCAGGGCGAAACGCTGGCCGACACCCTGCAGCAAGTGCTGAACACGGAGCCGGTGGCGCCGCGGTTGTTGAATCCCAACGCGCCGCGGGACTTGGAGACGATTTGCCTGAAGTGCCTCGAGAAAGAGCCCACGCGGCGGTATGCGACGGCCCGGGCGCTGGCGGATGAACTGGATCGGTTTCTCAACGGTCAGCCGGTGCTCGCGCGCCCCATTGGCCGGGCCGACAAAGCGTGGCGCTGGTGCCGGCGGCAGCCGGTGCGGGCGGGCTTGATCGGCGCGTTGGTTTTGGTCGTCGTCCTCGGGTTGATCGGGATTTCCTGGCAATGGCGCCGGGCCGAGCGGGAGCGGCGCACCGCGGTCGCCAACGAACTGCTGGCTCAGGAAAATGCCTACGCGGCAGATATGAATCTGGCCCAGGCCGCACTGGAGAACGGCGACCTGGGGGCAGCCGTGGCCTATCTGGATGCCCACCGGCCTGCGCCGGGCCGCCGAGACCTGCGCGGCTGGGAGTGGCGGTACCTCTGGCAGCGCTGCCGAAGCGACGAACTGTTCGAACTCACCCGCTCTGAGACGACCGTGGACCAAGTCGCCTTCTCGCCCCACGGCCGGTGGCTGGCCGTGCGCGATGAACAAGCTACCCTGGGTCTGTGGGATATCGCCTCCCGGCAGCGGATTGACTCCTTCAAAATGCACGGCGACCTCAGCCCTTTCGCCTTCTCCCAGCAACACCACCTGCTCGGTTATTACGCCTCCGGCGAGCAGGCGGTGAGTATCGTCAGCCTCGACACCCGGAAGGAAATAGCACGCCTCTTTCACCCCACCAACGTGGCGCATTTGGCATTCTCCGCCGATGCCACCCGACTGTTCACTTTGAGCGAAGACGGCACCTTCACCGAGTGGGACATCGCCTCCAGACAACCGCTTCGCAACTCCCAATTTCCTGGGACTGATTTCACCACGGCCCACCGCTGGTTGGTGTTCTCCCCGGCCGGAGACGTGGTGGCCTTTCGTGCCGCGAACGGCGTCGGTTTCTGGGAGTTGGACTCCGGCAGGCAGACGCAGGTCAGGCTGACGGGAACGGACGGCTCTCCGACCGTTCTGCGCTTCTCGCCGGACGGCAAGTGGCTGGCCGCAGGAGTTGGGGAATCGGACAGTGAAGTCTTTGTGTGGGCCGTTGAAGATCTCTGGCGAAGCGCCCAGGCCACGCCGCCACCCCGTCGGAGATTCGGCAGGCACAGGGATTGGATTTGTGATGTCGCCTTCTCTCCGGACAGCCGTGCCCTGGTCTCCGCCAGCGCGGACTCGGCGTTGCGGGTTTGGGACCTCGACCATCCCGAGGCCTGCCGGCGCTACCAAGGCCACCGGCACCAGGTGCTGTCGGTGGCATGGTCCCCGGATGGGCAACGCATCGCCAGTAGCGGAAAGGATGGTTCCGTGCGGGTTTGGGATCCCTGGCGCGAACCGGCGCCCTCCGGACCTCGCGTTCTTCCGGTCTCTTCCTATCTCTGGTGTTTTGGCATCTCGCCCGACGGCGAGCGCGCCCTGACGCTGGACCCAACCAATGGCACGGCGGTGCTTTGGGACACCGTCAGACTGCGGCCCACGGAAACCCTCGCGTTCGCCGGCACGAACAATAGCGCCGTCGCATGGTCGCCGGACGGGACAACCGTGGCCACGGGTGACAAACTGGGGAACGTCAGAATCTGGGACCTGGCCAGCCGGCGAGAGATCGCCCATGCGGTGGTGCCGGGTTATTGGATCGGTCATTTCCACTTCTCCTACGATGGACGATTCCTGGCCTGCGGTGCCGTTCGTCCGGGGCCACCTGAGACCCGCCTGCCCAGGCTATGGCAAGTGGATGGATGGCGCGAGATTCGCCTGCCGCGGGAGGCTGACGACAATTTCCTCTTTGCGGACTTCTCACCCAGTTCTGGCCTCCTGGCTGTCCTGCATTGGGGAGGGGCTTTGGACCTCTGGGACATACATAGTGGCCAGTGCCGCGCCCGCCTTTCGCAAGCCCTGGCCGGGCCGAACGAATTAGGGGTTGTGTGGTTTTCACCCAACGGTCGAACCTGGGCGTCCTTGACGCAGCACGGCGTGCTCTGTTCGTGGGATGGCGCGGAACAACGTCCCCCCCTCGTGCTCCCTCGCAGCACCCAGGAGCTGTGGAACCTCGCCTTTTCGGCGGATGGCACGCGGCTGCTGGTCAGCGGAAAACGCTCCTCGGACGTGGTTCGGCTATTCGATCCTGGCAACCACCGCTGTGTGGCTGCTCTTTCAGGAGAGTCTGACATCTATTGGAAGGTCGGCATGTCGGCCGACAACAACACGGTGTTCGCGGTGGGATCGAAGAGGATTCTGCTCTGGCGCGCCCCTTCCTGGACCGAAATCGAAGCCGCGGAGAATGGACCGAAGGCGCCATGAAATGTCCCGGCCCATAACGTTTCTCAACTTTGCCTGCATCTCTTTCCCGGATCTTCCTCTGTACACAGTGAGAACGGCTTTCGGCGGATACGTGGCGTCCGGGTCGCCTGGCGCAGAACGCCGTGACAGCCCAAATCACGAACGAAACGGTAAACGACATGAAGACACAACTCGATCTATCGGCTGGCCGCCGGGCCTTTGGTGCCAGCGTGCTCGCCACAGCCCTTGTGCCGCTGCTGGCCGTACTGCCAGCGACAGGCCAAACCAACACGCCCTTCACGGCCACCAGTTGGCTCACGGGAGTGCCCGTGCCGGGCCTCCTGTGTACCAACGCCCTGGGCCAGGTGTATCTCAAGGGCAACGTCCACGTCTTGATGGTCCAAGCCGACGACGCACGGGTGGCCGGGCGTTTGCAGGCAATGCCGGACGTGGCTTTCCAGGCTGACGGCACCCGAGCATTCTCGGGCGCCGCTTACGACGAAGTCGGCACCTGGGACGCCACCGGTGCCAACTTCACACCCGGCGGCGGCGTATGGGACCTGAAATATCGAGGCGTGACCCAGGCCGACGGCAGCGTTCAATACAGCATGGCCGGCTACGGCATCGGCGGCACCATCGACGGCCTGCGGATCGAACTGACCGCCACGCGGGAGGCTGGGCCGATGTTTGATCCGACCATTCCCTACCTCGCTTCCGGGACCATCGAGTCGGCACCGGTCAGCAGCAGCCTTGTCATTGACGATTTCGAGGATGGTGTCCCGACGGGATGGGATAAGGGTGGAGGCAGCAGGATGCCCGTCCTTTCTGAAACCGGCGGGCACTTCACTGTGGGCTGCGACTGGACAGGCGTTCCCACGGCCAATCCTCTGGCCACGCTGGCTTGGGCAGGCCACGACCAAGCCTGGACAGTACCCGACGGTTATACTGTGGAACTGCGCGCCGATTTGATGGCCCTGAATCAGGCGTCCGACAGCGCCGTCCTCGCGTTTGCTGTCCAATCGGGCGGCCCGAACTATCTGCTAATGAAGGGCCACAGTTGGCTGATCTTGCTCAAGCAAAACGGGGCCGCCATGGCCGCCTTGTGCGGCGATAATGTGGCGACTCCAGACACCGGTGTCGTGATGTCGCTGGCCCTGACTGATGAGGGCCAGAATCTTCTTCTGACGGCGCGGGTCTTCGACAAGACTGACCCCACCAAACCTCTCTATGAATTCGATTACCTGGACACTCCTGCGTCAGATGAAGTGTTGAGCAGCCAGGGAATAGCCGACCTTGTTGGCGCAAGCCTGTCTGGCTTCGGACCGGACCCCGGCGCCGCCTGGAAAACCGGCCAGCGAGTTTGGCTCGGTGTGTGGCAAAACACCGATGGCACCAAACCGGCCGCCGAGGCCACGTTCGACAATCTGGAACTGCACACGTACGAAATCCCACAAGTGGGCATCGCGCGCACGATCCAGCTCACCTGGCCCATTACGGGGATGAACTACGCGGTTGAAGGCGGACCGACCGTCCAAGGTCCCTGGCTGCCGATCAATGAAGTGGCGACGCCCGGGCTGAAGCAGATGACCGTGCCGGCCAACGACATAATGAAGGTTTTCCGCTTGCGGCAGGCGCCCTGAGGAGATGCTTGTCCTTCCGCGCGGAACGACGGCGGGGTTGGTGGCGGAATCAGTGCGTCCGCCACAACCCGCAGCCATTTGGAGATCTTCCGGTACAACGACCCATCGTTGACGGGACTGAAACAAATGACGGTCCCCGCCAACCGCTACATGCAGTTCTTTCGCCTGCGATAGTGCCGTGAGCCCCAAAGCCCAACGGAGAACGGAGCGTTCTGGGGCTGCAGCACTCTGACCATTGTCTTGTTTCCCAGGCCTCAACCTGCCGCACATCCGCTGTAGTCTGGGGCAGAGGGGTCTGATTATCAGCTACCTTTTGCCTTCCGCCATTTCGCACACACGGGCTACGCTGCCCATTTGCAGGCGCGCCGCAATCCACGCCGCCGCACCCCCCCCCACGACCCGCTCGGCCTTCTCCGCCTGGCTTTCCTGCGAGTTGACGAAGGACCCGGATTTCGTGGCGATCGGAAAATGGACCACGGCGTCTTCCGCCTACGTTGTCCTTTCCGCCGAGAAAGCCGCAACCAAAAGCAGCGATTGAATCGCGACGTGAGACGCGGTAGATTCAGTCCCGGAACCGCTCTATGAAAACGGAACTTCCCCCGACGCCCACGCCAAACTTCACGGAACCGCCGCCTTCCCGACCGACAACCAACCTGTCCCGGTGGGGTTTGGGGCTGTCGCTGGTGGCGCCGGCGATGGTTCTTCTCTTGATGGCGGTGCAGCCTGGGTGAGGGTCGCCCATTACAATCCTTGGCGGATTGTGTTTATTGATGGTGCCACCGCTGGCTTTGCTCGTGAGCTTGATCGGCTTGGTGCATGGGCAGAGCCGGGTGGCGGCGATCGTGGGAATGCTGCTCAGCGGCCTGTGCCTGGTGGTCTTCTTCGGCATGCCGCTGCTGATCCAACTCTGCCGATGATCCCGTGGTCCCGCGACGGCTGCCGGTGCGCCGCGATTGGCATCGGCCGGTTCGAGTATGCATGACCCTGGCGCAGCCGAGGACTTGAGGTTGCGCTTCCGCCCGCGGGGCGCCGGCCGTTTCCTGAGTGCCGGCTTTCTGACCGTCTGGCTCTGCGGTTGGGCGGTGGGGGAGGGCTTCGCGTTGCTCATGCTCGGCAACGGCATCTTTGCGCTCGTGACCGGAAACCCGGCCATGGGCTCCACCGAGCCGATCCGGCTCGGTCCGGCCCTGGCGGTCGGCGCTTTCCTGGTCGTTTGGCTTACGATCTGGACCATCGGCGGCGTTATGGCGTTCCGCGAACTTCTGCGCACGGTGTGGGCCGAAGATCGGCTGGTCCTGGGCCGCGAAAGCCTGCTGCGCCGGCATCGCCTCGGCCCGTGGGTCAGCACCCAGGCCTGGGCGCGCGCCGAGATCCGCCGCGTGTTCACTCAATCCATCAGCTCGCGGCCCGGGGCGTTGATGGTGCAAGTCGGGGCGGGGGTGACGGAGTTGACCGACCTGGGAACGCCGGAGGAGCGCCGTGAGGCGGCCGACACGCTGCGCGCGGCCTTGGCATTGCCGGAGGACGATGCGCACGCGGGGCTGGCGGCGTTGCCCGAGGACTGGCAGGAAATGACCGATCCGCGCGGCCAGACGCTGCTGGTGCCCAACATGCGAACCCGTCGCCTTCAGGCGCTCGCGGTCTCGATGATCGCCGGGATTGCCTGGACATTCGTGGTGTTGCTCGCGTGGGAGAGTCAGCGCTCACCGACCCTTTGGGTCGTCACCTTGATGGTGGCCGTACTGGCCGCCTGGCTCTGGCGACAGGCCAACTGGTTGCGTCGTGGCCGGAACGAGTGGCGGATCGAACGTGGCAAACTCGTTCGGCAACGCCGCCTAGGCGCCGCGGTCACGGAACTCGCCGAAGCCCGAGCCCTGGAACTGGATGAGTCCACCGACAGCGATGGCGACCGATGGTACGAACTCCGCGCGGTGGAAGTCGGGCCGCCGGCTTACGCGCTACGACCGCGGGCCCGCAAGATCCCCGGACACATCCGAATTCAACGCACGCTTCACGATGCAACGGAACCGCGCAGCCTCGGGCTCTGGCTGGCACAGCGCGCCGCCATTCCGTTCCGCGATCGCGTGCCCACCGAGGCGTCGCGCCAGGCCGAGTTTGCGCGCGTCCGGGAGCAGCTTGCCGGGGCGGGCCGGTTGGGCCGGGTGGTTGCGCGCTTGCTGGACCGGCTTAACGACCGGGCGGGCAAGCGCTGAAGCGCAGCGCCGACCCCCACCCGCGTCAGACCGTTCGATTGGGAAGAGGTGGAACCCTGAGTCCAATCCGTTCTGGCGGCGTCAGTACGGGCGCATGATATAACCCTTGCTGACCAGGTTCGTCCACGCGGCATCGCTGGCGGCTGAGCGCGCGGTTTTGGGGTAATAGAAGATCGCACCGGTGACCGGACCGGTCACCGCGTTGTCCAGATCGATAAACCACTGGTCACAGACGCTCGTGGACACCGGGTTGCCCGCCAGGTGCAACTGTACGAGGTTGCTGCAGCCGGCAAGGCTCAGGTCGGTGATGCTTTCGCGGTACAGGTAGAGAAAGTTCAGATTCGGGAAATTGGTCAGACCATATATACCTTGAATTCCCTGATCCGTGACGCCGTATGGGGCGCCAAAATAGGTGAGACTCTCCCGTGGCAGCACTTCGACGTAATTCGTATGCAGGCCGGGGGCACCAAAATCGTGGTCAGCCTGCAAGCTGCCATTACTGAAAGTACCGTCGCCCCAGTGCCAAACGATGTTCGCCGGCGTGCCGTTCGTTGTCCGGATTTCCAGGTGCGGGTGTCGGCTGATGGTGACGAAGGTGATGGCGTTGGTTCCCCCCGCAACCTCCAGGCGACCGTCGTTGTTGGTCGGCCATGCCAGAGTCGGCTGGATTCGGAAATAGCGCTGGGGCCCGAAGATCTCATTCGTCACCGTCACGGGCACGCCGGTGCCCACGACGGGATCGCCAAGGGGAGCCCAAGACGGCGGCACAAGCTCCTCGGTCTCCTCAACCTGGTATCGCTGACCAGTCAGGGTGGAGAAGGTGAACCTGAACTGCTCGCCCTGGTGCATGACCTCTGTCAACTGAGGCGCGGCAACCACCGTCAGAATACCGTCGATGTAAGTGATGGTGTAATTTCCGGCGACCGCTCCGCTGGCGGCGATGGGATAATCACCCGTGGGACTGTCGAGGTCCGCCGGAGTGATCAAGCTGACCGGCGTGGTCAGCACATTGGCAGTTTCGTTGTTAACAAAGCCATTGTAGCTGGCTGTCAGCGCTGGGTTGGCGGTTCCGTAGAACCTGGTCTTGTTGTCGGCGGTGATGGTCAATACGGCTGGCGTGATGTCGCTGGTCAGCGTTGGCTGGATCAGCATGTAGTTCCCGGCGTCCGCACCGGTGAGGGTCATCGCGCCGATCACCGCCTTGCCGAGGCCGACGTTCTTGTCGTTGAACGTGCCGGTCGTGGGATTGGCGAGGGTGACGATGTCGATGCCGAGCACGCCGTTGAGGGTGGCACCGGTGATGGCGGCGTCGGTGGTGCCGTCATATTCCTTCGGCGTCACCGCCGCACCCGTCACCGACAGCTCTCTGCCCGTGATGTTCGCCAGCGCGGTCTCCACGACGGTCAGCGAGTAGTTGCCCGAAGCGGCACCGCCCAGCGTGGCATCCGATAGCGTCACCGTCTTGTTGTTGGCCGCCTGCGAATCCACAAAGGCGGCGGTGCCGCCGGTCAGATTCACCTCGGCTTGGTCAGGCTCCAGCACCCCGCTGAGCGTGCGCGTCAAGACCACCGCCGTATTGTTGCCGTCGTAGACCTTGTCCTCGGCCGTGAAGTGACCTGTGATGCCCAGCGGCGTCACCGTCTGAGTGATCGCTGAAGAGGTGCTGGAAGCATAGGCGGAATCCCCAACAAAAGTTGCCGTGATATTAGTGTGAGCGCCGGCTGAAAGCTGGGTTCCTGTGGTGGTGAAAGATGCCGACTTGGTCGCAGAACCGGCAATCGTTCCGCTTCCGAGCAGGGTGGCTCCAATGTAAAAATCAACCGTTGTACCGTCGACAACCGTATTGGGCGTCACAGTTGCCGTAAACGTGACGGCGTCGCCATAGGTGGACGGTGTGCCCGAGCTGGTCACCACTGTCTCCGTGTCCGAAGTAGGTTTCAGCGCGATCAAAATGGAACCGTTCCATTCTGCCGACGACAGCGTTGCGGTTCCGGCCCCGGTATCCCCGGCAGCGGCCTGCACCGCCCATGCCGCGCCGACCGAAGTCTTAGTGCCCCCCTGATGATCGTACAGTTCGGTCAGTGTGCCGGGTGAACTGGTGCTCCAACCGGACCAGGTAGGCGCAGTGCCTGCCGCCATCCCAAACATGATCACGGCCGCATTGGCCGAAGCCGTTGTCAGAGCCGTCGCCGCCACATCAGTCTGGCTGGCCTGTACGGAAATGGGCCCTGGCGCGATATCGAATGGAGTCGGATCGGCGTTGACGCCCGAAAAGGCGACCATCGCACCGACGGCTCGGGTTATGCCGGTGTCCAGGGCAAAGGTATAGCGTGCCCCTTCCGAGGCCCCGGCCACTTTGTAAAGTAATGCGCCGTAACGCCCTGCAGAACCGTCCAGACTTCTGCCCTCCATCAGAGTCCAACCATCGCAGGACGGAGCCGTCAGCTTATCACCGACCCTGACGATGTTCACAATCATAACATCGCCTTCCACAACGCCAGCCGGTTTATTTATCGTTAGAGTTTTGTCCTGGGTGGTCCCTCTCGTTGCGGTGCCACGCTGCTCAATGGCGGCGCCTGCGCTCCCCCCCGACCACGCCATCAGCGCAGCCCACAACCAGCATGTCGAAATAATTCGTGCTCTTTTCATAATTGCGATGGGAGGTCTTCCAGCAAGACCTTCACCGTTCGCACAAAGAAAGATTTCATGGAGCCATAAACGGAGAAAACGGCATAAGGGGCACTCATTTTTCTCAGCTACTTCTTGCCTTCGGCCATTGATACAGCCGCGCGTTCACCTGGGCTACGCTGCCCATTTGCAGGCGCGCCGCAATCCACGCCACCGTCCCCAGCGTCTCCCGCCGCCCGGCCACCGCGGTTCATCACGTGATCAATCGCGCCGGGATACTCGACTCTCGATTGGCGCGCCATGCCGGAGTGGGTCGCGGCCAACCCAGACTACTCAATAATAAGAAACTGACCCGTTGTCGGTTTCACGGCTGGCCGTCTCGTGCGCTGCACCCGGGCGACTCGATCGTCAGGCTAGCGCGCCCGTAACGCGAACAAGGCAAAAGCCGCGTTCCGAGCACGGTAACATCGGCCCTTGATCGCTGCGGCAGAGGATCAGGGTTTTGGTGGGATATGCGTGCAGACGATGGGGAATACCTCCTCTTCTGGCTCAAAGAGAAAAACAGGGCGGCGGAGTAGCCCTGTCATCTTCGTCGGCGACTCCACTGTCAATTCATACCTCTCAAAGTATACTCCAGGCATGCTGAACCACGGAATCACCACCGAGGCACCAGGCTTTTCGACGGCGCAGTCATCCGGAATATCATGATAGACGCCTGGCATCCTCCGCGCCCGAAGGACACCTTCGATGGTCACATAGAGCAGCAACTCTGAGCTCCGATCTTTGCCCCCATGCTCAATCGACCATCTGCCCAGATAGAGACCGTCATACACGGGCTGATAATAGATGCTGGCGCTCGACACGCCCGATTCGCCGACTGCATTCCGGACCTTGAAATAGACGGTCTTAACCCCAGCTCCTTCGGACAGTGTGAATTCGACCGAAGGCGTGTAGGGTCGCCACACGACCTCGTCGACCAGAAGGAAGGGGTCCTCGCTCGCAGCAAATTCGCCCGGCGAACCCGAGCACTGACTACTCAGCACGACCGCGCGATCTGTGGTCGAGGCCTCACCATTGTTGATTTGGAATTGGGTGACGGCCGGCGGCGAGGCGACTCCGGTTTGAGTCACACGGTGATCGATGTGGTTGATCGAAATGGTCCCGGTACGTGTGTCGCTCGTAGTGTGGGCCAATACCGCATACCGCACCTCTCCGTTTCCGCTGCCACTCGACTCCGGCGCGAGAAGAATCCAATCCTGCAGACTAGCAGCCGACCAGGTGCTGTTGGCGACCACTTGAATGACTCCGTTGCCGCCGGTGGCTGGGAAGTTCGACTCGAGCGGTGCAATCTCTAACAGGGGAGCGGCGCCTGATTGCGAAACCCGATGAATCGTGTTTCCGACCAGGATTCGACCCGTGCGCGATTCCGTGCTGGGATTGACGGCCACCAGATAGCGGGCGAAACCTCCGCCTTGGAGAGGGTATTCGCCAAGCATGCTGATCCAGGGGACATCCGCAATCGGCCACCAAATGACGGTGTCTCGACATTCGACCGTGAATTCACCGGCGCCACCGGCGCTACCGAAATTGGCGGCCGCTTCCGGATAGATGCGAAGGGACGGCACATTTCCCGCCTGACGGATGACATGTTCCTGATCGCCAATGTAAAGGTATCCCGTCCGCGGCCACGGGTCCGGGTTGTTGTGAATCCTGTAGGACAGCCGGGCATCACCTTGGAAGGTCATGCCCTGTGGAAAAAAAATCCAGTTGATAGTCGGGGTAGCGGTCCACTCCGTGTTAGCTGTGACATCGACGAGGGCCTCGCCACCATCGCTCGAGAACACTTGCTCCAGCGGGCTAATGGCGAACTCCGCGGGAATACCATCCTGACGGACAATGAGGATCTTGTCCTCGATGCTGACACGCCCCACACGGGGTCCAACCGAGAGATTCGGTTCCACGGTAAAGAGGGCAATCGCGTCACCCTCCTGAAATCCCGGGTTGAGGGGAGTCAACCAGCCGACATTTCTTTGTGCGATCCAGCGGATGTTGGATGTGACTTCGATCTCGAGAGGGCCGCCCTCAGTTCTGAAAGCTGCTTCTTCCGGCGATATACGCAGGAAGGGGGAAGCT
>JAHDYP010000040.1 GCA_023383055.1 Verrucomicrobiota bacterium | reverse complement strand
GGAGACCGGCAAAGTCCGCCTGTTGCCACATGTAAAGCCGAAAGGTCTCCTTGGCTGGGTCGTCCAGCAGAAATTGCCCTCCGACAACGCGGGAGATGCAGTGATAAACGGCGGTCTCCTCCATGACCTTGATCCGTGCCTGGCGCATACTTCCTTCCTCCTTGGTTGAAAGCCTGGGCAATTGCTTAGACTCCAGCGCCTCCTCGGTCAAGCACTTTGAACCTGTCACCCTGTGCTCAGCCCTGGTGATCGTGAACCTGTCCCTCTGTCATCTTGGGCTTTGCGGGGCGGGTGGTGATCCGGTTTCACGCTCGGCTGGCAATAGGATGACAGGTTCACTACGACGCGTTCGTCCCCATCCTCCCCACAGCGGCTCGCTTCTCCTTGGCGCTCGGCTACTTCCCGCCACCAACCGGGGCATTCGGAACCGCCGTGGTAGTGTCCCAGGGGTTGTCCTGTCAGCCGATTCCTTGTATCAATGGGCATGCGTATCCGAGTTGGGTCAGGAGTCCGGCGCGAGCGTGTGGTCTGCCGCAATTCATCCGGTTCAAGCAGTGTCGTGCTGAAGGTGATCTGCCTGACCGCGGTCGCCGCGGGGCTATGCGCGGCCCCACTGGCTTACGCTCCCGCGCCTCCGGATAATCCGCTCAAGGGCTTCATTCCCTATCCTGGGGTGCGCAGTTCCTTTCCCCACTCGATGGTATGGGATTACACGAAGTTGTCGGACGTGATGAAGGGCCCGACGAGTTTCAATTGGGCACCGTTCGAGCAGAAGTTGGAGGCGGCGGCGGCTCGCGGTTGCCAGTTTTACGCGCGGTTTTATCTCGAATGGCCTGGTAGAACGACCGGTGTTCCGCAGTTCCTCCTGGACGAGGGGGTGAGGTTGCGGACCTGGACGAACACGAACACTCAACCCTTCCCGCCCGCGATTGATCATACGCCCGATTACGAGGATCCCCGGCTCCGTGCCGCGCTCACCAACTTCATCCATGCCTTGGGCGCACGCTACGATGGCGATCCCCGGTTGGGTTTTCTCGGGTTGGGCCTGCTCGGCACATGGGGCGAGTGGCACAACTCGCCGAACGACCTGTGGTTCGCGTCGAAGACCGTGCAGCGCGAGGTGATGAACGCCTTTGAAGCCGCGTTCCCGACGACGAAACTGGTGGCGCGTTACCCGGCCGGTCCGGGCGATTCCCGTTACGCCGCCAACCAGGCCCGTTCCATGGGCTATCACGATGATTCGTTCGCCTGGGCGACGGTACATACCGGCCGCAAGCAGGACGACTGGTTCTTCGAAAGTCTGCTGCGTCGGGCCGGAGCTTTGGACAAGTGGCGCCATGAGCCCATCGGAGGTGAGGTCCGTCCCGAGGTATGGGATTGCCTCTTTGACGAGCCGTCGTGTGCCCCGCCAGGGCAGGAGTTTGACCGTTGCGTGGAGGTGACGCACGTCTCATGGCTGAGCAACGAGGGTGTGTTCCGTCCTGGTCTGCAGGGCGCGGCGCGGGAGCGGGCCCTGCGCGCCGCGCAACGGCTGGGGTATGAGCTTTATCTCGCCAGCGCGGAGTTGGCATTTGATGATGACCATCTGAGTGTGACGCTGACCGTGACCAACACCGGGGTTGCGCCATTCTATTACGACTGGCCGGTGGAACTCGGGGTGCTGGACGCAACCGGCGGACTGGCCGCCACTCTGCCGACCGACTGGAAAGTGACCGGCATACTGCCGGACGAAGCACCTCGCCAATGGCGGCATCGCGTTCGGTTGAGTTTGCCTGCAGGCGAATACCGGGTGCTGGTGCGCGTGCCTAATCCCATGCAGGGCGGCCGTCCGCTCCGTTTCGCGAACCACGATCAGGATCGCGATCTTGACGGCTGGCTCACGCTGGGAACCATCGTGTCCTGCTTGGTTTCCGATTGCCCCCCCGAATGCGATTTGAGACGGTTGGGCCGTGCTGCGCAAAACCTTCTGTCATGTGCCTGGCATTGGCCTTAAGGCCGAGCAACGACTTTGGGCCGCGGGCGTCGTATCGTGGGATACGCTCGACGCGGCGGGCGACGCGCTCGGCGCGCGGCGGCGGGAAGTCATGGTGCGGCACGTCGAGGAATCGCACCGACAGTTGGTGAACCACAATCCGGTTTTTTTCGCGGAGACCCTGCCCGCGCGCGAGCACTGGCGGTTGTATTCCGACTTTCGCGACTCGGTGGCGTACCTCGATATCGAGACGACGGGTTTAGGCGGGCCGGGCGATCATATTACCACGATCGCGTTGTACGACGGCCGCACCATCCGTCACTACGTGCATGGGCGCAATCTCGCCGAATTCGCCCGCGACGTTCAGGGTTACAAACTGCTGGTGACTTACAACGGCAAGTGCTTCGACCTGCCTATTCTCCGGACGACCTTCAAGATGGCGCTCGACCAACCGCACATCGACCTGCGGTATCTGCTGGCGAGCCTGGGATACCGGGGCGGTTTGAAAGGCTGCGAACGGGCGCTGGGGTTGGACCGCGGTGATCTGGCGAATGTGGATGGCTTCTTTGCCGTGCTGCTGTGGCACGACTTCAAGCGGCACCGCAACCCGCAAGCGCTCGAGACGCTCCTTGCCTACAACATCCGCGACGTGGTGAACCTCGAACCGCTCCTGGTCAAGGCCTACAACTTGAAGGCGGCGCAGACGCCCTTCGGACCAGGGGTGGCCCTCCGTCTGCCCGTCCCGCCTCCAGAGCCGTTTCACGCTCACGCGCCGACGGTGAACCGTCTTCTGGGCGAATACTTCGCTCCGGGGAGCTGGTCAGGGGGCTAGATCCAGGCAGAACAGACTCCTGGCGTCGCGAAGGTATAGCCTCCCGTCGGCAAACGCCGGTGAACACCAGGTTACTCCGCAGGCTTGGGTACGGCCTGCCGCTTCGAATTTGGCGGGATTGGCGCCAAACAGGACCAACTCGCCGCTATCGTTGAGCATGAGTATGTTTTTGCCCATCACCAGGAAGGTGGCAAAGGCCCGTTCGCCCGCGGCGTGGATCAAGCCGGTTTGCGACCACGCCAGCCGGCCGGTCAGGGCTTCCGCGCAGTAGACGTTTCGCTGGGGGCCCACCCCGTAAATGTATCCGTCGGCGGCGACGGGGGAGGCGAAGTTGGGGGCGAGCTCCTTGCTGGTCCACGCCAATTCGGCTTTGAAATCCACTCCGTCCCGGGTCACTTTCACCGCCAGCAAACCCAATTGATAGGATCCGACGATCACCAGGTCATCGACGACGACGGGCGTGGTAGCGTGCCGGCCCAGCCGGGTGTTCAACGGGACACGCCAGAGCAGCGTGCCGTCGCCCGCATCCACGGCGATCAACCCCGCGGCGGTGAAGGAAACCACCTGGCGGATCCCGCCGAGGGTCGCAATAATCGGAGCGGCGTTGCCGGCGGTGTCGTTTTGTGACTGCCACACGACCTCGCCGCTGGCCTGGTTGAGGCAGACGAGGCTGGCTCCCTGGAGGCCGCCGGCCTGAGCAATCAGGTGATCACCTGCCACCAACGGTGAGCCGGTGTTGCCGTGGCGCGTGGCGCCCGCGGCCGGGCCGGTCTCTCCCATGAAGATGGCGCCGAAGTCTTGCACATAGTTTTTGCGCCATAGCAACTGGCCGGATTCGGTGCTCAGACACTGGAGTTCGCCTCGGCAGGATTGGACGAAGAGGCGCGGTCCATCGACCAGGGGCGTGCAGCGCGGTCCCTGCCCCCAGCCGTCCTTGAAGGCGTGGTCCAGCGGTGTTCGCCATAGTTCCTTGCCCGTGGCTGCCTCCACGGCGTGCACCGTTTCCTTGTCCTCCTGGAGGTCAATGTAGAAAACCGTGCCTGCGGATTCTCCCCCGGTCACCACCGGCGAGGAGAAGCCTTCCCCGACGGTGATCCGCCATATCGGCTTGATCTCGGCGGGCAGGGAAGTGGGCACCTTATCGCCGGGCGTCACATGTCCATCGCGGTTCGGTCCGCGCCACTGGGTCCAATCCGCCGCCTGCGCCCATCCCGCACAACCCATTAGGACCAGCGCCGCCGTTACCGACGCTTTTGCCGGCTTTGTGATTCGGATCTTAATCATGGGTGAGGACTTTCGCTCCCAGCCCGCAATCCCATACCTCGCTTTGGCCGACTTTTTGGCCGGTGAAGTAGGCGAGGAGCTTGGATTTTCTTGCCTGCGAGGTGAAACCGAGTGTGCGTTCGTGGTTGGAGTAGGCGATTCGCAATTCAGCGGTCGCGTCTTCATTGGCCTGCAATTGGGCGAGGGTGATCTCGTAGGCGTTGTTCAACTCGCGAACCGTGAGCTCCTTCTGACGTTCCAAAGCCGCTTTTTGGCGTTCGAGCGCCGCGATCCTGGCCTCGAGGTCGGCCATCGCCTTGAGGGTCGCATCGTCCATCGCAATCACTTTCAGGAGCGTTGCCGGGATGTTCTGGATGACGATGGTCCCGTGGTAATTCGTCCCGTCCACGCTGGCCGAGACGCGATAACCGCCCCACTCTTTGGCGAGGACCTTATCGAGTTCAATCACCTTCCAGTGCGGCATCGGCCGCTCGCCCTCCCTGTGCTCCAGCCACTTCACCACCGGCGAAAGGTCCACCGGTTTGTTCCTGACCAGCACCGTCTGCGCGTTCACGCTGACGAGCCCTATCATCATCACCGCCGCCAAAATTGTTTTCCGCATGTGGCCTCTCGATTCGTTGCTGGAATGTTGTTATCCGGAGCTTACCCCCGTCGCGTCGAGGGGCAAGGCGCAAACCGGCGAAACAGTCGGGGCGGACCGGTTCCTGGTGCTTCGAGGTGGAGGGGCATGAACGATTCGGGATACGGAAATGCGCCTTGCCCGCTCCATCGGCTTGTGCCAAGAATCCCGGTACTGCCACCACGTTTTGCCGCTGCGATGCTCATGAACCCGTGATGGCGGGCGTGCAATGAAGAACTTCAGACCATCCCTTGCCAACGTCGGGTTTACGCTTATCGAGCTTCTGGTTGTGATTGCGATCATCGCGATTCTGGCCGGCATGCTCCTGCCCGCGCTTTCGCGGGCGAAGCAGAAAGCCGTGCGCATCAAGTGCACCAGCAACCATCACCAGATCGCGCTGGGATTCCACATGTATGCGGATGACAACCAGGACTTTTATCCCACCCACAACGACTGGGCGACCTGGGGTGGGAACACGGGGGTGATGACCCTTCACGGCGGGCATGTACCGGTGAACGAGCGTCCCTTGAACGCGTATGTCTCGGCGGTCGAGACGTTCCGGTGTCCGGGCGACCGGGGCGATTCTCTCTGGAAGCCCCTGTTTCCGAAAGGGATCAAGACGTGTTACGAAGGATGGGGCAACAGTTACCTGGTGGTATGGGCGGTTGAGACCCTGCGGGTGAAGCATGTCACCGGCGATTCCGAGGCGCCCAAGGGCAGCCCGGAAGCCACGCCCATGAAGACCAGCGAGATTGCCATCAGCCCCTCCAACAAACTCATCGAAGGCGATTGGCTCTGGTGGGCCGACCGGGACAAGGAAGATCCGTGGAGCCAATGGCACAACTGGAAGGGCCAGTACCGCATGAACATGCTGTATGGCGACGGGCATACGGACTTCTACGAGTTCCCCAAAGAAGCTTACGACTGGAACTACACCGGGCCGCCCCCGGATCCGAATTTCACCTGGTGGTGATTGAAACTGAAACGCGCTGGGTATGATCCGCAAGGCCTTTGTGATGTCCGTTCATCCCGGGCGCGAGGCCGAATACGCCCGGCGGCATCAACCCATCTGGCCGGAGCTCGAGTCGGTTCTGCTCGAGCACGGGGTTAAGACCTATTCCATTTTCCTGCATGCGGAGACGCGTCAGCTTTTTGCCTACGTCGAGTTTCTGAGCGAAGCGCAGTGGGAAACGATCGCGCACACGGAGGTTTGCCGGCGTTGGTGGGCGCACATGGCCGACCTGATGCCGGCCCACGCGGACAACCGCCCCGTCGCTGAGGAGTTGCGGGAGGTGTTTCACCTGGAGGCGTGAACCGGTTCTCGACGGAATGGAAAACCCGGGTTGAATCTCTTCTTGCGATGAGCAGATGTTGGCTGACCAGGCTGGCGGGAGCCCTGATGATGGTGAACCTGGCGGTGGCCCAGCTGGCGCCGCCCATCATGAACCCGGGCGGACGTTACCTGGATTGGGGCGATTACCGGATCGAGGTGAATCAGTATGGCGATTTGGGCCGGAACTGGCCCACGCCGGACGAGTTCTGGAAAGGTTACGAGCGCCTGAAGCAGCGGGCGAGGGTCAACCCGGACCCGCCCAACACGCTGCGGACCCTGTTGCTGGTGATACCCCGGGTCCACGCCACGGCGGTGCGTGAGGTCGATGGGCGCAAGGAGGTGATCGGTCACCGGCTCAGCGAGATGACTTCGGCGGAGATCAAGTGGAACCTCGAGCAGTGGCGCGAATTCGAGGAGATGGTTTTTGTGTTCTCGGAGGGCAACGCCTGGCTCCGGACCGATATCAAGGTGATCGACGAGCCGCTGGAGGTTGAGACGGACGAGAACTGGGAGTTCTGGGCGGGGCAACAGCGGGAGTGGTTGGACAAGTATCTCCCCTTCGAGCGGGGGGATTACCAGAGCTACAACTGCATTTATAGTTCGCGCGATCTCGGCGCCAATCCTCATGGCGGTACCATTGGCGCCGTGGGCGGGATTAAGGGCTGCGGCACCTCCGACAACGCGTTTTACGGTTCCGGTCGGTATATCGATGAGCGGAGCGGCTACGTGGCGCTGCACGAGTGGCTCAATCAACAGTGCTCGGCCACGAGCAACATGATGCCCTATCCGGACGGCGAGGCGCTCTGGAACAACTACGTCATTCATCTCATGGGCTATCGCGAGGATACCGGCCTCAATCCGTGGCCCTGGATCAGTCATCGGCGCGATGTCATGACGCGGATCATCCGCCCAACCATGTGGCGAAGATGGAGCGCGCTGGATCCCTACCGAGCGCCGCCCGTGGGTCGTTGGCGGTTGTTTGCCGGACGCGGTGCCGAAGCCGCCCGGGCCATCACGCAGGAGTCGGCGGCGGAAGGGCGGTTGATTGACCAGAAGTTGGACCGGCATGGGCGGATCCGGCTGACCGGTTCGGAGGGTTTGGACGGAAGCACGTTGCCGCCGGGGACGCTCCATTTCCGGACTTATGTCGAGTCCGACCGGGAACAAGAGGTGCGCCTGTGGACCGGTGCGGACGAGCGTTATACGGTATGGCTGAATGGCGTCGTGATTCGCGACGGCTGGGGCTGGAACTACTTCGACGACGACGGAGCCCTGGTCGAGAAGGCGGCCTACCCGACCCTGCGAGCGGGAATCAACACCCTTGTGCTCGCGCTGCCGAACCAGGATGACAAGGTCGAGTTCCGCCTCCGCTTCTGCCGGACGGATGGCTCGGGCGAGCCGCCATCCGGGGTGCGGGTGTTTCCCGATCTGCCTCCGAACCGCCGACCGGTTGCGCTGGATGAACCGGTCCGGCATGAGTTCAAGCAGCCGACGTTCTTCGAGTGGGCCGACGTCAAGGATGATCCCTGGCTGCGGTTGCCACGTCTGGACCAGGCCGCCATGCGTGACTTGACGGGCATCCCATCGCTGGCGATCAAGACCGACGGCTCACCCTGGACCGCCCCCGACGGCACGGAATACAACCCGCCGCGTCAGCATTTGTTTCTCGAGATCCCGTCGGCGGCGGTCGATTCACCGTGGCTGGCGGCGCCGGAGGAGAACAGCGGCCGGCTGAACAACGACCTGGATCTCAACTGGAAATCGATGGCGTGGCTGCGCCTGAAGGACCGGCCGGAGGGGCGGGATCTGCTGCTGGTGCGATTCGACGTGGCCGAGCCGCTCTTGCACTTGCTCCGGACCCGCGGCCGGAAGGCGTCAGAGAGCCTCGTGGGCTGGGTGTTGGTGGAGCACAAACTGGCTTACGTGGTCCTGGTGGACCTGGAACTGGATCGCACGCCGGAAAGCGTGCTGGACTTGCTGGCGCAATCACCTCTCACCCCGGCCGTCTCCCCGTGAGGGGCAAGGGGGCGCGACGGGGTCGTGGTGATCGTGGGGCGGTGGCCGCGGATGGGAGGTGCGGCGGGGGGCGTCCTCGTCCATCGTTCTCGAACTCGACCGCGGAATGCGGGGGGGCGAGGGTCGAGGACGAGCACGAGGAGGCGGGTTGGCATTGGTGCTTTCCGAAGTAGTCGCCGGATGCGTCGTGGGAGATGTCTGCCCCCGAGGTTGCTACGGGAAATGGGTTTGAATGACGCCGTGCCGGAGGCCGGCGCTCCAAAAACTGCGGGAGGCACGGGATCGGCGGCATGTTCCAGCTGGACAGGAGGTGGTGGGGCTGAACAATGCGCGGTGTGCCGACGACGATTCCTGACAATTCGCGCGCGCGTCATGTGGTTTTAGTGGACGCGGTCGTGTGGTCGTCCGCTTACCCGGCAGACGATCCACGGCGGGAGGTGCGCTCGTGGTTCGCCCGCTGGCTCGAGGGATATCCGGGGGTGCGCGTGACGCGCATGGCGGCGGAGGACGATTTGCTCGGGGCAGTGGCTTCGGGTGTGGACGGGGTCATTGTCAGCGGTTCGCCGCGAGACGCGTGGGCGGCGGATCCGGTGAATGAGAGGTTGTGCCAGCTGGTGCTGCACTGTCGTGAGCGTGCGCTCCCGTTTCTGGGTGTCTGCTACGGGCATCAGATCCTCGGACGTGCCCTGGGGGCGAGCGTCGCCAGGCACCCGGGAGGCTTGGAATTGGGCAATACACCGGTCGAGCTCACGGCGGCCGGCCGCAGCTGCGAACTCTTCGCCGGCTTTCCTCCGTCCTTCGAGGTGCTCTCGAGTCATGCTGACGCAGTGCTCAACTTGCCTGACGGTGCCGAGCTTCTGGTGCGCGGCGCGTTCACGGAAATCCAGGGTTTCCGTTGTGGCCCGAGCCTGTACGGCGTGCAATTCCATCCGGAGATGGACCCGGAGATTCTCCGATTTTTGTGGAGCACCCGGCGCGAGCTTTGGCGACCGCGGGTTTCTTTCGATCTGGACCAGGTGCTTGAGGAACTGCGGCCAGCGCCGCAGGCCGTGGGGGTGCTGGGGAACTTTGTGACCCGAGTTATCGCCTGAAGCGAGGGCGGCGCATGTGCGGGTTGGCGAGCCTCCGCTCAGTCGAGCCGGGCGCGGAAGTAACGTTGGGTTGAAGGTCCGTTGGCGGGAATGGTGTAGGTGCCCTGCGGGGCGCCGGAAACGGGCGTGAAGTCATCGTTGGCTGCGGAGGCGCTTTCGAGGATCCCGCCGAAGGTTACCGTGACGTCGCCGTCGGCGTTGCGGTCGATCCGCAGGGGGGGCGGTTCGGAGGCAGCCGGCTCGACCGAGAAGGCGACTTCACCAATGATGGCATAGCCGAAAGTGTCGGTGGGGGAGTAGGTATGGACGGAGTCGATATTGAGGCGAACGTAGCGGGCCGGCGCACTGGGGGTCAGCGCATGGACTTCGACGCGGTAACTGAAAGGGAAGTTCAGCTGGTTCGTGAGGGTGAAAGCGCCGACGGCGCGGGGTACGCCGCCGAGTTCGTCGAGGAGTTCGATGCGGATGTCGCGTAAGGAGAGGCTCCAGATGGCGATCTGGTCGACGCGGTAGGCTGCACCGAGATCGAAGTCCACGTAGCCGGTCAGGGGCAGGTCAAAGTCGGCCTGGCTCTGCCAATTGTTCTGGTAGTTGGCATTTCCAAAGGGTTCGCCCGGCGTCGCGAAGTGGGTGTCGAAGTCCGTCTCGCCGCTGACAAAGGGAGTGGCGATCCCGGACTGGTTGATCATGTTCGTAAAGGGTGTCGAGGGACTGTATTCCTCGAGGTCCGAGCCGGCGATAGCGACCGGGCTGAGGGTGACGCCGCCGAGGAGGGGGAGTGGGAGCAGGAGGAGGGCGAAGGCGAAGTGGATGACGGCGGGGGTGCGGGGGAAACGGGAGCGGGAAGGCAATTGATTCGAGACCATCATGACACCATTTCTACAAATCCAAGCGTATCTGATCAAGCATATACCGAGCCCTTATTCAGAATCGCCGGGGCGCGACGGGAGCGGCGGGAGTGCTCGTGAGGACAAGGGGACAGGTTCAGGGTCACACTTGCTCCGACTAGCCGAGCCCTCCTGGACCGGGCATGATTCTGTCAGCACATGATCTTGTCTCCCGGTGTACAGGGTTAACGGCGAGGTCAACCGCCCCACCGATTAAGGCAAGACCCTGGATGATGGTGTCTTCAATCCAAGTGGGGAAACGTGGTGACAGGTTCGCTGTCGTCCCTGGTGACAGGTTCATGGGACGTGGGCCTCAAACCGCGAACCTGTCACCCTATGCTCGTTCGTAATCGGTCAAGTCCGGCGATTCTCAGACCCACGCGGGCTATTGCCTTCGGGGATCAACTCAAGGCGCACGTCAGTTTGAGGCGGGGCTTTGTTGGCTGGAAGCCGGGAGGTTGGCGGTGGTGGGATCGGGCGCCAGGTGAAGGCGGCTGGTGGTGAGTGTCCAGATCTCATCGACCAGTTTTTCGAAGCACTCATGCGGCTCGCAATCCTCCGGCAGGGGGATGCGGGCCACGGCCGTGTTCGGCAATCCTCCGGATACAAAGGCGTTGGGCAGGCCGACCTCCATGAGGTCGACGCTGCGGGGGCTGCGGATGCGCAGGCCCAGGGAGCGTCGGCCGCGGGCGTCCTGGACCACCTGGCCGACGAGGATCGGTTTGTCCTGGGAGTTTTCCCGCCGGGTGAGGAGTTCCGAGATCCAGTGGTAGAAGTCGAGTTCGTTGGCGGCGTTACCGGCGACGGGGGTGGGGGAGGTGACTTCGTCGCGGGTGAAGAAATGGGATATGAACGGGCGCAGCCGGTTTTCCAGGAGGATCTTTTCGACCAGCACCTGGACGCGTTCGTCGAGGAGCCGGTATTCGGTGATGAACTGTCCCCAGGCGTCGTTGGTTTCGAGTTGGTCGGGGCGTTGGACGCCGGCGAGGGCCTGGATGGCGTGGAGGTAACCGCCGGCGCGGGAGACGAGGCGGATGGCGCGGGCGGCTTCCAGGGTGCGATCCGGGTTGAACTGGGTATAGAACCAAAGCCACTCGCTGGCGGCTTCGCCCGGGGCATCGAGATAACTTCCCACGGCAGCCTGCCAGTTGATCCGCGTGAGCACGGCGGGATCGGTCACCAGGAGTTGAGCGAGTTCCTTGAGGAGCATAGCGGTCGGGAAGTCGCGCGACGGGATGGTCGACTTGAGGGTTTGGGGGGAGAGCAAAAGGATATCCGGGGCGGTCGGGGCGGGAATGGAGTGGTTTGGGGAGACGTCGGGGCGGGCGATCAGTTCGGGGAGGCTGGCGGAGGGGAGTTCATGGTTGTTGACCACGGTGACGCGGCAGCGGCTTGCGATGCTGGCCAGGTGGCCGCGTCCCGGTTCCCGCAGCGGGTATGAGCGGTCCACGGCGAAGAGGTGTCGGACGGGGGTGGCGCCATTTCCGGCGGACTCGATGAAATCGAGGATCGCTTCGGAGCGAAAGGCCTCGTTGAGGAAGGTGATCTGTCGTGGCACTTGCGGGTGGAACCAATTGAGGAGGTTTTGGAGGATGGCCGCCGAAGCGATCCCGTCCTCGTCGTTGTCGCACACGATGAGCACCCGTTCCTGTTCCCCGACGGCGAGGAGGCGTTCCTTGAGGCGCACCGCGGCGGCCTCCAGCGCATCCCGGTAGATCGCGCGGTCCCGCATGCGAATCAGGGCCAGGAGGTCGGAGGCGGTGGGTGCATCGACCTGGTGGTGAGCGGCCAGTTGCAGCACTTCGCGGTAACTGCGGGCGAGTTGTTCCTGGAGACTGGATTCCTCAAGCTGCCGGTCCCAGTTTTGGCCGGCGCTGTTCTGGAGCATTTCGTAAAGCGAAACCAAGAGGCCGCCGGAGCTGGCGAGATTGTCTGGAATGACCTGGATTTGGCGCTGGTGCAGGATCCGCTTGGCATCGGTGGTGACGGCGACCCCGGCCAGTTCGCAGACGATCCGCACGCGCAACCGGGCGGCATCTTCGGCCTGGACGGATCCCGGGATGGCGGCCAGGACCAGGATGTCGGCCGGCAGGTCTTTGAGTCGGTGCGGTTCCGGGTGAAAGGTGATGGCCTGACCGGCGCGGGTTGAGAGGCCACGGGCGGCTGGGCTGGAGAGCAGCGTGTCGAGTCGGCGGCCGGCGTTTTTGTGGACGAGGATGACGGCGAGTTCTTCGCGGGTGAAGCCGTCGGGTTGGAGGACGGCGCCGCGGCTGTCGCTGACTCCGACGATGGTGGCGCCCTTCTGGACCATGGTGGTGGCGACATGTTTGCCGGCATTGCCCAGTCCTTCGATGGCCACGGTCAAGCCCTTGAGCGGTGCGGTCTTGCCGGTGAGGGTTTTCAGCAGAATCTCGATGGACATGACCCCGCCGAGGGCCATGGCTTCCGGCCGCAACTCCGAACCGCACAGATCCACGGGTTTGCGGGTGATCACGCCGAGCTTGGGCGTCACGCACTCGTAGGTGAAGGGCAGGGTGAAAAAGAGAATACGATCGACCGGTGGAAGCAACTCACCGCCGCCGGTGACGGCGCGGGTGGCGCGTTCGAGGACCTCTTTGCGGGCCTGGAGGTAGGGATCGGTGATGAACCGCGGGATATCGGCCTTGGCCTCGCACAACAGGTTGACCACCTCCCAGAATTTCTCTTTCACCTGGGCCCGGGTCGTGCCCGGAGCCGGCATGAGGGCGGCGAGAGCCTGTTCCTGTTGCCGGGTCAAGAGGGGGGCGCGGTCGAACCAGTCGAGGGCCAGGGCTTGTCCGCGCGGCAACCGTTTCAGCAGGGCGGCTTCCAGCATGATCCGCTGGTTGTCCAGGAGGGTCTTGAGGTACATGGCCAGCACTTCCGGCTCGCCGCACTCGTCGAGGCTCCGGGCGGAAAGCACGACGGAGAGGGTTTTGAGGATCGGCTCCCGCCGATGATAGAGCTGGTCTTCGTTCTGTTGGGTTTCGCCGGTTCCGAAGAAGAGGTCGATGACCGCCCGGTATTGATTCGGGGAGGGCGAACCTTCGGACGGCAGGTTGGCGAGGGCGCGTCGCAGTTGTTCGCGGGAGGCGGAGAGCAGAACGGAATGCTCGATCTGCATCCGGGCGGCGGCGCGGACGAGGGCGCAGTCGGCGGGTCGGTAACCGGGGGAAGCGAACAACTGGCGCAAACGGGCGGTCATATCGTCGTCGCCGATGACGATATCGGGCTGGAGCTCGAGGAGCGCGCGGAGGTGGCCTTCCACGACGTGGGTGGGGAGTTGGAGATCGAGGCGGGCGGTCAGGGTCGAGTTGGTTTCGGCGGCATGGACGATTTTGTCATAGGCGATTCGTCCGGCGCGGGTGAGGAGGGCGGCGGCGTCGTTCATCATACCCTCGATGAGGGCCTTGTCGGTGGCGGCGTGGGCATCGTCGCCGTGGAGGGCGGGCTTGAGGAAATAGCGGCCGGTGGAACGGTCGAACTCGCGGATGGCGCAGAGGACGAGGCCTTCGCTGCCGGAGAAGGGGGCGCCAGTGGCCTGGCATTTGAGGCTCATGCTAAAACTTTCGCCGGTCATGAATTCGCGCATGGCCTGTTTGACGACCTGTTCCGCGGCGACGGCGTCGGGCCAGGCGGGTTGGCCGGCGGTGGTGAGAACTTCGACCACGCCGGGCGCGACCTCTTGGAACGGGAAACCTTCGCCGAGAAGATCGACGGGGAAGATCAGCTTGAGGGCGCCTTTGCCGACCTTGCCCTGGATGAGGTGGTGAGTTTCGACGAGGATGAAGCTGGCGGGGTGGAGGGGATCGACGCTCGAGGTTTCGCCTTCGAAAACGCTATGGCGACTGAAGATGCGGTGGAGATCATCACGGGAGAATTGGAGGAGCGCGGCGGCCACACGGATGCGCTCGGCGATGAGCCGGAGCAGTTGGTTCCGCGGGGTGACATCGCCGACGATGGCCGCGAAGCCGAGGGAATCGAGTTCGACGGTGCCGGAGGGCGCGGTGGGTGGCGCCGAGGTGTTCGCGACTGCGGGCTGCATGATGGGCGGAGGATAGTGTGCCGACTGCGGGGCGCGAGCCCGGAATTTTGAGGGATGCATGGGTCTTGCGCCCGGGCGCGGCCAACCGCGAATGAACGCGAATGGACGCGAACGGGGAAAGGGAAACCACGGATGACACGGATGGCACGGATGGGAGGGGAAACCGCGAATGCACTGAAAGGACGCGAATACGAAGCCGATGACCGCGCTACAGACGGTGCCACGCGGATCGATCCCCATGCCGGGCTGGAAGGTCGAGGTGCGTGTGACCGTGCATCGGCATGCTGGGCAGCCTGCGCCACGAAAGGGGGCGACGGGTTTCGTTGGGGGCGGGAGCCCGGCGTCACTCGTAGCGTAGGGAATCGATGGGATCGAGGTTGGCGGCTTTGATGGCGGGGTAAGTGCCGAAGACGATGCCGACGAGCGAACAGATGAGGAGTCCGAGGATGACCCAATCGATGGGGAGGACGGGCGGGACTTTGAGGAGGTAAGCGACGATGTTGCCGGTGACGACGCCGAGGGCGACGCCGATCAAGCCGCCGAACTCGCAGAGGACGATGGCTTCGAGGATGAACTGGGTGAGTATATTGCGTTTTTTGGCGCCAATGGCGCGGCGGACGCCGATCTCGCGGGTGCGTTCGGTCACGGAGACGAGCATGATGTTCATGATGCCGACTCCGGCGGCGAGCAGAGCGATGGAGCTGACGACGGCGACGCCGACGCGGATGCTGAGGGTGACGGCTTTGAACGTGCCGATGAGTGTTTCGTTCGAGAAGAGCTCGAAGTCGTCTTCTTCGCCGGGCGGGACTTTACGGATGGCGCGGAGGATGCCGCGGACCTGTTCGGCGGTATCGTCGTAGGCGAGTTGGTCGGTGGCCTGGACGAGGATGGAGAGGCTGCGCCAGTTCCAGCCGCCATAGCGGTTGAGGCCGGTGGTGATGGGGATGACCGCGAAATTGTCCTGGTTGCTGCCCAGCATTTCGCCTTTGGTTTCGAGCACGGCGATCACGAGGTAATTGATCCCATCGAGCTTCACCGATTCACCGAGGGCCGATCCGAAGGGGAAGAGGGTTTTGGCGAGTGACCCGCCGAGGACGCAGACATAGCGGGCGTTCTCGACGTCGAGTGGGCTGAGGGCACGGCCGTCGGCGACCATCCAGTTGCGGGCGGGGAAGCTGCCTTCGGTGGCGCCGATGAGCCGGACGTTAGGCGGGGTTTTGCCGTAGCGAGAGATGGCCTGGCCACCCCAGAAATCGGTTTCGATGCCGACGCTGCGGGCGAGGAAGGCGCGTTCCTGGACGCGGCGGCTTTGTTCGAAGGTGATGTTGCGGCGGCGCCAGTATTTTTCGAAGCCATCGGGCCCGCCGAAGTAGACGCCGGGCCATTTCTGGACCTGGAAGGTGTTGGCTCCGAGGCGGCTCAATTCGGTTTCGATGTTGCTCTGGAGGACCCGCATGGCGGTCATGACCACCACGATCGAGAAGACGCCGACCAGCACGCCGAGGAGGGTCAAGGAGGACCGGAGTTTGTGGGCGCGGATGGCGTCGAGCGCCATGACGAGGCTTTCGACGATTTCGCCCCAGAGGATGGCGGTGCGGGTGCGCCAGGCCGTGGTGGGGGCCGTGCCGGAGGCCGGCGCTCCGATGGGGTTGCGAATGGGATCCGCGGAGGGCGGCGTTTCGGAGCGGTTGGGATCGGGTGCGGGCATGGGGTTCATTCGTGGCGGAGGGCGTCCACGGGATCCATGCGGGCGGCGCGCCAGGCCGGGAGGAGCCCGGCGATCAACCCGGTGAAGAGGGAGACGAGCAGGGCGATGGCCACGAGCCACCACGAGAGTTGGGCCGGCATGAAGCGTTTGAGGATAAGCGTCAACGGCCAGGCAATGGCGAGCGCGACCAGGCCGCCGAGGAGACAGATCGCGGCGGCTTCGCTCAGGAATTGCATCAGGATGGCGCGGCGTTTGGCCCCGATGGCTTTGCGGATGCCGATCTCGCGGGTCCGCTCGGCCACCGAGACGAACATGATGTTCATGATCCCGATTCCGCCCACGAAGAGGGAGAGGCCGGTGATGAACAGGCCCACGCCGGCAATGGTGGTTGAGACTTGTGCCAGGCGTTCGCTGAGCTGGGACTGCTGGTTGATCGCGAAATCGTCCGGGTCGGTCGGAGCCAGCCGTCGGACCCGGCGGACGACACCGCGGAGTTCCTCGCGGGCATCCTCGAGTTCGCTGAGATTGCCGACCTTGACCTGGATCTGGAGGTCGGGGTTATGCCAGAAGCCGGTGATGAACTGTTTGACCGGGATGACGACCTGGTTGTCGAGGCTGAAGGCGCCGAGAAAGCTGCCTTGTTTGGCCATGACCCCGATGACATCGAATTTTTGACGGCCGACTGTGACGCGCTGGCCGAGGGCGGATCCGCGGGGAAAGAGGTTGGTGGCCACTTCGGCGCCGAGCACACAGACGGGGCGCCCGCCGTCGACTTCATCCGCGACCAGGAACCGGCCTTCGGCCAGGGTGAAACCGCCGGTAAAGGCGAGTTGCTCGGTCGAGCCGATCACCTGGACGCTGTCCGAGCGTCGGGTGCCATAGCGGACGGGGGCGCGGGTTTCGGCGACGGGAGCGACGAAGCGGGTGGGGGGGAGCAGTTCCTGGATCTGGCGGGATTGCCGGAGGGTGACTTCGCGTCGTGAACTGAGCCGGCGCCATTCCTCGTAGGATTCGACGAACCAACCGGTGCGCGAGACGTAGAGGGTATCGGCGCCCAGCATGGAGATGCTGTTGAGGAAGGCGCGATTCAAGCCGTCGATCACGGTGCCCATGAGCGTGACGGTGACCACGCCGATGATGATGCCGAGGGTGGTCAGCAGCGAACGGAGCTTGTTGGCCCGAATGGCGTCCCAGGCGATCCGGAGTCCTTCGCTCAGCTCGACGAAGAAGTTCATGCGGAGGCGGGGAGCGCGGCCGGACTTGCGGTTTGTTCATCCGCGGCGATGCGGCCGTCGAGGAGCCGGACGATGCGGCGGGCGTGGCGGGCGATCATTTCCTCGTGGGTCACGACCAGGATCGTGTTGCCCGCGCGCCAGAGGGTGTCGAAAACGGCCATGATCTCCTCGCCGGTGCGGGAGTCGAGGTTGCCGGTCGGCTCGTCCGCCAGGATGATGGAAGGGCGGGTGGCCAGGGCGCGGGCGATGGCGACGCGTTGGCGCTGGCCGCCGGAGAGCTCGTTGGGGCGATGATGAACGCGGTCTTCGAGGCCGACGCGGCGGAGGGCTTCGAGGGCGTGGTCGTGGCGGTCGGCGGCCGGCACGCCGGCGTAGACGAGCGGCAACTCGACGTTGCGGAGGGCGGTGGCGCGGGGCAGGAGATTGAAGGTTTGGAAGACGAAGCCGATTTCACGGTTGCGAATCTCGGAGAGCTGGTTGTCGTCGAGCTCGCCCACATTCACTCCGTTGAGCTCGTAGGTGCCCTCGGTGGGGGTGTCGAGACAGCCCAGCAGATTCATCAAGGTCGATTTGCCGGAGCCGGAAGGTCCCATGATGGCGACGTACTCGCCCGCCTCGATGTGGAGGTTGACTTCGCGCAGGGCGTGGATGGTTTCCGCGCCCATCTGGTAGCGTCGCGCCAGGTTGGTCAGCTTGATCAGACTCACAGGCGGTGCGGGTTGATGACCGGGCGCGCGGTCAGGGTTGGGTTTCCGGCTTGCCTTCGGTATCGGCCGCGGTCTCCTTGCTTCGGCGGATTCGCTTGCCGTCCTCGAGATCGCGGCTGATGGCCTTATAACCGCCGGAGACGATCTCCTGGCCTTCCTCGATCCCTTTGGTGATCTCGGTGTAGCTGTCGTCGCTGATGCCGCGTTCGACCGGGGCCATTTTCGCGCGGTCATTTTCGACGAGGAAAACCACCTCGATCGCTTTGGGAGGTTCGTTGGGCTTGCGTTTGGCGGTGTCGGCGTTGGTGGAAGCGGTCGCGTTGGTGGTGGCGGTATTCGTGTCGGGGCTGGCGTTAGTCAAGGCGGCGGGGGCGTTGGTGTCCGTCGATCCCGGTTTGGCGGGATCGCCCGGTTTCCCGGCCGGTTTGGGGAGGCGGGTGGTGACGCTTTGAATGGGCACGGCGAGGACATTGGTGCGGGAGCGGGTTTGGATTTCCGTGGTTACGGACATCCCGGGTCGGAACTCGGCCGGTTCGTCGATGCGGATTTTCACCTCGAATTTGATGGCCTCCTGCGACTGGCCGCCCGAGGCGAACTTCGAGGAGTTGGCGATCTCGGTGACGGTGCCGGCGAATTTGCGATCGCGGAAGGCGTCGACCTCGAGTTTGGCGGTTTGTCCGAGTTGGAGCAGGACGATGTCGATCTCGCCGATGTCGACCCGGGCTTCCATGCGGTTGAGATCGGCGACGGTCATGATTTCCGTGCCGCTCATCATGGCGGTGCCGACGACGCGTTCGCCGAGCTCGGAATTGAGTTTGCTGATCGTGCCGGTGAGGGGGGAGTAGATTTCGGTCTTGCGGAGTTCCTCCTCGGCCCGGTCGAGAGCGGCGCGGGCGACCTGGATTTGATGGGTCGCCTGTTTGAGCTGTTGCTGGGCGATTTCGTGGGCGGTCCGATAGTCGAGGAACACCGAGTCCGAAATGAGTCCGGCCTGGTAGAGCCCTTGATGACGTTCGAATTCCTGCTGGGCTTTGCGGAGGTTCGACTCGGCGAGGGCCTGGCTGGCGAGGGAGGATTGGAAGCTGGCCTCGGCGGATTTGCGGCTGGCGACATAGACATCCGATTTGATGCGGACGAGGAGATCTCCTTGCTGCACCTGTTGACCTTCCTTGACCGGCAGTTCGATGATCTCGCCGCTGACTTCGGCGCTGATTTTGACTTCGACGGTCGGTTGGATCCGGCCGTTGGCCACGACCGTTTCCGTGAGGTCGCGCCGGCTGACTTTCTCGGTCTGGACCGGGATCACGGGTTCCTGTTTGCGCAGGAGGGCCGCCAGGACCAGCGCGATCACGCCGGCCAGGATCAAACCGAGGACGATGAATTTCCGTCGTTTCCGTTGTCGTTTCTGGGTCATGGATATGTGATTTAAGACAGTTAAGGGCGGCTGAAGTTACGTTGGATCTCGCCGGTAACGCGGCTGGCGGTGGTGTTACGTCCCGCCTGAAGCGATCCCGGAGAATACCACGGCCAGACATAGCGCGGCCCAGAGACCATAAAGCACAGCGGCCAGTTTGCCGAAGGACACCCGGCTAACGCGCGCCAAACCGAGGGCCAGGACGCCGAGCCACCAGAGCGTAAACAGGTTCACCGAACTGGCGAGGAGATGAGCTTTGTTCCCGGGATCGAACGAGGAGATCATTAACATGGGACCGAAGTTGGCGAACAAGTTGCCGCTGATAACCATCAGCAGCGTGGTGACCAGCCCGCCGAGCACCCCGATCATTCCCGCGAGCCCGACGATCTCCACCGTCTTCATGTAGGGCAGACGCGTATGAAAGACCCAGCGCAGCATCAGGAACAAAACCAGTGCCAGCAAGAACACCCATATGAAGGCGATGAACGGTGAGGCGACGACGCCAGCGATCCGCAACATAGTGACTTGGAGGTCCCCGAACCGCTGCTGGAATTGGTCGGCCTGTTCCTGGGTCATCTTGCCATCAGCGACCAACTGTTCGAAACGTTCGGTCTGAATGTCCTCCATCTGCTGGAGGAGGGCGGGTTGGGAGAACTTCATCCAGATCCCAAGCATACCCACCAGGGCGGCCAGGATGGCCGGGACCAGCCAGTTGGCCACGCTCGAGGGTTGTCCGCGCAAAGCGTCAAACACTTCACCCGGTGCGGCGTAGACGTTGGCCAGGCGCACCGGGAGGGCGGATGGAGCGGGGGGTTCGGTCAGGGGTGGGACATCGGTGGAGTCACTATTCATCGTGGACCTCGGTTTTGGTCTGCTGGGGGCGAGTGTGAGTTCGGCAGCGCGGCCAAGCAATTACAACTTTGGCGCGGTCGAGTAAGGGGTTGGTCGCCCGGCGACATCCCTGTGAAACCGCGCGAAGCCAGACGAGGGAGGCTCAGGGTTGCTTGAGGATTTCGAGGGTGTTGGTGGTGAGGTGGCGCACGTAGCCGTTGAGGTCAACGAGGCCGATCGAGAGCTGTTGTTCGATCATCGGGTGATAGGGTTTAGCGGATTGTTGGACGAGGCGGCGGATGGCTTCGAGCGCTTCGCGGCGCTCGTAGGGTGCCATTTCCAGGAGGATGAGATGACAGGTTTCGATCATGGGCACGGCGACCGCGTGGACTTCACCGCGGGCAAGGCGCGCGTTAAGGGCCATCAGCCTGCAGTAGGGGTCTTGCGCCTGTTCCGCCTCTTCGAGGACCTCGTCCAGCCGGGGTATTTCAGCTTGGTCTTCGCGGTTGCAGAGTCGGGCCAGGGCTTCGGCGGCGCGGAAACGGGTGACTTCCGCCGGGCTGTCCAGCAGCATTTCCAGCTGCTGGAGGCACTCCTGAGACCGAACGCCGGCCGAGCCAAGCGCGCGGGCGGCATTCGCGCAGACGACATGGTTGGGATCGGCCAGGGCGGCCAGGAGCGGTGTGATTGCTTCGGCGGGCAGTGCGGGCAGGCAACCGACCAAGTAGGAGGCCTCGACGCGGACCCGGTCGTTGGTGTGGGTGAGGAAGGGAATCACCCGCGCAGCCGGGGCATCGGATTCGGGCATGGTCATCCAGAGGACTTCCAGTGCGCTGTATATCACTTCATAGGCCGGATCGTTCAAGAGCTCGAGCAGGCGGGCATGGGCCGGTTCGTTTCCCGGGCCGAGTCCACCCAGCAGGCCGGCAGCCTGGGCACGCGTCGACGGGTCGCTCGAGTGGGTGCGAACGATCAGTTGCGGCATGGCGGGCTGACCGATGGCGAGCAGGAGACGGCGGGCGGTGTTGACACGTGCGGCATCGACGGAATGTTGGTAAACCGGCAGGGAAACGAAACGCCGCAAACCCCAGCGAAGCACGGTGCGTTCGTACCAGGTTACGAGGACCGGGGGTTTACGGAGGCATTCGTCGACAACCAGGTCGATGGCGGGTTTGCCCATGGTGCGAAAGGCTTTGGCGTAGGCTGTGAGCGGGCCGATGGGTCCCGCGGCGGCTCCGTCGGATCCGCGGCGGATCCGGGAGGAGTCTTGCTCGACGGCTTCGCGGAACCATTCCTGGGCGGTTTTGCCGTCGTAGCGGGGGGTGGTCAGCGGCAGGGATCCGATGACGAGCAGCAGCGCCAGGATGACGGCCGCACCCAGGACGAGTTTGGGTTTCGCATGGTTCATGGGCGATTTACGGCGTGATCGTGTCGATCGATTATGCCATGTCGGCGACCCGGTGCAACGCCTGGCCGCGTGCCGCGGGTTGACTTATGAGGGCACTTGGTTGTATGGGGCTTGCTCATGCAATCATCCGTTTCGTTCGGAGCGACTTTTCATTGGGGTCTCATTCTGATCCTGCTTGGACTGTCGGGAGTTCAGGCGACTTCGGTGGAGCCGCTGCCCGTTTTTCGCGCGGCGCAACCGGTCTGGCCGGCCGGGCGCGAGCGGGAGAAGAACCTGACGGTGGGATTTCGCGCCGTGTTCGAGGCTCCGGCGCATGCTGGGGCGGTGCTGCGGGTGACCGGTTCAAGCATCTATCGGATTCACCTGAACGGCGCTTTTCTCGGCTACGGTCCGGTGCGCGGGCCGCACGGTTATTCGCGCGTGGACGAGTGGGATCTGGCGGGGCGGCTCGGGTCGGGGGCCAACGTGATCGCCATCGAGGTGGCGGGATACAACGTCAACAGCTATTACCTGCTCGATCAGCCCGCGTTTCTGCAGGCGGAAGTGGTCGCGGAGAGGCGGGTGCTGGCATCCACCGCCGGCCGGGACGGGGGCGGGGTGATGTTCGAGGCCCAGATCCTGCCCGAACGGGCGCAGCGGGTTCAGCGTTACAGTTTTCAACGGCCCTTTTCGGAGGTGTACGGTCTGGCGCCCGAGACGGGCGAATGGCGAACCAACACGCTATGGATGGGGCAGGCGGTGACGTGCGCGGTGCAGCCGGCTACCAAACTGTTGCCACGGCGGGCGCCGTATCCGGATTTCGGGCGGCGGGCTCCGGGTTTTCTGGTCGCGACGGGCGCGGTGGCGGCCGGGGAGTTGCCCGCGCGGCTGTGGAAAGACCGGTCGTTGACCGGCATTGGGCCGCAGTTGGGTGGCTACACCGAGCAGGAAATCGGGGTGGCGACTTCGGTGGAGCTGCAGCGTTACACGAACGTCGCGCTGCGGGCGATCTCGCAACCGTTGACGGAAGGGGCGGCGGCGGCGTTGTCGGCCGGGGAGTTCCGGATCTATGATTTCGGTGTCAACCTTTCCGGATTTGTCGGGCTGCGGATCGATGCCCGGCGGCGGACACGGCTGGTATTGAGTTTCGACGAGGTGCTCACGGGGGGGGATGTGGATTACAAGCGGCTGGACTGTGTCAACGTGATCGACCTGGAGTTGGAGTCGGGACCGCATCGCTATGTCTTCGAGAGTTTCGAGCCTTACACCCTGCGCTATTTGAAGTGCCTGGTGTTGGACGGTGACTGCGCGGTGGAGGGGATCTACCTGCGCGAGTATGCGAACCCGGAGGTGTGGCGGGCGCAATTCGCGGCGAGCGACGAGCGGTACAATCGGTTGTTCGAGGCGGGGCGGGAGACCTACCGGCAAAACGCGGTCGATCTGTTCACGGATTGTCCCTCGCGGGAGCGGGCGGGGTGGCTGTGTGACAGCTATTTCATCGCGCGGGTCGCGCGGGATCTCGGGGGCGACACGCGGATGGAGCGGAATTTCCTCGAGAACTACCAGTTGCCGGCGCGGTTCGAGCATCTGCCGCCCGGGATGTTGCCGATGTGTTACCCGGCGGATCACCCGGACGGGGTGTTTATTCCGAACTGGGCGTTGTGGTTTGTGGTGCAGCTCGAGGAATACCTGGCCCGCAGCGGCGATCGCGAGTTGGTGGAGGCGCTGCGATCGCGGGTGTCCGAATTGTTCGATTACTTCGAGCAGTTCCGCAACGCGGACGGCCTGCTCGAGAAGCTGGAAGGCTGGGTCTTTGTGGAATGGTCCAAGGCCAACGACTTCGTGCAGGATGTGAATTACCCCTCCAACATGTTGTTCGCCCAGGCCCTGGCCGTGGCGGGTCGGCTCTACGACCGACCAGACCTGATCCGGGAAGCGGAGCGGATCCGGGCGTTGATTCGGCGGCAGGCGTTCGACGGCGAGTTCTTCGTGGACAACGCGCGGCGGCAGGATGGACGGCTCGAACTGACGCGCAACCGCAGCGAGGTCTGCCAATACTTCGCGTTTTACTCTGGCGTGGCCACGCCGACGTCCCATCCGTTGCTCTGGCAGACGCTGGTGAGCGATTTTGGACCGCAACGCAAACAGACCGGGGCGTATCCCGAGGTGCACTTCGCGAACGCGTTTATCGGGAATGTGCTCCGGCTGGAATTGCTCTCGCGATACGGGCGCTGCCAGCAGGTGCTCGACGAATCGCTCGCCTACCAGTTGCACATGGTCGAGCGGACCGGGACGCTTTGGGAACACGACGGCGCCTACGCCAGCTGCAACCACGGTTTCGCCGCGCATGGCGGGGTGCATACGCTCTACCGCGACGTGCTCGGGCTTCACCGGGTCGACCCGGTGAACCGGCGCGTGGACGTGCGCTTTACCGACTTGCAGCTTGACTGGTGCGAAGGCCGGATGCCGGTGCCCGACGGTTGGGTCGAGATGCGCTGGAAAAAGGAGGCAGGCGCGCTCCGTTACCGGGTGTCGGTTCCCGCCGGTTACACGGTGACGGTCGAGAACCAGAGCCGGCTTGAATTGTCAGGAGAACCTTGACCCGGCATCAAGCCCCGCACGCAGGGATTGGGGATTGGTTTCGCCTTGAACAGAAGTGCGCGTTCGCTCAGGCTGGCGCCAGTCAACAAGCCAACTCCTGTTCGTCGGCATCGGTCCACGAACCGGCCGCGGTCGACGACGGATTTCTGATTTATGAAGCAAAGACCTCTCGGCAATTCCGGCCTCTCGGCTTCCATCGTCGGTCTCGGCGCGTGGGTGTTGGGCGGCGGTCCGGTTTGGGGACAAGAGACCGACGACGCGGAATCGATCCGTGCGATCCAGGGGGCCTTGGATCTCGGCATCAACCTCATCGACACGGCGCCAGCCTACGGCTGGGGCCGAAGCGAACGTGTGGTCGGCCAGGCGATCAAAGGACGCCGTCACCAGGCGGTGCTCGCCACCAAATGCGGCCTCTGGTGGGAGGACGAGCGCGGGAGTTTCTTCACCGAACTGGCGGGAAAGAAGATGTATCGGAGCCTGCGGCCGGACACCCTTCAACTCGAGATTGAGAACAGCCTGCGCCGGCTGGAAGTCGACCATATCGATCTATATCAGACCCATTGGCCGAGCGTGCCGCCGGAGCAGACGCCCATCGCGGACACCATGGAGGTGCTGCTCAAGCTCAAGCAGCAAGGGAAGATCCGCGCCATCGGTGTCTGCAACGTGGCTCCAGAGGAACTCGAGGAGCACGTCCGCTGCGGCGGCATTGCCAGCGATCAGTTCCGGTACTCGATGCTGCATCGCGAGGCGGAGCAGGAGATTTTGCCCCGATGCGAGCGGCATCAGATCGCCACGCTCACCTATATGTCGCTCGAACAGGGCTTGCTCACCGGCAAGATCGGCATGGACCGCGTCTTTGCGTCCACGGAGTTCCGCGCCAACGCGCATTGGAACGACTGGTTCATTCCGGCGAACCGCCAGCGGGTGCTCGAACTCCTCGCTTCCTGGAAACCGCTGACGGACCAATACGCCTGCACGCTCGCCCAGCTCGTCATTGCCTGGACTGCCGCTCAACCCGGCGTCACGCACGTGCTCGCCGGCGGACGCAACCTGGCCCAGGTGACCGAAAACGCCCGGGCGGGCGAACTGACGTTGGCCGCCGAGGATTTGGCGCGGATTCGCCGGGACGTGATCGCGCTGGGGGAACCAACCAAAGTTTAGCGCCGGTCGCGCGCGGCTCGACCTGCTTTGAGAATCGAGTTGGGAACCACATTTACCGTTATGCAACCACCACGCGCACGTTTCGGGTTCGTTCTCGGCTGGATCCTGGGCCTGGGTCTTGGGGCTTGGGCCGGGCCGATGTCGGTGACCCCCGAGGACTGGCGGCAGCGCGTCGAGGCGGATTGGATCTTCGCCGAGGAGGTCGCCCTCATGGGGACGGTGACTCGGGCGGTTTCGACCCAGGCCGATGCCGCCGGCGGTTGCGACGGAGTCAAGACCGGGGAGTGGGGTTTTCACACCGGCGGATCCCCGGCGCCGTGGTGGCAGGTGGACCTCGGCGAAGAGGCGGTCATTGAACGCGTGGTGATCTGGAACCGCCGCGAGGCTGCCGAACGCGCGGCGCGCATCCGCGTGCTGCTTTCGGAGGACGGCCAGGCGTTCCGGCAGGTTTACCAGCACGACGGCACGATCTTCGGAGGGTTGGCCGGCGGTCAACCGCTCACCGTCGAGTTGCCGGAAGCGACCGGCCGGTTTGTGCGTCTGGCGTTGTCGGGCCAGGATTACCTGCATCTCGATGAAGTCGAGGTGTTCGGCGTCACTGGCCTGAACCTGGCCCTGCGCCGACCCGCCGACCAATCCAGCGTGTCGCCATGGTCGGTCGATCATGCCGCCGGGCCGGCCGAGGTGAACTGGATCACCCGCGCGCGTGAGACCCTCGCAGTCTGCGCCCGGCTGCTGCAAGAGGCACCCCAACCGGTTTTGGGCGACCGCCTGGTCCGGCTCACCGCCCAACTTGAGGCTTGGCCTGCCGACCAATCCGGGCAACCGTTGTTCCTTGAGGCGCGACGGCTGCAGCGCGAGCTGGCGCTGGCGAATCCGCTGTTGCGCGAAATCGACACCCTGTTGTTTACCAAGCGGCGGCCGGGCAGTTTCGATCACATGTCCGATCAGTATTACGGCTGGTGGTCGAAGCCGGGTGGCGGCATTTATCTGTTGCGTAATATCACTTCCGACACGCCGACCGAACAGTGCCTGACGACCGCGTTCGATCCATCCGGCAGCTTTCTGCGTCCGACTCTTTCCTACGACGGCCGGCGGATCCTCTTCGCCTGGTGCCGGCATTACCCGCATCTCGCCGCCGAGCCGGACAAGCTCAACAAAGCCAACGTGCCCGAGGACGCCTTCTTTCATCTGTTCGAGATGAACCTCGATGGCACGGGGATTCGTCAGCTCACGCACGGCAAGTATGACGATTTCGACGGCCGTTACCTGCCCGATGGCCGGGTGGTGTTTCTTTCGACCCGTCGCGGCCAGGCGCTTCAAGTCGGGCGTGACAGCGCCGCCCGCACCGTCGCGCGCCCCGACCTCCCCGACAGTTATGTCCGCTGCGGCGGCGGACCGGAGCGACCGGTGGCGGTGTACACGCTGCACACCATGAACGCCGACGGCTCGGATCTCGTCGCCATCTCGCCGTTCGAGATGTTCGAGTGGACGCCGGAGATTGCGCGGGACGGCAGCATCCTTTACTCGCGCTGGGATTACATCGACCGCGACAACATGCCTTACATGGGCTTGTGGGCGATTGGCCCGGACGGCGGCAACGCCCGCATGGTCTACGGCAACTACACCCAGTCGCCTCATTGCGCCTTCGAGGCCAAACCGATCCCCGGATCCTCGAAGATCATTTTCACCGCCAGCGCGCATCATGCCCAGACCATGGGCAGCCTGGTGCTGCTCGATCCCGGTGTCGGCCTCGAAGGAGAGGCGCCGATCACGCGGCTGACTCCGGAAGTGGCCTTCCCGGAAATCGAGGGCTGGCCGAGAACCTCCTACGCCAGCCCGTGGCCCTTGAGCGAGAGGTTCCATCTCGTGGCCTGGGGCGCCGAGGGCGCGCACCGGCCCGGTCCCGCCGGCTGGGATCGCTGGTATGCCGTGGGCCGGCCGGACAACGGCATGGCGCTATATCTCTACGACGCCGCCACCCGCACCCGTGAATTGCTCTGGGCGGATGCGGACACCGCCTGCGGCGATCCCATCCCGGTCCGGCCGCGCGAACGTCCTCCCATCCTCGCCAGCCAGTTTGCCGGCAGTGCCGCGCCCGAAGGACGGTTCCTGCTCACCGACGTGTATCAGGGTCTGCCCGGCGTGCGCCGGGGCACGATCAAGTCGCTGCGCCTCGTGGCGGTGCCCGCCAAGACGCATCCCACGATGAACGCGCCCAACCTCGGGATCACCAACGATGATCCCGGCAAATGCGTGCTCGGCACCGTGCCGGTCGAAGCCGATGGCTCGGCCTATTTTCGCGTGCCGGCGGGGGTGATTGTCTTTTTCCAGGCGCTGGACGACCGCGGGTTGGCGCTGCAGACCATGCGCAGCGTCACGCACGTTCAACCGGGCCAGACCCTAAGCTGCATCGGCTGCCATGAACACCGGCAGCAAGCGCCGCCCGTCAAACCCGCACTGGCGGCGGGGCGCGAGCCCTCCCGCCTGACGCTCGGGCCGGACGGGTCATGGCCGCTGCGGTTCGATCAGCTCATCCAGCCGGTGCTCGAGGCGCAATGCGTCGGTTGCCATCACCCGGCCGCCGCCAACGCGGTCGCCGCCAAATTCGATCTCACCCCGGCCAAGGCCTACGAAAACCTCGTCAAGTTCGGTCAACCGAGCGTGCATGACCAGGTCTGGGAGGCTTACCGGCGAGGTCGGTCGCTGCCCGGGGACGGCATTGCCCAACGCAGCGCGCTGTTTGCCTGGCTCGAAGCGCCCCCGGCCCCTTGCCGGATCGAGCTCGACGCCCAGACCCGCGAACGCTGGCTTACCTGGCTCGACACTTACGCCCAGCGCCTCGGTCACTTCGACCAGGAACAGGAACGCGAGCTGGTCGAGTTGAAATGGCGGTCGGCCGATCTCCTCATCGAGCCGATGGTGGCGCGTTCTACTTACGGAATCCGTACTTCAGAGTGAAGAACTCCGGTTGCAGCGCGGCGAGCGGTTTGCGGAGTTTGGCCAGTTCGGCTTCCGGTCCGTGAACCTCCAACCGCGTGATCGCGGCGAGCTTCAGCGCCTCCTGAAGCTCCAGTCGCACGTTCTCAATGTGCGCCAGCAGCCCCTCCGCGTTTTCGTAGCCTTCCCGGCAATGCACGTCATCGCCCTTGAATGTGAAGCCATAGTAAAGACACTTGGGCTCCGCCTTGGTCCTGGCAATGAATTGCTCACAGAGTCGCTCGAACGCCGGCATATTGCCGGCAGACACCTTGAAGTAGGGGACAATCGTGCAGCATGTATCCTGAGTAGCCATAGGTTGGGCGGTGATGGTATTGGAGGTGTCGCTGCGCCGCAACTGGAAGCTTTGCGTGAGCATGGGGTACCATCATGAGAATTGCCGCACGGAACGAAGCGTTTGCTGACAAGCCCGACGAAGCCGGGTAGACTGCCGGCATGACAGCCAAACGCGTCCGGCGAACGTGCCGATCCCGTGCTCTGCGGATGGCGGCGGTGCCCCTCGCGCTAATGCTCTCGCTGGCGGGTGACCCTCAGATTGGTGCGGCGCCACTTTGGTCAGGGGAAGATGAAGCGATCCTCGAAGACGACTGGCGCAAACAGGACGGCATCGACACCGAACGCGCGGCGGTGGGTTACCCGGCAGCCATCGAGTTGACCCTGGATCGCGGCGACCTGCTGCTGCGCGATCTGGCCGCCGCCGGGGTGCCTTTGGCGACGGCAACCGCGCGTTGGCAGGGACTGCGCGGGGAATGGCGGGCGCTGGCGGGCAGTGGCAGCGCGGCGGATGCGGGTTGGCCGGAGCTCTGGCGGCGGGTCCACCGGCTTCGGCGGGAGATCGTTTTCGCGAATCCACTGGCGGACTTCGGACCGTTGTTGTTCGTGAAACAGGCGCCCGGCATCTTCAGCCATCAATTGACGCAGTATTATGGGAGTTGCGCGCGGCCGGGGGGCGGGTTGTTCGTGCTCGATCAGCCGGGGCGCGCGCTGCGGGCGCGGGAGTTGGTGGGGGCGGCCTTGCCCGCGGGAAGTTTCCAGCACCCGGAAGTGTCGTACGACGGGAAGCGCATTCTGTTTGCCTATTGCGAGGCGGATTCGATCCCGACGGATCGCGAGAGTCACCTCGATCGGTTTTATCATCTGTATGAGGTGAACGCCGAGGGCTCGGGCTTGCGCCAGCTTACCGACGGATCGCACGACGATTTCGCCCCGCGTTACCTGCCGAATGGCGAACTCCTGTTCGTTTCAACGCGCCGGGGCGGTTTTCACCGGTGCGGGCGCGGTCCGTGTCCGACCTACACGCTGGCGAAGGCCAGTGCCGATGGGTCGAATCCGCGTGCGATTTCGTTCCACGAAACGCACGAGTGGGATCCGGTCGTGCTCTGGGACGGGCGGATCCTCTACACGCGGTGGGATTATGTGGACCGGCATGCGGTGTTTTATCAGCAGCTCTGGACGACGCGACCGGACGGTACGGCGGCGGCCGCGTACTACGGCAACAACACCTTCAACCCGGTCGGCGTTTGGGAGGCGCAACCCGTGCCGGGTTCAACCCGGGTGATGGCCACGGCGGGAGCGCATCATGCCATGACCGCCGGGTCGATCATCCTGGTGGATGTCAACGCCGGCCGCGATGGGCTTGCGCCCCTGACCCGCCTGACGCCCGATGCGTTGTTTCCCGAGAGCGAAGTGCCGGTGGCCAACCGCACGCAACCCGCCGCCTGGTCCGCCCGACTGGACGGTGAACCGCTGCCGTGGCCGATCGAAACGCAGCGATGGCCGGGGCATTGTTACCGCTCGCCGCATCCGCTCTCCGAGACCTATTTCCTGGCGGCCTACAGCTTCGAGCCGTTGATGGGGGAGCCGGATCCGAACCCGGCCGCGATGTTCGGGATCTACCTGGTCGACCGGTTTGGCAACAAGGAATTGCTGCACCGCGACCCGGAGATCTCGAGCCTGTGGCCGGTGCCGTTGCGGGTTCGAGCGCGGCCGGCGGAGCTGGCGTCGGCCGTCGAACCGGATGCGGCCGGTGACGGTGTCTATGTGCTGCAGGACGTCTATCAGAGCTGGCCCTCGCTGCCGGCCGGTGCGGTCAAGCGCTTGCGGGTGGTGCAGGTGCTGCCGAAATCGACCTGGCACGCCAACGACCCGCCGGTCGGGCTGGCCAATGCTTCCCCGGGCCGGCAAGTGCTCGGCACCGTGCCGGTTGAGGCGGATGGATCGGCGGCCTTCCGTGCGCCCGCCCGGGTGGCGCTGGCGTTTCAGGCCCTGGATGAATGGGGGCAGGCGGTGCAGACGATGCGGAGCATTACTTACTTGCAGCCGGGGGAACAGGCTTCGTGCGTGGGATGCCATGAGCCGAGGCACTCGGCGCCGCCGCCTTCGCGGGGTTTGCTCGCGCTGAGGCGGGCGCCTTCCGCGATCGAGCCGGCGCCGGACGGCTCACGGCCTTTGAGCTATCCGTTGCTCGTGCAGCCGGTGTTGGATCGGCATTGCGTGACCTGTCACAATGCGGAACGGAAGGAAGGCAACCTGGTGCTGACCGGGGAACCGGACGGGCGATTCACGCTATCGTATCAAGCGCTGGCCAGGCGCGTGCCGCACTCAGCCTGGGGCGGGCAGCCGGGCGACTTCCGCGTCGTGAATAGCGAACCGCTGACCGAGCCGGGGTTCTTTGGGGCACGGAATTCGAGCCTGATGCGGAGGTTGCGCGACGGCCATCAGGACGTGGCGCTGTCGGAGTCGGACTTCGAGCGCCTGACGACCTGGATGGATGCCAATGCCTTGTTTTACGGGACCTTCGATCCCGAGGATCAGGCGCGTCAGGTGCGGGGAGAACGGATTACCGGACCGGCGTTGGAGTGAACGATTCGGGCGAGGGGGCGCGGCCATGACGGTCGAGTCATTCCGGACCCGCGGGGTGGATGGATTTTCACTGCAAATGTGGGCGGGGCGGGGTAGGGTCCGCGGCATGAAGAACCCGATTGTCACGCTGGCCGCGGCGCTCCTGATCTCTCTGGTGGGCTTGTCAATCCACGCCGCCGATGAAGCCGCGGCTTTGCCCAAAGCGTTCATCGATGGCAGCGGACCGGGCTGGACGGCCCTCGGCGAAAGCGATTTCGTCCAGGTCAACTGCCACCCGGAGACCTGGCAATGGCGCGACGGAATCATCTATTGCACGGGCGAGCCGGTCGGCGTGATTCGCAGCGTCAAGCAATACACCAACTTCGAGGTGGTCGTTCAATGGCGGCACTTGCGCTCGGGCGGCAACTCCGGGCTGTTCGTTTGGGCGACCGAAGAGGCGCTGACCGGATTGAAGCCGGGCCAACTGCCGCCGGGAGGGATCGAAATCCAGGTGCTGGATCACGGCTATGCCGAGCAGTATGAAGCGCAGCAGAAGAAGAAGCCGGACTGGTTCACCACGCATGGCGACGTGTTCCCGGTGGGCAAGTCCAGGATGAAACCGTTCGCGCCAACGGCACCTGGCGGCAGTCGCAGTTTCCCGCGAAAGAACCTGAGTCGGGGTGTCGGCGAGTGGAACCATTACTACGCCCGCTGCATCAACGGCGAAGTCCGGCTTTGGGTCAACGGCGAGGAAGTATCGGGCGGCAGTGATTGCGAGCCTGCGACCGGCTTCCTTTGCCTGGAATCCGAAGGCGCGCCGATCGAGTTCAAGCAGCTCCGGATCCGGGAATTGCCCTGAAGCATGGAGCTGCGGTTGCGGGCGCGTTTTTCCGAAAAATTTGCTTGCGCGGATCGCCTCCGAAGATTAGAGGGATTGGCGTTGCCGGCATTCCGTCGGCAACGCAAACAAGGAGGATAGAATGATCAGATCCATCACAATGGCAGTTGCTGCCGGCATGGTTGCGTTGGCCCTCAACCAGGGGCTGACACAGGAAGCCGCCGCCCCCAAGAACCCCACAGCCAAGGCGTCCGAACGGGCGAAGCAGATGCCGTTTCGGGGCACGATCGTCAAGATCGACCTCGAGGCGAAAACGGTGACGCTCGGTGGCAAGGAAAAAGACCGCACCTTCGTGGTGACCGACCAGACGAAAATCAAACGGGACGGTGAAGTCGCCAGGCTCGAGGATGTGCGGACGGGTGACACCGTGGGTGGGTTGGCCCGCGCCAATGGCGACAAATGGGAGGTCGTCACGCTGAATGTCGGCGAGAAACCGGCCAAGGCGCCGGCCAAGGAACCAGCCGGAAACAACTAGGAGTCGCTCGGGCCTCGCCCGAAGACTCCTCCGGATTGCCCAGTCAAAGGCAGGCCGATTTCGGCCTGCCTCTTCTTCGGGTCAGGCGACGGGTGGAGGCCGGAGGGAAGCTTGCAGCGGTTCGAGTTCGGCAAGTTGGCGGCCCGGAGCGTCGCCCTGGAGGCGTTGCAGCCGTTCTCCCGCGGGTCGAATCATGCGGTCATAGCTGCCGACCGCCTCGTTGAAGGCCAGGTTGGCTCGTTCGAGCCCCGCCCGGATTCTCTCCAAATGTTCGGTGAACTTGGCGATGCGGGCATATAGCTCCGCGGCCGATTCGGCGATCGCCCGGGCATTCTCGGATTGCGCATGCTGCTGCCAGGTAACGCTCACGGAGCGGAGCAGGGCGATGAGTGAAGCGGGCGTGGCGAGGAGAATGCGCCGCTGCGCAGCCCACAACAAGAGATCGCGATCGCCTTCGAGCGCCGCGCTGAACAGCGATTCGGCCGGCAGAAACAGCACCACGTGATCGAGCGCATTCGGAAACAAACGCGGATAATCCCGGTCGGCAAGAGACTTGATGGTCGACTTGAGGCGGCCGGCGTGCGCGGCCAGGGCTTCGCCCCGCTGCAGGGGGTCGGCCGTCTCGAGGGCGGTGAGGAAATCGAGGTCGGGCACCTTCGCGTCGACGATGATCACGCGGTCGCCGGGAAGATGAACGACCATGTCGGGTTTGCCCTCACCCGCCTGGGCCTGTTCGGTGAAGTCGCAATGGGCGCTCATGCCGGAGGCTTCGACCACGCGACGCAAAGTCTCCTCGCCCCATCGGCCCCGGGCCTGGTTCGAGCTCAGCACGCGGCGGAGTTGAAGTGTTTCCTGGGAGAGCGATTGGCTTTGCTGGGTGAGCGTTTCGAGATGTTTCTTGACGTCGCCGAGGGCGAGGGCTTGGGCGCTGTCGCTTTGCTGCAGCCGGCGCTGGTAGGTATCCAGTTGTTGTTTCAGCGGCTCGAGCAGCGTCGCGATCGCTTGCTGGCGTTGGCTCAGATCGCCCTTGGCCGTCTCGGCGAATTTGGCGAAGGTCTCGTTCGCGAGCCGGAGGAACTCGGGTTGATTCTGTCGCAGGGCCTCGGCGCTCAAGGCCTGGAAGCTCTCGCGGAGATCGATCAGGGCTTTGGCTTGGAGTTCGCGGTGTTCGGCAAGCTGTTGTTCGTGGAGTTGACGTTCGCGGGCGAGAAGTTGATCGGCGGCGGTTCGGGCGGCATCCGCGGCGGCTTTGGCGGTGCTGAGTTCCGTCAGTTGCTTTCGCATTTCACTTAGGGCGGTATCCCGGGCCGCGAGTTGTTCGCGCAGTTCGACGAGCAGTGGATCGGCAGCTTTGAGGGTGGCGGCCCGGCGTTGGCCCAGGAGCCAGCCCAACAAACCGCCAAACAGCGCGCCAAGTCCAACGCCAACCAACAAATAGAACACAGGTTCCATTTCCGCCGAACCGATCCTAGCCCGGGTAATGCGCGATTACCTCGATCTCGATGGCGGCTCCCCGGGGCAGCGCGCCCACCTGGATGGTGGAGCGCGCGGGAAAATCGGCGGTGAAATACCGACTGTAGATCTCATTCATCCGGGCAAAATCTCCCAGGTTGACCATGAACACCGTGGCTTTAATGACCTGGGCAAACGTCAGACCCTGGTCTTCGAGGATCGCGCGAATGTTCTCCAGCACACGCACCGTTTGGGCCTGGATGTCCTCCGGGAAAGGCGCGGTCGGATGGGCGGGATCGATTGGAATCTGGCCGGAACAGAAGAGCAGGTTGCCGGTACGAACCGCATGGTTGTACGGACCGACCGGCGGCGCGGCCTTGGCCGGTCGAATGATGGTTTTTGAGTTGATCATGGGTGAGATAACGCGCTCGAGACTTTTGCCCCGGCGCTGTCGTCTGCACTATCCGGTTTCGCGCCCGAGGTCAAGCCGCAGTCCCGGGTATTCGCGCGCTTCCGCCGACCTGCCCGCCCCCGGCATCAAATCGGTGAAGGAATCACATGTATTTCGCCAGAATCGGCTGCAAGCGCTTCTTGGTTTCGGCGGGCCAGTGCCGGCGATCGGTGAGAATGGCGGTCTGCAGGGCGCGGTGACAACTGCATGGGGTCGTGGGAATCAGGGGAACGGTTTGGGCAATCATGGCCTTGGCCAGTTCGGCATTTCGACGGAGGTGCTCCAGGATCTGGTCCACCGAAACATGTTCAGCGTCCTCCCGCCACGCATCGTAATCGGTCACCATCGAGATCGTCGCATAGGCGATTTCCGCTTCCCGGGCGCATTTGGCCTCGCCGAGATTGGTCATCCCGATAACGTCGTAGCCGAGGTTATGGTTTGCCATGGATTCGGCCCGGGTGCTGAAGGCGGGGCCTTCCATGTTGACATAGACACCTCCGTCATGCACCCGTGCTCGCAGCCGGCGGGCCGACGCGAGCAACAGAAGCCGCAATTCCTCGCAGATCGGGTGCGCAAAAGCGATATGAGCCACAATCCCGCGACCGAAGAAAGTATGTTCCACCGATCTCTTGGTGCGATCGACAAACTGTGTCGGCAATACGATGTCGCATGGCCGGTAGCGGGCCTGGAGCGAGCCGACCGCGCTCACGCTAATGAGCCAACCGACACCCAGTTTCTTCATGGCCCAGAGGTTGGCGCGATGGTTCAGTTCGCTCGGAAGCAGGTGGTGCCGCCGGCCGTGCCGCGGCAGAAAAGCCACTTCGCGCCCCCCGAGATCGCCCGTCAAAAAACGGTCGGAGGGTGAGCCGAAGGGAGTCTTGACGGTGACCCAGCGGGTGTGAGTGAGCCCCTCGACGTGGTAAAGGCCGCTGCCGCCGATGATACCGACACGGTATGTGGTCATAGCTCGAAGTCCGGGCGGCCATTTATGGCGTCGGCCCGCGGAGTTGGCCAGCAATTGTTGTGATCTATCGCGGGCATGACCTTGGATCACCCTGGTTAAAGGCCTCCTTCATGCAGTCAACGTCTTCCGAGTCAACGAATTGTGGCCTAGCCCATGCCTTGCTTATCACGGTCTGGGCCACCACGCCCCCCGAATTTAGGGTGACATACGCACAGCTTCAAACAGAGAGTAACTCCCATGAACCTGTCCCTCTGTCATCTCAACACCTTCAAAATCTCCGCCCGGTCGAACACCGCTTTGCCCGATTCCCCGGCCTTGACTCCCTCGACATACAGCCGCACCCGATAATCCGCCCCTCCGTCCCGCCAGTGGCTCGCCCCCAGGATACTCAATAGTCCCGCCTGTGCTTTGGCCGACCCGCTCAGCGCCTCCCCATACCCGCTATAGCGGTAGTCTTTCGGATCCGCGACCAGGCTCGCTCGAACCGGATTGAGGTCAATAGCCGAAAGGTCTCCTTGCCGAGATCGTCCAGCAGAAATTGCCCTCCGACAACGCGGGAGATGCAGTGATAAACGGCTGTCTCCTCCATGACCTTGATCCGTGCCCTATTTGGAGCTCCGTGCAATGAACCTGTCTACCTCCTGCCTGTCGGTCTGGGCGCATGCCTCGCCCGGGGTGTCGAGGCAACGTCCACGGTCGGCGTCGTCTCCGAAGGCATCGGCACCGACATCAGGACCTTCGTCGTGACCTATATCGACTCGCCGCTGAACCTTGACCATCGCCACGAGGCACCGCGTTAAAGGTGGCGATGAAGGGGGTGCGACAAAGGCCCTGGAATACAGGTCGATCACCGGATCTCCCGGGGGTCATTCCGACACGTCCGGCCTCAAGGCATCGATCCTAGCCTGCGACGCGCACACACCGGTCGGCTGAGATGAGACTGGGATCTTGTTGACAGGAGAAACCGGGCAGGTTTACCAATGCATCCAGTTCCCAAAGACCGTCACGAGCCGTCAGCGGCTGGTTAAGGCTTTTCGGCTTGCGTGGCCGGGCGGCATGGCAATTCAACTCAAAGCGGAGCCATATGATGATGAAATCCAATGCTCACTTCTGGCGGATCGGAGCCGTTACCTTGCTGGTTGGCGGCGCACTTCAGCTCGCCTGGGCCCTGCCGATCCCGGGGTTATACAACACCGGGGTGGACGACAGCGGTGTATTGCTTGGCGATGACACGGTCGATCCCCATTATCAGCTGATTGAAAGTGCCGACCTGGAGTATATGGGACCCGAAGCGCGGACCTTACTTCCGGGTTGGCCTGTTGGCGGCGGGGTCTGGCTTGATGAAGGTCCGAATTCGCGTTGGATTGCGCCGCGCGCCCAACAGGGCATTGGCAATGCCGAGGGCAATTACACCTATCGCACGACGTTTGACCTGACGGGCTACGATCCTGCGAAGGCTCGTATTAGCGGTGGCTGGGCGGTGGATAACGGAGGTGTAGACGTGGTTCTGAACGGAACAAGCCTTGGCCTGGTGAACACGGCGGGATTTGGTGGGTTTACGGAATTCAGCATCGAATCCGGGTTTGTGGGGGGCGAGAACACGCTGGACTTCATTGTCAGCAATGCTCCGACCACCCCGAATCCGACTGCCTTGCGGGTCGAGATGATCGGATTAGTTGAAGTGGCGGGGGAAGCGCCGCGGTTCATCGAGCAACCGGTAGGCGGGGTGTACATCGACGGTGAGACGGTCACCTTATCGGTCTGGGCGGACGGCACGGCACCGCTGAGCTATCAATGGCAGCGGAACGGCGAGGATGTGAATGGGGCGACGGAGTCGACGCTGGAGCTCGCTGGGGTTACCACGGCACAGGCGGGTGAATACGCGGTGCTGGTGAGCAACGACGTGGACGCGGTGCTGAGCGATGCGGTCACGATCGATGTGTTTGAGCGGGTCCCGGGATTGTTCAATACCGGGGTGGACGACGCGGGCGCCGTGACCTTCGATGGCGATCTGGATTATCATTACGTCCTGGTGGTGAACCCGGACAACGAGTGGCCGGAACCGACGGTGCAGGAATCCACGGCATTTCCGATTTCCGATGGCACCTGGGTGCGCAGTTCGGATCGGTCGGCGTGGGTCGGTCCCCAGTTTAACACGTCCGGGGCGGCGGCCGGCGATTATGTTTACGAACTTGAGATCAACCTGGCGGGGTTCGATCCCACGACCGTGTTCATCACGGGTCGATGGGCGAGTGATAACAACGCGGTGCTGCTTTTGAACGGATTGCCCACCGGGATTACCAGCACGAGCATGGCCGCGCTGGTGCCGTTCCGGCTCGAGGCCGGTTTTCTCTCGGGCATCAACAAGCTTCAGTTCAAGGTGAGCAACGACGGGCTCGGCTACACTGGATTGCGCGTGGAGGATCTGCGTGGTGGCGCGCGCACCGGGACGGCGGTGGCGGATCCGCGCATTGTGACGGCTCCCGTGGGCGGGTTGGCGTTGACGGGCGATTCGTTGGTTCTCAATGTATTGACGGATGGGACCCAGCCGATGAGCTACCAGTGGGAGCGGAACGGCAGCTCACTAGGCGGTGAAACCGGTGCGACGTTGGAGCTTTCGAACATCACGGTGGACAATGCCGGCGACTACACGGTATTGGTCACCAACTCAAAAGGTTCGGTCCGCAGCGCGGTGGCGACGGTCAAGGTGCTCGAACGCGTGCCGGGAGTGTTCGACACCGGGGTGGACGACCAGCACGCGGTGCTCGCGGATAACAGCGCCGACACGCATTACCGGCTTACGGTGAATCCGGACAATGCGGCCGTCACCGAACCGCTCGTGCAAGACTCGACGGTGTTCCCGATTGTGGGCGGCACCTGGTTGTTCAACTCGGATCTCTCGAAGTGGATCGGGCCGCGCTTTGAAACCTCGGCGGCGGCTGGTGGCGATTACACCTATGAACTGACCTTCGATCTCACCGGATTCGACCCGGGCACGGCGATCCTGATGGGCAACTGGGCAACCGATAACGTCGGTCTGGACCTCAAGCTTAACGGCACGAGCACCGGCCTTCAGAACAACGCTCAGTTTGGCTCACTGACCGCGTTTAGCCTGGAGAGCGGCTTTCAGAGGGGCGTCAACACCCTGGAATTCGTGGTCAACAATGCCAGCGAAGGCTACACCGGGCTCCGGGTGGAGAACCTGCGCGTGGGGGCTCTGCCCGGTGGCGCCGAACCGCCGGCGTTGACGGTCCAGTTGGCCGGCGCGGACGCCCGTATTTCCTGGCCCTCCGCCGATACCGGATTCAGCCTCAAATCGGTCGAAGGTTTGACGGGCTCGACCTGGGCCGAGGTGAACGCTCCGGTGGTGGTCGAAGGCGACCGGAACGTGGTCACCGTGCCGATCGAAGGAACGACTCGCTTCTTCCGGCTGGAGAAGTAGCGCCCTGGTTTGAATCCATCGGCCGTGGCCGGTCGATCCTTCGACGTTGCCCGGTCCTTTGGGTTTCGATACCGTCCCAGCGTGCTGGAGCAGCAACGTGCGGTCGGTGAATCGGATGCGAGGCGGGTTCGGGTTTTGGCCCTGATCGCCGCGGTCATGGTTCTGGGATGCGGCTCTTCACGGGCTGCCGGCGCACCGGCATGGTCCGCCAGCGAAGGGGTTCGGACCTTGTCGGTCACGGTTCCCGGAGCGGCTGGCACCGCGGGTTTCACGGCGATCGCCCCGCGTCAGTCCGGGGTCGCGTTTACCAACGAATTGCGGGGCGACCTTTCCCTGACCAATGCGGTCGCCCACAACGGCGCCGGGGTTGCGGTGGGCGACCTGGATGGTGACGGTTGGGCGGACCTTTACTTCTGCAACCTGCAGGGACCGAATCGGCTTTATCGCAACCTGGGCAACTGGCAGTTCGCGGAAGTGCCGCTGGCTGGTGCCGCGTGCGCGGATCAGCTTTCGACCGGGGCGGCGCTCGTGGATGTGGACGGAGATGGGGATCTGGATCTCCTGGTGAACGGGATTGCCGTCGGCACGCGCCTGTTTCTCAACAACGGGAAGGGGGAACTGACCGAAGCGCAGGATAGCGGTTTGTCGCGGACAGCCTCCGCGACCTCGATGGCGTTGGCGGACATCGACGGGGACGGCGATCTGGATCTCTATGTCACGCATTACATTGATGTCATGCATCTGGCGGATCCGACCATACGGTTTGCCCTGGCCCGGGAAGGGGACCAGTGGCGCGTGACCAAGGTCAATGGCGAATCCGCGAACCGGCCCTACTGGAAGGATCGATTTGAAGTATTACCCGGTGGCCGCGTGCGGGAGTTGCCCGAGGCGGACGGGCTGTACCGGAATGAAGGGGGTGGGCGATTCACGGCGATTCAGTCTGAGCCGGGGGTGTTTCTGGACGCGGAGGGGAAGCCAATGAAGCTGCCGCGCGATTGGGGGTTGTCCGTGATGTTCCGCGATTTGAACCGGGACGGGGCTCCGGATCTCTACATCTGCAACGACAACGCGTCGCCGGATCGGTTCTGGCTGAACACCGGCCGGGGGCGGTTTCGCGAGTCGGGACCATTTGTGTTCCGGCACACCAGTCGTTCCTCGATGGCGCTCGATTTCGCCGACGTTGACCGGGACGGCCGTGACGATCTGTTCGTTCTCGACATGCTGGGCCGCGAGCACGGGCGGCGCATGCGACAGCTCGCGCGCGACTATCCCGATCCGGCGGCCAACGATCTCGTCGAAGAAGTGCCGCGCTACAACCGCAACATGCTCTTCCTCGGTCGGGCGGACGGCAGTTTCGCTGAAGTCGCGCTTTGGGCGGGGATATCCGCCACGGACTGGTCCTGGTGTCCGATCTTCCTGGATGTCGATCTGGACGGCTATGAGGATCTGTTGGTCAGCAATGGGTTCGAGTTCGATGTGATGGATCAGGACAGCCTCGACCAAATCCGCGCGATGAAGCTGACCTTCGAACAGCGGAAACGGTTCCGACAGTTTCATCCCTCCTGGCTGACCGAGAACGCGGCGTTCCGCAACCGGGGTGACGGCAGCTTCGAACCGGCGAGTGAACGCTGGGGTTTCCGCCAGGCCGGAGTTTCCTGCGGCATGGCGGTTGGCGATCTGGACAACGATGGCGACCTCGACCTGGTGGTCAACAACCTGAATGCCGTTGCCAGCCTATATCGCAACAACGCGACGGCCGGCCGTATCGCCGTGCGCCTGGCCGGCCTTGCCCCGAATACGAGCGGGATCGGCGCCTGGCTGCGCCTGACCGGTGGCGCGGTGGCGCAGAGCCAGGAGATGATGTCGGGAGGGCGTTACCTCTCCTGCGATCAGTCGACGCGGGTATTCGCGGCGGAATCGGATTCCGACCAGCCCCTGCGGCTCGAGGTGACCTGGCCCAACCAGGATCAGACCATCGTCGCCGTCAAACCCAACACGATCTGTGAAGTGATACAACCCGCGTCCGTGGCACGGGCCACCACGCGGGCGGCGGACCCGAAGCCGGAACCCTGGTTCGTCGAGGTCAGCAACCTGCTCAATCACACCCATGTCGAGGACGATTTCGACGACTGGGCGCGCCAGCCTTTGTTGCCCCGGCGTTTGAGCCGGCTCGGTCCTGGTCTCGGTTGGTATGATGCGAACGGCGACGGTTGGGACGATCTGATCGTCTCCGCCGCGCGCGGTGGGCAGCTCACGATCTTCCTCAACGAGGGAGGCCGTGGGTTTCAGGCCATAGAGGTCGGCTCACCGGCGGAGCATGATCTGGGGACGGTCCTGGGCTGGGCGGATGGGAAAGGCCATCGCGGCTTGCTGGTGGCCCAGTCGAATTACGACCTCACGCAGAATCGTGATTCGACAATCACGACCTATGCCCTGACCAACCTGAGCCCGGGCCGCACGTTGTCCGAGTTGCGGCGGCTGCCCGTTGGCGTCGCCAGCCCCGGTCCACTGGCCCTGGCGGATGTTGACGGCGATGGGGATTTGGATCTGTTTGTTGGCGGTCGGTTTCGGCCCGGTCGTTATCCGGAACCGGTTTCCTCCGCACTATGGTTGAACGAGGCAGGCGAATGGCGGCCCAGCGCGGAGCTTAGCCAGCCGTTCGTGGACCTGGGGCTGGCGAGCGGCGCCACGTTTTGCGATCTGGACGGCGACGGCAACCCGGACCTGGTGGTGGCGCTGGAATGGGGTCCGTTGCGCGTATTCCGAAATCGTGAAGGCAGGTTCGAAGACGTGACCGCGGCATGGGGTTTCGCGGAATGGTCCGGCTGGTGGACCGGTGTTTCCGCGGGAGATTTCGATGGCGACGGCCGGCTGGACCTGGCGGCGGGGAATTGGGGGCGCAACGCTCCTTACGAGCTCAACCAGCCTGCCACCCTGCGGCTCTACTTCGACGATGCCGCCCCGGACGGCGACCTGCTCGAGTTGATCGAAGCATGGCATGGCAAGGAAGAGTGGTTTCCCGTGCGGCCGCGGCCGTGGTTGGCGCGCGGTTTTCCCGACCTGCCCCAGCGGATTCAGACGCACGAAGCCTATGGCCAGGCGACGGTGCCTCAGTTGCTCACAAACCGATTCGCCACGGCACGCTTTGTTGAGGCCTCACACTTCGAGTCCGCGGTGTTCTTGAATCGCGGCACGCATTTCGTGCGAGTCCCGTTGCCGCGAGAGGCACAATGGGCGCCTGTCTTTGCCGTGAACCCGGGAGATTTCAACGGAGACGGCATCGAGGACCTGTTCCTGAGTCAGAACTTCTTTGGCGGCGGCTCGGATCTGTCGCGCGAGGATGCCGGGCGGGGCTTATGGTTGCAGGGAGCTGGAGACGGGACCTTCCTTGCCGTTGAGTCGGGGGTGCGGCTGTATGGCGAGCAACGGGCGGCGGCGTTGGCGGATTTCAACCAGGACGGCCGGGTCGACCTTGCGGTCAGTCAGAACCATGGTCCGAGCGCCCTGTATCTCAATGCTCGGGCGCGACGCGGGCTTCGCGTGCTGCTGAAGGGATCGCCGGCGAATCCCGATGCGGTGGGAGCCCAGGTGCGGCTTCGTTACCCGGGCGGGCGGGCGGGTCCAGTACGCGGCATACAGGCGGGGGCAGGGTATTGGTCCCAGGATAGCGCCGCTCAGGTCCTGGGGTTGGCTGGCATTCCTGAATCGCTTTGGATATGCTGGCCTGGCGGACGGGAACAGGTCATGCCCCTGTCACCCGATCAGCGGGAAGTCCATGTCACCTTCGAGTATGAAACCAAATAGAGCCTTGCCAAGCATCAGTTGGTCGATCCTCCTGGCCGTCCTCGGTCTCGCCGGGGGCTGTGAGCGTCGCGACGCGAGCGCTCCGGCCGGGAAAACCGCGGCTGTGGTTCCGCTGACGAACATGGTGCGCGTTCCGGCGGGCAGCTTCATGCGCATGGGACACCGGGTTACCGTCACCCGTGATTTCTGGCTGGGGAAGTTCGAGGTGACCCAGGCTGAATTCGCGGCGCAGATGGGGCGGAACCCCAGTCACTTCAACGGCGAGCCGCGGCGCCCGGTGGAAAAGGTCACTCACCTCGATGCCCGCGCCTTCTGCGCGGCCTTGACCGAGCGCGAACGTGCGGCGGGCCATCTGCCACCGGGCTACGAATACCGCCTGCCCACCGAGGCGGAATGGGAATTGGCCTGCCGGGCGGGGAGCACGAACCTCTTTAGTTTCGGCAACGACGCCCAAGCGGCGGCGGAATTCGCCTGGACCGACGAGAACAGCGATGGCACGACGCATCCGGTCGGTCTGAAAGCTCCGAATGCCCTCGGTTTGCATGACATGCATGGTAACGTCTGGGAATGGTGCCAGGACTGGTTTGCCGAATACCCTCCCGTCGGTGTCACCGATCCGGTCGGACCGCCTTCCAGCAAGTTCAAGGTGTTCCGTGGTGGCGGTTGGAATCACGAGGTGAAATTCGCCCGGGTCCCCAACCGGTTTATGATGGAGCCGGCGAACGGCATTAACTTTGTCGGGTTCAGGCTGGCTTTGGGGCCGAAGCTGGCGTCGCTTTGATCAGGGTTTCGTGGAAGCGCCCCAGGTCTGCAAGAATGTGAGGAGGGGGAAGGAGGCTGGGTATGGCGGAAGCAGTTGGGGCGGGACGATCTAGGAGTGGGGTGTGGTGGCCTTTTTTGGCTAGAATTAGCTTTACTTGATTTTGGTTTTGTGGCGTAAATCGACCGTCACATCAGACCCAAACCCAAAGTAAGAAGTGACCTACCTCACGCATACCCTATGAGCGCAAAATGTTTCGTTCCATTATTGGTTGCGACCGCGTGCCTGCAGTTGGGCACGTGGGCAAATGACATCGAGCCGGGGAAAGAGTATTACACGGCCATCAAGACGCGAACCCCCATCGTGATCGATGGAAATCTGGACGAGTGGGGGGCGGCGCAGTTGTTGGCCGATCCCCGCTTTTACATTCCCAAAGGTTCCGGGACCAACGTTCCGCCATCTGGCGAACTGGTCTTCTTCGAGGTCTACAACGGGGGCGACTGGACGGGACCGGACGATCATACGTCGGCGGTGCAGGTCGTTTATGACGACGACAATGTTTATTTCGGGTTCGTGGTGACGGACGAGTACCACGAGAACGCGGCGAACAGCGCGTGGAATGGCGATTCCGTCCAGCTCATGATCGCCAACGCGGGTCGG
>JAHDYP010000039.1 GCA_023383055.1 Verrucomicrobiota bacterium | reverse complement strand
CGATTCGACCGCCTGCCGGGTGGCTTCGCAGGCGGCCCAGACGTCGTTGCCGTCAAAGTCGACGCAGATTTGGAAGATCTGCGGCACGTTGTAGCCGGTATCGACGACTTGGATCAGGTCGTTTTCGCGTTTGATGATGGCCTGACCGGTGTGGTTTTTGCCGTCCGGGACATAGGTCACCCAGGTGCAGGTATCGGCGTCCATGCAGGCACTCAGGCCTTTATCGGTGGAATACCAGCATTCCTGACCGCTGCGGGCTTTGAGATTGTTGTTGAAGTTGCTGGCGAGGCCGCATTCATGGTCGAAATAGCCGCGCCAGTGGCGGCCGTCGTACCGGGCGCAACCGAAGTAGGATGAAACCCAGAGGATTTTATCGACGTAACTCGCGCCGGTGGTGATGACATGGGGCACGCCATCGTCCCGGTAGAGATCGATCTCCATCTCGCCATCGGGATCGGTGTAGATCTTCCAATGCTCCCGGGAGGTGTCGAACTCGAGGATGCCGCTGCCCCAGACGGCCAGGTGCACCTTGCCATCGCGGGCGCAGACGTTGTAGTTCCAGATTTCCTCCATGGGCGCGTTTTGTTCGGTGTAAATGTCCCACTTGTCCGTCTTCGTGTTGAACCGGCTGGCGCCAGCGGTGGTGGCGCACCAGACGTTATCGCCTTCGATCGCGACGGCATAGACGACGTCGTTGACCAGGCCGCTGTTGAGCTGGTGATAATGATCGAACCGGCCGGCGCTGAACCGGGCCAGGCCGCCGCCGAACAGGCCGAGCCAGACGTCGCCGGTCGCGGGCTGGACTTCGATGCCGGTGATCACGCGCCAGGGCAGCCCGTCGGCTTCGGTCCAGTTGCGGATTTTCCGCGTCTTCTTGTCGTAGCGGGAGAGGCCGCCTTCGGTGCCGATCCAGATGCAGTCACCGCGCGGGTCGGTGCGGACGGCGAAGACGTGGTCGTTGGCCAGGCCGTCCTTGGTGGTGATCTGCTCCCACTGGGTATAGACGTAGGGGAGACCGGGATCGGCCGGGGCGCCGTTGGTGGCGGCGAGGAACTGGCCGCCGAACAGCAACAGCAACCCGCAGGCAAGCCGATGCAAAGGGCGGATTGGGGATTGGGGATTGAGGATTGGGGATTGCATGGGAACGCGGAGTGCGGAGCGCGGAACGGCGAGGGGAGGTTTCATGGCGGAGAGGAGCGGAGGTTCAAAGGGTCTTCAGGTATTCGATCAAATCGTTGAGTTGGTCTTTGGTCATGTCATTGGTGACGCCGTGCTTGTCATACGGGTTGTACACGGTCCAGATCTCTTCGAGCGTGGGGGCGATGCCGTTGTGCAGGTAGGGCGCGGAATCATAGATGTTGTGCAGGTGCGGCGCGTCAAACTTGCCATCGCGGTCATAGGCGAACTTCGTGCCGACGTCGTGGATGCGGCCATCCGTATAGAGGGGCGGCGGGTGACAGGTGTTGCAGCGGTTGCCCACCGGGATGGGCTCGCCGCTGTTCTTCCGGGTCCGCTCGTAAATGGCTTTGCCGCGGCGTTGCGCCTCGGTGAGGTCCTCGCCGAGTTTGCGGTAGCGATTGGGCGGGCGGGGTATGCTGCAAAGGTAATAGTGCAGGTCCGTCAGTTGGTCCGGGGTAAAGGGGTGGATGCGCGTGATAAAGACGGCGAGACGCGGTCCGCACTGGCGCTTCAGGCTGGGGTTGATGCCGATCCATTTGTAGGGCGCCATGTCATTGACGCCGCGGAGCGTTCGATTGTCGATCGGGCCCATGCCGATGCCGTCGTCTTCGATGTCATAAACAATGTTGTCGATATGCCCGTCCGGATGGCAGCTGCTGCAGGAAAACTGGCGGCGAAAGGTGATGTTCGCGCTGTGAAACAGTTTCTCGCCACGCCGGCGGATGCTCAGTTCGGGCGACCCCCCCAGATCGATGCGGCCTGAGGCCCGCAGCGACCGCAGATCGAGCACCGTGACCGAGTCGTCCAGCATGCAGGCCACATACGCCGTCAACCCGTCCGGCGAGCAGGTGATGCCCTTGGGACAGGTCTGCGTGGGGAGGTAGGCGACCACATATTCCGCGGACTTGCCCAGGTGATTGGGGATCACGCGCTCGCGTTCGTGCGGAGTGGCGGCTTTGAGCATGGCCACCAGCTTGTCCACGTCCACCACCGCCACGCGGTCGGTGCTGCTGCTGGTCACGAGTGCATACCGGCCGTCGGAGGAAAGGCAGACGTCGGAGGGATCGGGAAAGTAAAGGTGGTTCTCGTCCAACAGCACCTGGTCAATGGTGCCGTCGCGCCAGAGCACGCCCAGGCCGTTCGAGATGGTCCAGCCGTGGTTGATGCGGGTCATCGGCACCAGATTCTTGGTGCGCAACAGCGTGATCAGGGCGAACTCGCCGCTCGGATGCCAGGCCACACCCTGGAGCAGGTTGGCCGCTTTCACCACGGGACGATCCGCCACCACCGCCCGTTCCGCGTCGATGACGGTGACTTCGGACATGGAAGGTGTCCGTTCGGGAACGAATCGGGAGAGGGCGTGGGTGACGAGGATGGTTTGGCCGTCGGGCGATTCGGCGAGCGACCAGGGGGAACGCGAGGCGCTGAGGCGTTTGATCTCCTTGAGGGTGGCCACGTCGATCACCGAGATGCTGTCGATCGAGGTGTTCAGGACATACAGATTGCGCCCGGCGCGATCGACGAGCACCCCATGCGGTTCGTCGCCCACTTCAATGGTTCCGATGACTTTTCGCGTTGCCACCTCCACGACCGACACGCTGTCGTCCAGCCGGTTCGAGACAAAGGCCCGCCCGCCGTCGGGCGTGAAACAGACATCGTTGGGTTGGCCGCCCACGGTCAGTTCATCGATCTTCCGGCGGGTGGCGGTGTCGACGACGATGACGGAGGCCGAGGCTTCGCAGGCGACCCAGAGCTCCTGTCCGTTCGGACTCAGGGCGAGGTTCAACGGGTTCTTGTAAGCGGGCTCATGGACGGCCACCGGGGGCGGCTGGGTGGGATGGGCAATCTGTTTCACCGCCATCTCGAAATCGAAGGTCTTGCCGTGGGCCTGCTCGTGGCAAGGCAGGCAGACAGTGGCCGTGACTTCCTGGAGTCCGTTGGCGCGGGCCGCCGGCAAATCGCGCATGATCGCCTCGGGCGAATAGTCGCTCCCGGGTCCGTGGCAGGCTTCGCATTGCACGCCGTCGCGCGGATCGAACTCCTCCAGGAACGCGCTGGCGGCGAAGCCGCTGCCGGTGACGTGGCATTTGAGGCAGCGATCGTCCTTCTGCGGATCGCCGGTGACGCCGGCTTCGCGGGCGAGTTCCGCCCCGCGCGGGGTGGCCAACACCGCATAGGCCTGGGCGTGCTTCGACCGGCGCCAGACGCTGAACTGGAAGTTGACCATCGGCCCGGCATGGCAGGTGGCGCACGCCATGACCCCGGTGTAACGGAACGGGCTGGCGCTGAGTTCCGGGGCGGCCGGACCGCTGGCGGGTGTGTCATGCCCGGGCGTGGGATGCGCGATGGCCTGCCAGGCCGACTCCAGATCGAACGGTTTCTTTTTCAGGACGGCGTCATGGGAACCTTTGGCGCGATGGCAGATCAGGCAATCCTCTTTCGTGGGCATCTTCAATCCGTGCATCATCGCCTGCGTCCGGTCCTTCATGATTTCCTCGGGCGCGTATTCGCTCCCCGGGCCGTGACAGGCTTCGCACTGCAGGCCGTCTTCGAGGTGGAAGCCCTCGGCTCGCTCCCACTCCTCCGCTTCGGCGGCGGTAGCATGGCAGCCCAGGCACATCTTGGATTGGTGCGGTTCCTCGGTCAGGCCGCTGAGGCGGACAATCTCCTTCGATTCCGGCAGGGCAAGCGAGGCGTAGGCCCGGGCGTGGGCGCCGAGTCGCCATTTGCTGAATTGATGGCCGAAGGCGGGACCTTCGTGGCAGGCGCCGCAGGCCTGGGCGCCGATGAAGATGGGTTCCTTGCCGCTGCCCATCGAAGCCGCGAACGCCCCCGGCGGCAGCAGGATCAGGCCGAGCGCGAGCGTCGCATGTCGTTTCCAGTGAGTTGTCATACGCACGAAGTTTCGGGTTGAGTCAGGGCGCGTCGCCGGGTTTGACCGTGAGCACTTGATTGGCCGGCACGTGCTCGAGCACGCGCTTACTGCCGTCCGGCCAGACCACTTCGACCCGCTCGGCCCGCGTCGCGTCGCCAAGGCCGAAGTGAGGCCGCGGATCGCTGCTGGTGAGGTAGCCGTTCACCCCGATCACGGGCTGGATCATGGTTAACGCGTTGGCCTTCACCGTGACCGTGCCGCCGAGGGCCACCCTGCCGGTGTCGGCCCGCACGGGAACGACTTTGAGCCAGTTCCGGCGGTTGCCGCCGTCGTTGCGCAACAGCCGGGGCGTGTCGTCGAGCACGTTCATCAGGATGTCGAGGTCGCCGTCGTTGTCGAAATCGGCGAAGGCCGCCCCCCGGCCGACATACTTGCGATTGAAGAAATCGCCCGACTGCCGGGCCATGTCGATGAACCGGCTTTTGCCGTCCCAGCGCGCCATGACCGATTCCTCGATGTAGAGATGGTGTGGGTCGCCGTTGGCGATGAAGAGATCGGGGTAACCGTCGTTGTCGTAGTCGTTCAACAGCCCCCCCCAGCCGGTGTATTGGCCGCATAACAAGGCAAGGTTCGATTGGGCGGTCGCGTCCCTGAAGAACCCGCGTTGGTCCTGGAGCATCAGCGAGCTGTAGCCCATATCCGGCACCAACAGATCGAGCAATCCGTTCCGGTCGACGTCCGCCACAAAGGGGCCCATGGAAGAGACGCCCTGACCGCCTTCGCCGAACGCGGTGCCGGAGCGTTCCGCCTGGTCGGTGAACCGGCCCTGGCCGTCGTTGATCCAGAGGTTGTTGGCCATGGCGTCGTTGGTCACGTAGAGGTCGATGTCGCCGTCGCCATCGATGTCGCAGGCCACCGCGCCCATCCCGCGCCCGGTCGGCTCCCACAAACCCGCCTCCCGCGTCACATCGGTGAAGGTCCCATCGCCGTTGTTGCGATACAGGGTATCCGGCTGGCCCGGATAAGAGAGCGGGCCGGGGAAATTGTCGGCCTTGTAATAGGCGCCGGTGCGCTGGAAGGCGCCCTTGTCGTATTCGAGGTAATGGACCACGAACAGGTCGAGCCGTCCGTCGCCGTTGTAGTCGAACCAGGGCGCCGCGAGCGCCCAACCCGGGCTGGCCACCCCGGCCAGGTCGGTCACGTCGGTGAACGTGCCATCGCCGTTGTTGCGGTAAAGGATGCTCGATCCGTAATTGCAGACATACAGGTCGACGTCGCCGTCGTTGTCGTAGTCGGCGGCGGAAGCTGCCATGCCGTAACTCTCTTCGCGGCCGGCCACCCCGGCCCGTTCCGTCACGTCGGTGAAGGTTCCGTCACCGTTGTTGCGGTGAAGGGCATTCCGTAACTTGCCGCGCAAGGTCCGCCCCCGGTTGTCCGAAATGTCCGGATGCCACCGGCCATTCACGAAATAGAGGTCCATGAAACCGTCGTTGTCGAAATCGAACACCGCGCAACCGGGCCCGGTGGCCTCGGCAATGTTGCTCAGGTCGAAGTCCCCCAGGCTGTGCTTGAACTTGATACCAGCCGCCTCCGTGATGTCGGTGAAGGTCGGCCAACCGCTATCGGCGCCGAAAGCCGAAACGGCCAGCCCCAACATCAGCGCGACGCCGGCTCTGGCCGGCCGCTGGTTCCCCGGCGCGGGGCGGCGCAAAGGCAAGGGCAGGGTCATCATGGGGCCTCCGTTGATTTCCGGGATTCGGACGCGGCCGGCCCATCGAACTGGGCGCCCAGGTCAATCCATTGAACGATCGCACGCAACGACTCGACACTCAGCGGACTGCCTTTGCCCGGCGGCGGCATCGGGTTCACTTCCCGGGCCTGCGCCCGGCCCCGCTCGTCACGCCGATCCCACGGGCGCGAGGTGTCCTCACCCGCCAACTGCCAGACGACCCAGCTCGTTCGGGCGCGTCCGGCATCCACATACCGGCCGGCCCGGGGCCACGTTCCCGATGGGTCGGACTGGCCGTCCCTCGGGGTCAGCAAGGCGTCGTAAGCCTGTTCCAACTCGCCAGCCGCGGGTCGCTCCGCCCCCAGCGGCAGTCGAAGCGGGGTGCGCTCGCCGCCGTGACATTCCGCCGAGGCGCAATGCTGCCGCAACAGCGGGGCAATCTCGTTGCGAAACGAGAGGGTCCGACGCTGCGCGGGCGGCAGCAATAGCCGGTTCGATGGACGCCGCAAGGCCTGCACATACTCATTCTCCGGAATGCGCTCCGGGTCTTCATGACAGCCGATGCAGCCGCGGGTTTCCTTGGGTTTGACCCAGATCCAGCCGCAAGTCTCCAGCGCCAGGCCGCGCTCGTCGAGGGTCTGCAGGAGCAAGGGCGTGTCCGCCGGCACCTCGACGTTGAACGAACCGTCCGCCTCGACGGGCGCTTCACCGACCAGGCGCCGCGGCACGAACGGACCCCGCCGGCTGGAGGGTTGGGCGGACGACTCGGCGGCGGAGGGAACGCCTTCGATGAACCGCACGCGCTTCACCATCCCGGGGACCAGATGGGGCGCCATGCGCGCATCCGCGTCGTAGCAGTTCAGCCCGTAGAAAACGCCGTAATCGAACTGGTTGTCGACGACCGTCGAATGTCCGTCGGGACGATGACGAGGCCGCAGAACCACCGCCTGCACGTCGTGATGCTCTGGACTGTCATACACCGGCTCGCAGCGACCGGAGTCGGCATCGAAAGAAAACAGCCCGCAACTGTCCTGTCCATCGGCCGATCGCCGCGAGACCAGGACCCGGTTGGCTTTCCAGGGCGACGGATACAGATACAGGTGGGCCGCATTGCTCGAAAGCGGCCGGTAGGTCACGTGCGGCCGGCGCTCTTCAACGCAGGCCAGTTGACCGGCCCCGTCCCCGGCGGTCGGCTCGGGTTCCACAAAGATCACCAGCCCATGCTCGGTCGCACAGGGCATGTGCTGGATGGAACGTCCCTGAGCGCCTCCGTAGTACTCCATGTCGGCGCCTTCAATGTGGATGGCGTGGAGGCTTATCCGACCCGGGTGCGCGCCCGGTTGGAGCGAGTGGCGTTCGGCCGCGTAGATCACGCGGCCATCCCACATCTGAAAGGGATCCACGTTCGCATTGGGATTGAACGTGAGTCGGCGCAGTTCGGTGCCGTCCAGTTGCACGTTGTAGAGACTGGTGACCGCGATATCGCCCAGCTCGTTCAAGGTCGGCTCCCGTCCCACGAACACGGTCGTGAACCATGGCTCGGGCGAGTTCAGGGTGAACAAGGTCGAGACGTGAATCGGGTTTCGCGCATCCATCCCTTCCGGGCTCACCGGGCGCAGCCCCTGACCGTCCAGACCGAGTTCCCAGATCCGCCAGCGGGAAGCCGGCGTCCGCTTTCCCGCAAACAGCATCCGCACGCCGTCAAAGGAGAGGTTCGGATCGCAGGCGGAATGAAAGCCTTCCGTCAGCAGCCGCAGCGCCCCGTCGGGAGCAACTACCCCAATTCTGGCCCCATCGAACCAGTCGGTGCGGACGTAGCCGCCGGGCGTCGTGGTCGCCAGGCCGGGTCGCGCGCTCCGCGGGATCTGGGTGATCACGATGGGCAGGTCGAGGGCGGCCTGAACCCCGAGGCCATTCCAACCGGTCAGCGCCACCACCAGCAGCCGAAGCCAAGCCCCCCACGCCGCCGGTTGACCGATCGTCGACCCACGCCGGCGGCAGCGGCGAACCCGTTCGCGCGCAAAGGCCACCGGCGGTCTCATGCGCCGGTCCTGCGGTAAAACATGGCCACCGCCTCGATCTCGACCAATAAATCGCTGCGGCAGATCCGGGCCTGAATAGCGGTGCTGGCCGGGTACGGGTCCAGGCCCAGGGCCCGATAGAACTCGTTGCGGATACGGTTGAACTCGCCGTAATCGCGTTCGATATCGCGGATGTAGCAGGTCGTGCGCACCACATCCGGCCAGGTGGCCTTCTCGCTGGCAAGCAGCCGGGTGAGGTTGCGGAACGTCCGCCAGCATTGCGCCGCGAAATCCCCTTCATACAGCGTTTCGCCGGCGGTGCCCACGCTCGCGGTGCCGCTGATCAGCAACTGCACCAGCCCATCCGGAAAATCCAGCCGCAGCCCACGCGTAAACGCGCTGCCGTACTCGCTTGCCTCGTTCAACACCTCGGGCGCGCAGATCGCCCGCCGCTGAATCACCCCCCGGTGCGACGCCCCGGCCGGTTGCAGACTGCCCGCCGGCGCCGCTTCGTCCGGGGGCAAACCGAGGGCTGCGCGTTCGAACCTCTCCGCCGCGGAATAAAACGGATCGGACGGCCGGATGGTTTCCATAATACTTTGGGTCTCGTGCATATGAGGTGTCGTTGGGTTCATGGGTCCTGCTTGCTGAGATTGGCCTGAACCGATGGTTGCGGGTTCAGATGATAAACGTTGCCCTGTCCGGGGATCCGGGTCCGGATGAACTTGCCACGCGCCGACACCCGCAGTTCACCCTCCTGCCACAGTTCCGCGCACACTTCCTCCATGGCCCCCCGCGTCCGGACCTGCCAGGCGCGGATCGTGGCGGTCGTGTTGACGCGCACCGGGGCCCGGAACCGCACATGCAGATCGGCCGTCATCGCCACCTCGTGCAGGGCAAACAGGGAATGGGTCATCGCCGCATCCAGCAGGGTGGTCACCATCCCCCCGTGCAACACCCCGGGATAACCGGCGTAGCGCTCGGGGCAGCCAAACTCGGTCAGCACCGTCCCGTCGGCGTCCTTGCTGAACTTCAAGCGCAATCCGTCGGCCCGCGAAGCCCCGCAGACCCAACACCTTTCATGCTGAGTCTGCTCACCGTTGAGCCCTGGGGTGCCGGCGTGTGCGTCGCCGATGGTTAGGGTGGATGAGTTCATGGTGGGATCCTGGGTTTAGCTGGACGCATGATGAACCCGTCATTGCCCCCGGCAAAGCTAATGGTGGCAGACCAGCGGCAGCAGGTGGCAGATGCGCCCATATCCGGGGCGAACACCCCGTTTGGCCGGGCATGAATAATCCGATCGCGAATATCCCCGGACCGCGACTTTTTGCTTGGCGTTTGCCCAAGTCGGACGATGCTAACCCCATCAACCACAGCATCCCTTGAAGCCTATGAAACCCAGCTCAAATGCTCCGCTGTCCCGCCGCCGGTTCGTCGGTTCACTGGCCGGCGCCGGCCTCGCCATGGCCGCCACCCCCTGGCACGCCCTGGCCGCCTCGGACGCGCCCCTCCCCACCCGCATCCTCGGTCGCACCGGCGCCAGAGTCACTATCCTCGGCCTGGGCACCGCCCCGGTCGGCGAAGGGCCGGTCGATACCCCGGAAGCGGCACGCATCTTCGGCGAAGTAATGGACCGCGGGGTCAATTACATCGATACCGCGCGGATCTATGGCAATGCCGAGGAGGCCTTGGGCGAACTGGTGCCCAGCCGCCGGGACCGGCTCTTCCTGGTCACCAAGGTCTGGACCGACTCGGGTGCCAAAGCCCGCGAATCGCTCGAGGAATCGCTCCGCAAGCTCAAGGTGGATCACGTCGATCTGGTGCATATCCACCATATCGGCGACAAAAACCTCGAAAAGGTCCTCGCGCCCGACGGCGTGCTCGCCTATCTGCAGCGGGAGAAACAGGCCGGCAAACTCCGGTTCATCGGCATGACTGGCCACGCCCGCCCGCCCCGGTTCCTGCGCATGCTCGAGACGGACGCCATCGACGTGGTGATGCCCGTGATGAATTACGCGGACCGGAACATCTACAACTTCGAAGGCACCGTCCTCCCCGAATGCCGCAAACGAAACGTCGGCGTCGTCGCCATGAAGGTCTACGCCGGCATCGTGGGCGGGTTCCCCAATCACCGGCGCGCCTCGGTCGGGTGCAACACACCCCCGGAAAAACTGCCGCTCGCCATGGCGTACGCCCTCGATCTCGAAGGTGTCAGCTCGGCCGTGATCGGCCCTTACACCCTCGAACAAGCCTTGCACAACGTCGAACTCGCACGCCGCTACCGGCCGCTCGCCGAATCCGAACGCGGCGAGTTGCTGGCTTTCGGCGAAGAATTGGCCCGGACACTCGGGCCTCGCTACGGCCCCGTGGCGTAGAACCGGGAAAACCAAAGCCCCGGGGCTCGGGGACCGCCAGGCTCTCGGACCGTTGGACCGGGCGGAAGTCAAAGCGCCGTCGCGGCTGACGCCTTGCCGGCGCAGTCCAAAAGCGCCGTGGGCGTTCGAGCAACTTCAGCCCCGCTTTGCCAGCGGCCGCTGCGACATCAACCGCGCCAGCAAGAGCGTCATCTCCAGGGCTTGCTCGTAGTTCAGGCGCGGATCCAACTGCGACCGGTAAGCCCGCGATAAATCCGCTTCGGTCAACCCGCACGATCCCCCGATGCATTCGGTGACGTTGTCGCCCGTCAGTTCAAAATGAACACCGCCCAGGTGGGCGCCGCAGTCGCGCAAGATATGAAACGACGCTTCAAGTTCCGCCAGGATCTTCTCGAACCGGCGCGTCTTGATCCCGCTGGCGGTCGTCTCGGTGTTGCCATGCATCGGGTCGCAACACCACAAAACCTGCCGTCCGTGCCCCTGCATCGCCTTCACCAGTCCCGGCAACATCGCCTCCACACGGTCCGCCCCCAGCCGGTGAATGAAGGTCAGCCGCCCGGGCTCGTTGGCCGGGTTCAGAATCTCCGTCAACGCCAGCGCCTCCTCCGGCGTCATGGTCGCGCCCACCTTCACCGCAATGGGATTGGCAATCCCGCGGAAATACTCCAGATGCGCACCCCCGAGCGCGCGGGTTCGATCGCCGATCCAGGGAAAATGCGTCGATAGGTTGTACCAGCCGTCGCGGCGGGGCACCTGCCGGGTCTGGGCCTGCTCGTAATAAAGTTGCAGTCCCTCATGGCTGGTGAAGAAATCCACCCGGTTGATCTCCGAAACCGGGCTGCCGATCAGCGTCTCCATGAAACGCAGCGAATCCCCCAGCGACTCCACCATGCGGCGGTATTCGGCCGCCAAGGGAGACTTCGACATGAATCCCAGCTCCCAGTACTCCGGGTGATGCAGATCCGCGAACCCGCCGTCCACCAGCGACCGAATGAAATTGATCGTCAGCGCCGAACGTTCATACGCCCGCAACAGCAACTCCGGATTCGGCGTCCGGTCCGCCACCGTGAACCCACCCCGGTTGATCATGTCCCCCCGGTAAGTCGGCAGCGTCACCCCCTCGCGCGTCTCGGTGTCGGCCGATCGCGGTTTGGCGTATTGCCCCGCAAACCGCCCCACGCGGATCACCCGCTTCCGGCCGCTCTGGGTCAGCACCAGCCCCATCTGCAGGAGGATCTTCAGCTTGTAAGCAATCGAACTCGATTCGCAGTCGGCAAAACTCTCCGAACAATCCCCCCCTTGCAGCAGGAAGCGCTCGCCGCGCGTCGCCTCCGCCAGCTGTTGCTTCAGCGTCTCGATCTCCCAACTGGTCACCAGCGGTGGCAGCCGGGCCAACTGGCTCAAAACCTCCTGCAAAGCGACCGGATCAGGATAGACCGGCTGTTGTGCCGCCGGCTTCCGCTGCCAGGACGTGGGCGTCCACTCCCCCCCTTCGGGTTCGATCTTCTTGGCGTTCGAAGCATGCATCGTCGCGGCCCGGACCCGCCGGCGCCGCGCCCCGCAGCTTTAGTCCTCAACCCGGGAAAGTAAAGAGCGTCAATGCAAAGTTTCCGGACATTATTCACAGGTTGTTCACATCGGATCCGAATGCGACGCGTGCCGCGCCTAATGCAACCTGTTGGTCATTATATGCTAATTGGCTGGAATCACATACCCGGGCCGGGATGACCGCTTACCCCCGATTTGTTCACCGACCCGCGGACCGCACTCGCGTATCAGGGCCAGGCATCAAAACCAGCTGAGCTCAATAATGCCGGTAATCCCACCAGCACCGTGATCAGCGCCCCGCCAAAACTCCCCGCCGCCAGCCACCCAAAATCCACCACCGGCGGAAAGGACGACAAACTGAAGATCAAGAAAACCCCGATGAGCACGAGGCTCGAGCAGAGGATCGGTCGGGCCTTGGCGTCGAGCGTCCGGCGCAACGCCTGCCGTGCGTCCATCCCGCGCAGCCGCTCTTCCCGCCAATGGGTGATGAAATGCACGGAATCATCCACCGCGATTCCCAGGCAGATGGCCGCCACCATGATGGTCACGGAATTGAGCGTGATACCCGCCACCGCCGCCAGCGCCAGGACGGCAGCCACCGGCAGCACATTGATCAGGAGCGACAACGCCGCCAGTCGGGCCGACCGCCACAACAGCGCCAGCACCACCCCCATCAGCAGCAGCGTGGAACCCGCGCTCCTGATCTGGCTGCGCAGAATCCGCCGATCCGCTTCCAGCACGGAGTGGATACCCTGCGCGGCGCTGATGCTGACTTCCGGTGGCCGGGTCGAGTTGGCTTGGGCGAGAATCCGCGCCAGCAACTCGAGGTAGCGATCCGCGGGCATATCCTGGCTCCGCACAATCAGGTAAGCCGTTCGCGAAGCCCCATCCATGAGCGTGGCCAGGAATGGCAGCGGATATGTCTGCAGCGCCAGGGTGAAGGTGCGCAGCAGTATCGGGTTGGTCGGCAGCCGGAACGAATCGACCCGATCCCCCTCCCAAATCTGGTTCAACATCGCCAGCAACTGCGCGTAGGAGTAGACCGCCGTGACCTCCGGCTGCGCCGCCGCGTACGCCTGGAGCTCATCGAGGTAACGCAGGAACTCCGCGCGGTTCACCCCGTTGGTCCGGCCCGAGTCCACCTCGATCTGCACCACGTTCACGCCGCCATACGACGCGTTCACCCGCTCGACCGCCTGCCGCGTCGGACTGCGCGGATTCAGAAAATCGACCGCGCGCACGTCGGTCTGGATCCGGGTGAGTCCCGCCGCGCTCACGAGGCCCAGGCCGGCGGCCGCGCCGATCACCCCGCGCCGATGTCTCCGAACCCATGCCTCGACCTGGCCGCCCCACGCACCTCGAGCCCGTGAACTCCCCCGCCGGCCAAGCCACCCCGGCCAGCGACGCGAAATCAGCCCAAGCAGCGCCAGCCCCGGCCCGAACGACATGAAAAAGACCAGCGCGATTCCCGCCGCGCCCAACCGACCAAACTCGCGCACCGGCGCGACCTCGCTGAAGGTCAGCGAACCCAGCCCGATCGCGGTGGTGAGCGCCGCGAACGCCGAGGGCTTCAACACCTCCCGGAGCGTTGCCTCCATGGTTTCGTCCGCGCCAAGTCCCAAACCGCGCGCGTTCTGCCAGGCGCCAAACAGGTGCACGAGCAACGCTAGGTGAATCCCGGCCAGCAACGGGAACAACATGATCGAAAAGACGTGGAGCTCGTAGCCCAGCAACCGGATCATCCCAGGCAACAGGGCCATGACCGCCAGTTGATTCAGCAACACCATCGCCGTGATCCCCAACGATCGAAAAGTCACCCCCAGAATGATCAACAATACCCCCGCCGCCGCCGGCACGAACCGCCCCACGTCCCCACGCAACGTCTCCCGCAACTCCTGTTCGATCAGCGGAAATCCCAGCAGATCGAACTCAAGCCCCTCCGCCCGGAATGGATCGAGGATCGCCTCAATCTCCGCCGCAAACGCCGCCTGCCGCTCCGGGCTCGAAAGATCACGGTCATACGTGTTCAGCAGAATCGTCTGCCGGGTGTCGGGCGATACCATCACGTTCCGGACCAGGGGATTCTCGAGCGCGAATCGCCGCAATCGTTCGAGCTCGGCCGGATCCGGATTCGCCGACACCATGGGAACCATCTCGAGCGATAGCCCCCTCCGCACCGGTCGCACCGAGTGGGTCAGGCTCTTGACATCCAGCAACCCCGGCTGCGTCTCGAACGCCTCGCTCACCCGCCGTACGGCGTCGATCCCCGATGGCGAAAACACCTCGGCACACCTCAGATTGACCGCGATCACCACCTCGTCCCCGAGTATGCTCTGGACCCGCTCGTAGCTGGCCTGGTTGCGCTGATCGCCTTCGAGCAACACCCCCGCTTCCGAGCTGACCTGGAACCGCAGCCACTGCGACGCCACCGGCGCCAGCACCAGTAACGTCAACCCCAAAGAGAGCGCCGGGTATCGCAGATACGGATTATACCGGCGCCAACTCGAGCTCATGGCGGACCAGCCTAACCGTTCCCACCGACCCTGGCCAGCCGAACGCAGCCTGCCCACACGCACTTCCGCCGCCCCGGCCTTTCCTGAATCGCCAGGGGGGCTCTTCTTCACCGCCGCCCAGCGGTGGATGGAGGGTCGCCCGCCCGCCCCTGCTCGATCCTTTCCGCCTCCTTCTTGACCAACGCAGAGACGCGGTGTTTGGCCAGGTACACCTGGCCAACGCTCACCCCCAGGACGCGGGTGACCTCCTTCGGCGACCATTCCTTCAACACGTAACAGTCGAAAATCTGAAACTGCCGGGGATCCACGCGGCTGCGGACCCGCTGGATGGCGGCCTCGAGCAGGTTCCGCTGCCATTCCGCCTCCCACAGGGCCTCGAGTTCGGCCGGAGCCCGATCGGCGATCTGTTCCACCACCACGGGTCGGTCCGAGTCGCTTTCCTCGCCGCCGTCGCCGCCGCGGGGTTCGCGCTGCCGTTTCCGGTGGTAATCCGCAATCCGCCGGCGGGTGATCAGCAATAACCAGGACTTGAACGACCCCGCGGCGGGATCGTATTTGAAGTCGCGCATGCGCTTGGCCACGGACACCACGGTCTCCTGCACCACGTCCTGAGCCTCGGCATCGGATAGACCGGTTTTCACGGCAAACCCATAAATCAGCCGCCAGTAAGTCTCGAAGAAATCCGCCCAGCTCTCCTGGTCTTCCCAGTTCTTCAACCGGCTCAACAGGCTCCGGCGCGTCGGCAACGTGTCGCTCACAGGTTTTGTCATGGAATAGTTCGCCGCCAGCGGCGCCGTTCTTTCAATTCACCGCGACCGCCGGCCGCCCGGGAAGAAGTCAGTTTACTTGAATCCAGGCCCATGTTACACCCGAACATCAACCGACGTCACCAACACCATGACGAACATTCATCACCTCGAACTGTTCTATTATGTCGCCAGGTTCGGCGGTATCTCGGAAGCCGTGCGCAATATCCCCTACGGCATCCAACAACCCGCTGTCAGCGCCCAGATCCTCCAGCTCGAAGATGCCCTGGGCGTCACCCTCTTCCGCCGTCGCCCCTTCGCCCTGAACCCGCCGGGCGAAAAACTCTACGCCTTCATCAAACCCTTCTTCGATGGCGTCGAAGCCGTGGGCAATGAGATCCGCGGCGACAGCCAGGAGTTGCGGGTCGGCGGCTCCGGCATCCTCCTCCGCGACCACCTCCCCGAGGTTCTGCTCAGCATCCGCCACAAACAACCCGGCCTCAAACTCACCCTCCGCGAGGGACATCGCCCCCAGCTCGAGGCCTGGCTCAGAAACCAGGAGCTCGACATCGCCACCACGCTCCTCGAAGGCAAATGCCCGCCCGGCCTCAACTCCATGCGGCTCCTCGACCTGCCCATGGTCCTGCTCGTCGAGAAATCCAGCCGCATCGCCGCCGCGGCCGATCTCTGGAAACGCGACAAAATCGAGGAAGCCCTCATCTGTCTCCCACCCTACGAAACCATCCCCCGCCAGTTCCAGCAAGGCCTGGCCCGCATCGGCGTCGACTGGCTCCCGCGCATCGAAGTCAGCTCCCTGAGCCTCATCGAAACCTACGTCGCCTACGGCTACGGCATCGGACTCTACGTCGATATCCCCCGCTACAAATACGCCCCCAAAATCCGCGTCCTCCCCCTCCCGGAATTCCCCCCCGTCGTCCTCGGCGCGCTCTGGTGCGGCAAGAAAACCCCGATGGTCGAAACGTTCATCACCGAGATCCAGAACCGCATCAAGGCCTTCACGACCTAGCCCGCGCGCCGCGCGTCCGGCGCCCCCCCCGTAGCGGAGGCTGCCCAGGCTGCCGAACCGCCTGCTCGACCAGCACGCATCCGCCGTGCGTCGACACCTCCGGATTGCGCATCTCGCTGTCAATCAGCTGTTAGCGCCGGACAAACAGGGTGACAGGTTCACTGCCGTACCTTAGCGCCGGACAAACAGGGTGACAGGTTCACTGCCGTACCTTCAAAGCCGCAGCCAAATCCGAAACCCAAATCTCGAAATCCGAGGCAAATCCGAATACCGAATGCGGAAAGCTCGAAACGGCTCGAAATCGGCGCAGCCCGCCGCCCTCGAGCGCGCCCTGACGGCCATCTCACCGCCCACCAAGCCGTCACCGTCCTACTCAGAGGTTGGTGCGCCTGAGTATCTTGCCCCAATCGTCAGCCATTCACGCCTGGTATTTCATGGGCTGCTTGAGTCAGATTTGAACGAGCGCGTTAACGGCGGTGATTCTCGAGAACAGAATTCTTTACACCAAATGCTGTTTAGGCTCTTAATGTTCCCTATAACAGCCTCAGAGCATCCACTCCGTCGAGGTATCCCGTTCGGAACGGAGCATGGGCGCTCGAGGCGCAAACTCACCAAACAACTGCGTAACATGAAAAACGAATCCTCTATTGTGCGGGCGGGCGGCGGCACGAGGCCGCCCCTGAGTGGTTGGCGGGGCTGGGTTGGCCTGGCGTTATGCGTCTGGCTGGCGCCCGCCGCGTGGGGTGCCGGTGGCTGGGCCAGCGTCACCGATCCGGCCGATATGGCGGATACCAGTGGCGATATCCAGTCCATTGCCGTGCACGTGCAAGGCGAGCAGCTCGTCTTGTCCATGACGGTGCATGGCGTGGCCGCCCCCGCGGTCGAGCAAACCCCGGCCGGCATGAACAACCGCTATTACTACCACTGGCTGCTGGATACGGACAACAACCCGGCGACTGGCCGCAGCAATGCCGAATACGAAGGCAGCCCCACCGGCCTCACGAGCCCGATCGGCTACGAGCGCGTCATCATGGTCGGTTGGCGCGACGGCAAGCCGAACGGCGTCGAAGTCTACGATCCCGCCAACGAAGATGTCGCCCTGGTCTCCAACTTCTCCTTTCAAGCCAGCGGCAGCACGTTGACCGCGGTGGTTCCGCTCGCGGAGCTCGGCTTGGTGGCGGGCCAGACGATCGCCGTCTCGGCCTTCCAGGAAGGTTCTTCCAACGACTGGCAAGTCGACTGGATCGAATCGGCCGTGCTCAGTCTCGAAGGCCTGACCGTCGCGGGCGCCGTCGTCAATGAGCCGGTGGCCGACATGGTGGACAGCAGCGGCGACATTCAGGGCATCTCGGTGCAGGCCATGGGTGACTTCCTGTATGTCTCCATGACCGTGCAGGGCATCGCGGCGCCGTCGGTTACCAACACCCCGGCCGGCATGAACAACCGCTATTACTACCACTGGCTGCTCGACACGGACAACAACCCGGCCACCGGCCGCAGCAATGCCGAATACGAAGGCAGCCCCACCGGCCTCGCCAATCCCATCGGCTACGAACGCGTTATCATGATCGGTTGGCGCGACGGCAAACCGAACGGTGTCGAAGCCTACGATCCCGCCAATGAGGACGTCGCCCTGGTCAGCAACTTCCCCTTCCGCGCCAGCGGCAACACGCTGACCGCGGTGATCCCGCTCGCCGACCTCGGGTTGGTCATGGGCCAGACGATCGCGGTTTCCGCCTTCCAGGAAGGGGCCTCGAACGATTGGCAGGTCGATTGGCTCGAGTCCGACGTCGTAACGCTCGGCGGGCCGTCCGTTCCGGTGGCTCAAGTCGCTGACCCCGCCGACATGGCGGATTCGAGCGGCGATATCGGGGCGATCTCCGCTCAGGTCGAGGGCGAAAACCTGCGGCTGACCATGACGGTGCAGGGCATCGCGGCGCCGTCCACCGGGAATACCCCGGCCGGCATGAACAACCGCTATTACTATCACTGGCTGCTCGACACGGACAACAACCCGGCCACCGGCCGCAGCAACGCCGAATACGAAGGCAGCCCCACCGGCCTCACGAGCCCGATCGGCTACGAGCGCGTCGTCATGATCGGCTGGCGCGACGGCAAACCGAACGGCGTCGAAGTCTACGATCCTGCCAACGAAGATGTGGCCCTGGTCGGCAACTTCAACTACCAGGCCAGCGGCAACACCTTGACCGCGCTGATCCCCCTGGCCGATCTCGGATTGGTCGTCGGCCAGACGATCGCGGTCTCCGCTTTCCAGGAAGGCGCCTCGAACGATTGGCAGGTCGATTGGATCGAGTCCGCCGTCATCACCCTCGAACCGCCCTCGGCCGGCCGGATGAAGATCGACGGCGCGTTTGCCGACTGGGCTGAAGCCGATGCCGCGGGCGTGGTCTCAAGCGTCGATGATCCGTCCGACATGGCGGATTCGAGCGGCGACATCAAGTCCATCCAGGCCACCGTGGAAGGCGGCTACCTCTACGTCCGCATGTCGGTCCACGGCATCGCCCTCCCTTCCGTGGCGGAAACTCCGACCGGCATGAACAACCGTTATTACTATCACTGGCTGCTTGACACGGACAACAACCCCGCCACCGGCCGCAGCAACGCCGAATACGAAGGCAGCCCCACCGGACTCGCCAACCCCATCGGCTACGAACGCGTCATCATGATCGGCTGGCGCGACGGCAATCCCAACGGGCTCGAAGTCTACGATCCCGCCAACGAAGATGTGGCCCTGGTCTCGGACTTCGAATACGCCGCCGACGGCGATTCCGTCGAAGCCCGCGTCCGGCTGTCCGACTTGGGGCTCGTCGTGGGCCAGACGATCGCGATCTCGGCTTTCCAGGAAGGCGCCTCGAACGATTGGCAGGTCGATTGGATCGAATCCACCGTCATGACGCTCGCCGAAGGCGGCCCCGGCAACTGGACCTTACCCGCCCTGTTTGCGGGCAACCCCTACGGGTTCGAGCTCGAGGTCACCGATGAAGGCGATGCCGTCGTGGATCCCGCGACGGTCGGCGTCCGACTGGACGGCCAACCCGTCGCCGCCACCGCCACCAAGAATGGCGCCGTCACCCTGATCACCGGCAAACACCCGGCCCTGCTCGAAGCCGGCACCACCCACACGGTCGCGGTCGCGCTCGAAGCCGGCGGCGCCGCGCAGTCGAAGGACTTCATCTTCATCGTGAAACCTTACACGGTTCTGCCCCAGGCGACGCGCTTTGCCTCCATTGACACCTCGAACCCCGGGTTCGTGGTCAACGTGACCCGGGTCAGCAGCGAAACGCTTCAGGCCGAGACCCTGGGCGGAGTGCATAGCAACCTGGTCGCCCTCGCCGAACAACAACTGGCCGGCGAACTCCTGAATACCGCCGGAGAACAGTACTACAACGAGGTCGAGCTGGACTGGAGCAAATGGGTGGTCACCCCGGAAGTGCTCCAAGGCCCCATCAACTGGTACGAAATGGCCCTCGAAGGCGATGCCAGCCTCAACTTCCCGAACGATGAACTCGTGCCGAAGTTGGCCGATGTCGGCTTCCTGGCTTATGAAGGCGTGGTGGTCGAAATCCTGACCTACGTCGAGCTGAGCGAAGGATTCCACCAGTTCGGCCTCTACACCGAGGGCGGTCACAAGCTGAGCGCCGGCCTGGATGCCCAGGCCCCGGTCTTGAGCATGATCGACAACTCCGGCCCCGTCGAAGCGGTGCCAAGCTATTACGCCCGCAGTCAGTTCGCTGACGTCGTGGCGCCCGACGCCGGCTACTATCCGCTGCGGCTGCTCTGGTTCCAGACCCGGCGAGGCCAGGAAGCCGGCATGATGCTGGAGTACTTCTCCGTGGAGAATCGCGAACTCCATCTGCTGAACCACCCGGAGGACCCCCTGTCGCTCAAGGTTTACCGGGCCGGCGTCCTCGTCGATCCGGACTTCGTCATGCCCACCCTCGAAATGCGCGTCGAAGGGAATGAACTGGTCCTCGAATGGACCGGCACGCTCCAATCCGCCGAAACCCTGGGCGGGTCCTGGAGCACTTACGCCGACCCATCGCAGAGTCCGCTCCGGCTGCCCGCCGGAACCGAGGCTTCCAGGTTCTTCCGGGCACGTAGCAACTAGCTGAACCAGCGCTGACATCGCGCGACCCGCCAGCCCGGACGGCTTTGCGGCCGTCCGGGCTGGACCTTTTCCGACCCTGGCCACCCGCCGAAGACCCCCTGCGATCCCCGCGAGCTGAACTCCATTGACCCCAGGCCGCCGGCATTTTCCGGGAGATCCACCACCGGAGCGGTCCGCGCTGCGGCTATTGAAGCTTCGCTCCCAGCGCCTGGAATTCCTTTCGCACCTCCGAATTATCCGAGTTCGGGAAGTTGGCGCGCTGCACCATCAGGACGTAAATCCGTTCCCTGACCGGGTCGATCCAGGCTTGGGTGCCGTAGGCCCCGCCATGACCATGACTGCCCGGCGAAAGCATGGCGGTGACGCCCTGCGGTTCGCGCACCACACACCAGCCAATGCCCCAGCCGTTGCCTTCGGTAAAACCGGTCTTGAGCTCGCCGGTCCGCACACTCGTCATGTACTTCACGCTGGCGGGCGATAGATAACGGCGCCCGGCCCATTCACCGCCATGGGCGATCATCTGGCAGAACCGGGCATAGTCGGGCGCGGTCGAGAACAACCCGCCATTGCCGGCCGGGAACCGCTCGCGCGAAGTCGCGGGCAACCCCAGCAGAAAGCCGATCTCGCTTGGCTCGAGTTCGCCGGCCTCCGTGCGCCGGTAGGAAACGGCCAGCCGCTTGAGTTGTTCCGCGCTCGGATAAAAGGTGGTGTCGCGCATTCCCAACGGCCGGAAGAGCCGGTTCTCCAGAAAGTCCGGGAACGATTCCCCCGAGATCACCTCGACAATCCGCGCCGCGGTGTTGATCGACGACTGGCAATACTGCCACCGGGCGCCGGGTTGGAACTGGAGCGGTCGGCGGACATACCGCGCCACCGCATCGGCAAGCGTCCGGCACTGACGCGCTTCCTCCCCTGAGATTTCGCCCAGGCCGGAGGTGTGCGTCAACAAGCTGCGGATGGTCAGTTGCGCCGGTTTGCCGTCGGGCGTTCTGATGCCCTTGAACTCCGGCAGGTGCTTCTCGACCGGGTCGTCGAGCGAAAGCCGGCCGGCATCCTGCAACATCATGATGGCGACGCCGGTGATGGGTTTGGTCATCGACGCAATCCAGAAAAGGGTGTCGGCGGTCATGGACCGGTTGCCGGCCACGTCGGCATACCCAACCGTATCGAGGTGGAGGATGGTCCGGGGCGTGGCGACGAGCGTCACGGCGCCGGCGATTTCCTTGCTTTCGAGGAAGGACTGCATGGCCGCGCGGATGGCGGGATCGGAGGTCGGTGTCACCTGGGCCGCCGTCAGGGCGGACATGGTCCCGAGCAGTGCCGAGAGTAAACAGGAAGAAAGGAGCGGGTTAGTTTTCATGGTGTGTTGCCGTCGTAGCCTCCGCCCCCGGCCAGAACAAGCAAAATGTAAGGAACACACTTGCGCGACAGGCCCGTCCCGAATTCATGTCGCATATGCGACATGAATTCGGGACGGGTCATTTCCCGGCGTTGCGGCGCCTGGCGCGGTGATGTTATAAGATTGCTCGTGTTATCCGATGTTTGGAATGCTGATATGAAACCGCACACTCGTCGCACATTCCTGGGTCATGCCGCCGGAGCGCTCGGGACGGCATTCTCTTCGCCGCTGCTCGCTCAACGGATGGGCGACCGGCCTTCGCGGGTGGCCGGCGTGACGGTGCTGAACCCCCGCGACCGTGTGCCGCTGAGTTTCATCATCGACGATTCGACTTGCCTGGTGAACCTGGCGCATTTTGGCATTCCGCAGTTCGCCCAGGTGTTTCCGGATCGATACCGGCAGGCGTGGCGCGAGTTGCCGCGGGAGATTCCGGACACCTTCGTGCGCAAGTTCGCGGAGTGGTGTCATGCCCATGGCGTTAAGGGCAAATACAGTGTGGTGCCGTATCCGGCCTGCGTGGGGTGGATCGACCGCGAGATGCCCGGGTGGTCGCGCGAGGAGCTCGAAGCCAGCCTCGAACTCATCCGCACCACGATCACGCCCGATTGGGATATCCACCCCGAAATGATCTCGCACACGTGGGTGATCGACACCCGGACCGGGCGCCCGTATCCGGAACGCTCGGAGCGGTTCATGGAGAACTGGGCGTGGACCGACGGCAAATCGGTCGATCAATTGGCCGATTACCTGGCTTACGCCCTGCGGATCCTCAAGAATGTCGGTCTGCCTTGCGAAGGCATCACCACTCCGGGCGGGTTTGGCAACCGGGTTTTGCCGGAACTGGCCCAGGCCACGTTGGCTGCCTGCCGCGACGTCTATCGGGCTGAGATTCCGCATTACTTCCGCCATCTGTTCACCGACGACCGGAGCGTGGCGCCGCGGGTCGAGTATGCGACGGGGCTGGAGAGTGAGGATCCCCGTTGTGTGGTCTCGATCATCGGGTGCACCGGCGATTGGTTCGGCGGCTGGGACGGACTCGAGCGCGGTCATCCGGACCAGTGCATCACCGAAGATGGCCGGGGCGGGAGATTGCCGGAGGTCATCCGGCGGGGCGAACCCGCGATCCTGGTTTGTCACTGGCCGGGCATCTACTACAACGGCGAGGAAACCGGGTTCAAAATCTTCCAGACGGTGGTTCAACGCCTGCACGGCTCCTATGAGAACCTGATCTGGATGAAGCTCAGCGAGATCGCCCGTTATTGGGCCGCGCGCGAACTCACCCGGATCGAATCCGGGCCGGGGGCGGTCGGTTTCCATGCGCCTTTCGCCTGCCCGGCGTTCACCGTGCAGTGTACCGGGGGCTCGGATCGGCCGCCCAAGGTGATTCGAGGCCATGAGCAGATGCCCTTGCGCGAAGTGCCGGACCGGCTCCGGCTGGCGCCCGGCACCTGGACTCGCGCTGGCGCCGATAGAGTCGTCTGTTTCGACCTGCCGAAGGGCGCCAGCCGGCTCAGTCTCGGGTGAGACAGACCCCCGGAAGCTGTCCCGAAGGTCAGGTCCCGGCTTCCGCTTGATTCGGCTCCGGATTCAGCGAGATGCGGGCTCGATGCTTGTCTGGCAATGCGCGGGCTAGTCCGCCGCCAATTGTCCCATGGCCCGGAAGAGTTTGAGCGGAATGCCGGCGTGGTAGACTAGGCGGTTACCGAGATCGACCCGGAAATCCACGGCGGTGCCGGTGGAGTCGACCTCGCTCAGTTTCGCTTTGTCCTCGTCGGACAGCATTGGGTTGGCGGCCATGACGGCGTTGATGAAACTGAACACGTTGAAGTAGCCGTAGGCCACCGTCTTCGGGTTGGCGCCGTCGGGTTGGTAGGCGGACGCCGCCGGTCCGGCCAGGAGCGCGTCGAGATGCTCGGGGGTTCCCATGAGCAGATCCTGGCCTTTCAGGGCGTAGTCAAAGATCATTTTACCGCCCGGCCACAGACCTTCCATCATCTCCTTCTGGCCCGGCATTTGGTAGATCGGGGAGTCGAGATTCACCACCATGGTCGTCCGATCCACGGAAACGCCGCTCACCTTGCGTTGCCCTTCGTCGAGCGTCACGCTCGAGTAGGGTTTGTCGGTTCCGACCTGGCTTTGCATGGATTTCTGGAGAAAGTCTTTCATGCTGGCGTAGACCTTGGCCGAATCCTTGCCGGGGAACTGGTAGATGCCGCCGAACTGGATGCCTTGGTTTACGTCGATGTTGCCGGCGAACTGCATTGGCACGAAGGACTCGATCAATTGCTCCGTCTCGCGGATCGCGTCCGAATCCGCCGGCAGACCCTGCAACTGGAGGCTCAGGCCAATGAACTTCTTGAGTGTTGGCATCAGGTTTTCGTTCCCTTCGAAACGCATTGCCACGCCCATGGGCGATTTCCGGTTCAGGTAGGGGCTGAGCGCGCCCAGATTGCCATCCTTGGCCGTGAACCAGCCGGCGAGCGTGGAGCCGGCGACCGGCACGATCGTCTCGTCCACGATCAAGGTTTCGTCTTTGAGGCCGAGTTTGACTTCGAGCGACTCCAAGCCTTTGATCCCGGTTTCGATCACATCGAAATAGACGCTCATCAACTCGCCCATCACCTTGGGGTCGATGCCGCCCATGGCCTCCTGGTTCTGACCGTTCATGGCGGCACCGATCGCCATGCGTCCCATCCCCACCGCGCCGACCATCTCCTCGCGCAACGCCGAGCTGGGCCGGATCGCCAGCTGCGCGACCCCGGCCGCCGCTTGGAGCGACTCGGGTTTCCAGGCCTTTTCGCCGGCCTTGGTCGATTCCGTGGGCGACCCGAACTCGATCCAGACCGTGGCATAATTGCCGACCTGCTGAATCCTGTTGGCGTCGTCCTCGCCCTTGAGGAAACCCGGGTTGAGTCCATCGCGGAAGGCCGCGAAGTCCGAGACCGGCACGCGAATGCTGACGCAAGGCGGAACGCTCATACTGTCCAGCCACACCGCGACCTGCCAGGGCCGGGATTTGTCGACACCTTTGAGATCCTGGATGCCGAGGCCTTCGCGCATCTCATCGAGGGCCTCGCCGGCCGAGCCAGGGGAGACGGCATCGACCACCCTGGTGAAGCCGTCGGTGAAGGCCTGGTAGCTCTGGAGGGTTAGGGTGATGGGGGCGGTCTGGGCCCAGACTGCGGGGGCCATCAGCACCGCGACGATCGACAACAGTTTGAAGATGTAGTTCACAGGTAGTTTTGAGTTCGGTGGCATAGCATGGAGGGTCCGCGAGAAAATGCAACCCTGATGCGGAGAGTGGGTCCGCGTTTATCCGCTTCCAAAATTTCGTGAACCGCGCTATAGCTCGCCAGAACTCTTTTTATCCTTATGAAAGCCGATCGCCAATCCGCTCGCGCCGCCGCGTTTACCCTCATTGAATTGCTGGTGGTGATCGCGATCATCGCCATTCTCGCCGGGATGCTGCTGCCCGCCCTGGCGAAGGCCAAGACCAAGGCCCAGGGGATCTTTTGCATGAACAACCTCAAGCAACTGCAGTTGGTCTGGCAGTTTTATGCCGACGACAACCGGGATCGCGTGACCTCCTCGGGTTACACCTCGCCGGTCGAGCCGACCGCCTGGGTGGATGGCTGGCTCGATTTCAACCCGGCGAACCCGGACAACACGAACACCCTGGCGTTGCAGGATCCCAAGCGGTCGAAGTTCGCGGCGTATTTGCAGGAAGTCTCGGTCTACAAGTGTCCTGCCGACAAGAGCTTTGTCCAGGCGGGCGGGATATCCAAGCCGCGCGTCCGCAGCATGGGGATGAGCCAGGCCTGGGCCGGTCCGGGCGACTGGCTCGATCCGGCGGGGTTCGGCGTCAATGGGACTTCCAAGAAATACCGGACCTACTTCAAGACCGCCGATGTCATCGATCCCGGTCCGTCGCAGTGCTACGTGCTGCTGGACGAGCATCCCGACAGCATCAATGCCGGGGGATTCGCCAACATGATGGTTGAATCGTCCGGGGCGGCGCGGATCGTCGATTTCCCGGCCAGCTATCACAACGGCGCCGCGGGGATTTCATTTGCCGACGGCCACGCCGAGATTCGCAAGTGGGTCGACAGCCGGACGATGCCGCCGCCCAAGTACAACAACCAGCTGCAACTGAACGTGCCCTCGCCCAACAACATCGACATGATCTGGCTGTCCGAGCGGACTTCGAGTCGGCGGGTGCCGTGACCTTCGCGGAAGAACCTGTTGCACTCGCAAGCAGCTCGGCCGGTCGGCGACCTGCGGGCTAGGACCTGGTGGCCTCGCGTGAAGCGATGGCTTCGGAGAGCAACCCGAGGGCTTCCGAGCGCACCACCGCGCCCACCAACCGGTTTTCGTGCGGCGAGCTGATTACCGGCACGTTGCGGTGCTCGCTCGCGAGCAGCACCGGGAAGGCGTCCACCAGCGATTGGTTGGGGGTCAGGCAGGGCGGTGGCGGTCGCATGACATCGAAGGCAATGACGCTGTCCAGTTCCGGTCCGGCGCCCAGGTGATGTTTGAGGTCCTGGAGGGTGATCATCCCCACCAGACGGCCGGCGTCGTCCACCACCGGCAGGAAATTGTTGGCGTTCGTCAGAAAACGGTCGGCCACTTCGCGAAACCGGGCGCGCAGGTTCACCGGCACGACCGGCTCGCGCATGAGATCGCCCACCGTCTGCAGGGTCGCCGCGCCCAGCCGCGGATTCTCACGGTCCAATTCGAGTCCGCGACGGCGCAGCGGTTCGGTGTAGACACTGTCCCGGTGGAAGCGGCGTGACACGATGGTGGCGACGGCGCAGCCGACCATCAGCGGGGGCATCAGGTTGTAGTTCAGCGAGATTTCGAAGACGAGGATCATGGCCAGCAGCGGCGAGTGGGTGGTGGCGCTGAGCACGCTGCCCATGCCGACGAGGGCAAACGCGGCCGCGGGTTGGCCTTCGGCATAACCGAGCTCGTTGAGGACGCTGCCCAGCAGGCCGCCCAACGCCGCGCCCAGGAACAGGGTGGGAGTAAAGACCCCGCCCACGGCGCCGGAGCCCACCGTGATGGCGGTGGCGAACAGCTTGGCGAACAGGAGCAACGCCAGCCAGTTCCAGGCATACTGTCCGTCGAGGATACGGTTGGCCGCCCGGTAACCGTTGCCCCAGACCTCCGGCACCAGGATCGCCATCCCGCCCACCGCCAGGCCTCCGAGGGCCATGCGCAAGTAGAGCGGTTGTTTGATCCGGTTGAACAGGAGCTCGGCGTAGCGGATGGATTTCATGAACACCGCTCCGAGGGCTCCGGCCATCAACCCCAGGACCAGGAACCACGGCAGCTGACCCATGCTTTGACCCGCCACCACCGCCGGCATTTGATACCAGGCCTCGACCCCGAGGATGCGGCGCGAGACCATCGCTGCCACCACCGCCGACACCACCAGGGGCGCGAAGAGGTTCATCGAGAAATTGCCCAGGACGATCTGCGCGGCAAACACCGCCCCCGCCACGGGCGCCTTGTAAGCCGCGGCAATGCCGGCCGCCGCCCCGCAGGCGACCAGCAGCCGCAAGCGATAGGGTTGCCAGTGAAACCACTGGCCCATCTTGGAAACCAGCGTCGCGCTGAGCTGTGCGATCGGTCCTTCCCGGCCGATGGATCCGCCGGTGCTGATGCTGAACATCGACGAGAGGGATTGCAGCAAACCGGGCCGGAATCGGAGCCGCCCATCGCCGGCCACCACCACCTCGAGCAGATTCGTCGACCCCGGCATGCGCACGAGCCGCAGTCCAAAGTGGAGAATCAATCCGGCCGCCAGCCCGCCCGCCGCCGGGAGGAGCAGACACCACCACCAGGGCAGGTCGCGGACCGCGCTCAGCACGTTCCGGGTGTCGAACAGGACCAGGGCTTCGAGTGCCGAATGCAGCGCGTAGACGAGCAAATCGACCGTGCCGCCCACCACCCCCACGAGCCCGGCGACGATCAGGTGGAAAGCTTCTTCGCTAAACCGCAGCCGTTCGCGGAGTTGCAATAGCCGCCGCCAATGCCTTTGCAGCATCCGCCGGAGGCGTTCCGTCAGCAGCTGAGGCGTCCTGACCCAACCGATCATCGAGGCATCGTGTGAATTTTTCAGGCTGGTGACGAGTCTTGATTTCCAGGAAGCTGTTTGCACGCAGACGTATCTTCGGGTAATGTCGCGACACCTTTGAACGAATGAAAAAATGGATTGTGTTGGTTTTGCTGCTCGGCGGCGGGATTTGGGGTTACCAGAAATGGGCGGGATGGCAGGCGGAACAGGCCGCGGCGGAAGTCCCCAGCCGACCCACCACCGCCCCGGTCGAGACGCGTGACATCCGGTTTGCCGTTAATGCCGCCGGCGAAATCGGCCCCGCCGAACAGGTATCCGTCCGCCCCGAAGTCAACGGCAAGATCGCCGAGCTCCCGGTGGATATTGGCGATGTCGCCAAGCGGGGCGATCTGCTTTTCACTCTGGACGATCGCGATTTGCAGATCGAGAAGGAATCGCAGCAGAAGGAGATCGAACGCGCCCGGCTGCAGCTTCAGCAGGCTGAACGCAATTACATGCGGTCACGCGAGTTGTTCGAGAGCAAGCTCATTTCCCTCGAGCTCTACGAGGAAACGCGTACCCAGTTCGAACTTTCAAAGAATGCGCTCGAACGCGCCGAAAAATCGCTGGAGCTCGTCAGCGATCGGATCGGGAAGACGCGGATCCTGGCGCCATTCGACTGCACCATTCTCACCCGGCCGATCTCGGTGGGCCAGGCCGTGTCCGGGTCCGGCGGGTTCAACAGCGGCACCGAAGTCCTGACCATCGCCGACCTGCATCACATGGTCATCAACGCTCACATCAACCAGGCGGATGTGACCCGGCTTCAGGCTGGGCAGGAGGTCGAAGTCGAGGTCGAGGCGGTGCCCGGCCTCAAGGTGATCGGCACGGTCGAACGCATCGCTCCCCAGGCCACCATCAAGAACAATATCAAGGGCTTTGCCGCGCGGATCCTGCTCAGTGCCGTCGACCAGCGCGTTCGCCCGGGAATGACCGCCAACATCAAGATCCCGGTGGCGGCGGATAACGTGGTGGCCGTGCCCTTGGCCGCGGTGTTTACCGAACCCGACCCCGATTCCGGGGTTAATGAACGGTATGTCTACGTGAAGCAGGGCGCCAAGTTCGAGCGCCGCCCCGTTCGCATCGGGATCTCGGACTTCTTTTTTTCGGAGGTGCAGGATGGGCTTGCCGCCGGCGAAGTGGTCTCGCTGATCCAACCCAAGCCCGCCGAGGTTCTCCCTGAGAGCGGCTCCAGCCCGCTGAAGCAGAGTTCGCAGGACAACCCGGCGCTGACCGCCCGCAGTCCCGCCACCCGCACCTAGCTCATTGCCACGCATGGCCTTGCTCGAACTCCGCAACGTCAGCAAGATTTACCGGTTGGGCGGCGAAGAGATTCGCGCCCTGGATGATGTCTCCCTTGACATCGATGAGGGGCAGTTCATCTCGATCATCGGTCCCTCGGGCAGCGGCAAGTCGACGCTCATGCATATCCTGGGCTGCCTCGACACCCCGAGCACCGGGACCATCCGGCTCGATGGCATGATGATCCAGGACGCTTCCTCCCGTCAGTTGGCCCAGATCCGCAACCGGAAGATCGGCTTTGTCTTTCAGTTCTTCAACCTGCTGCCGAAGCTCAACGTGCTGCAGAATGTGGAATTGCCGATGATTTACAGCGGCATACCGGCCCGGCAGCGTCGCGAGCAGGCCATGGCCGCCCTGCGCATGGTCGAGATGGAAAACCGGGCCAAGCATCGTCCTTCTCAGCTCTCCGGCGGGCAGCAACAGCGCACCGCCATCGCCCGGGCCCTGGTAAACGATCCCAAGATCGTTTTCGCCGATGAACCGACCGGCAACCTCGACTCGCACACCGGCGAGCTCATCCTCCAGATGTTCAGCCGCCTCAGCCGTGAAGGACGCACGATCATCCTGGTCACTCACGACCCCGAGATTGCCGCCGTCACGCCGCGCCGCATCGAAATCCGGGACGGGCGGGTCGCTCATCAGCTCGATCCCACGCTTGCCGGATTGAACCGCTTTCCCACCGCGGTCTCATGAGCCTTTGGAACGTCGTCAGCGTCGGGTTCAAGGAGATTTGGGCGCATAAGTTCCGCTCGCTCCTCACCATGCTGGGCATCATCCTTGGCGTCTCGAGCCTGGTGGCCATGTCCGCTCTCGTCAAAGGGATGGAGATCGCCCAGAAAGAGGGCCTCGTCGCCATCGGCGGTCTCCAAAAGGTCCGCATCGAAGCTTCCGAGGTTCCCATCGAACAACGGCACCTGGCGGATCAGGCCGTGGGCATCACGATCAACGACGTTCACGCCCTCCGGCATGGCGCCTCGCTCGTGACGGCCATCTCCCCGGAAATGCGGCTCTTCGGCGCCACGCTCTCGGCCAGGGGCAAGACCTTTCGGCCTTTCACCTGCGCGGGTGTCTGGCCGGTCGCCCTCGAGATGAGCGAGCATGCCATCGCCCATGGCCGGATGTTCAACAGCATCGATGACGAGATGGCGCGCAGTGTCTGCGTGATCGGCACCGCCACCCGGGACGAACTCTTCGGATCGCCCGAGGAGGTCGGCCACGAGATCATCCCCATCGGCGAAACCATTCTCATCAACCGCCAGCCCTTCACCATCATCGGCATGTTCCAGCACTACGAAAGCGATCAGGAACGACGCGAACGTGAACTGGCCGAACTCCAGCCGAAACCGCAGATGACCGGACCCACCCGCAGCCGGGGCTGGGGCGGCCGTCGCGGCAACTTCATTTTCTGGCTGAAGAACGCTACCGTTTACGTGCCGTTGAACACCATGTGGATGAAATTCCGCGCCGGCATGCCCGGCACGGCCGGCGCCACCGGCGATCCCACCCTCTCCACGCTCGAGGTGAAGATTGCCGACATTGAAACCATGGAACCGGCGCTTCAGCAGATCCGCAACGTCATGCTCACCACGCACAAGGGGATCGAGGATTTCTCGTTTCGCACCCAGGAGGAATGGGCCGAGAACATCAACACCTTCATCCGGAACACGCGGCTCAGCGGCGGGATGATTGCCGGCATCAGCCTGTTGGTGGGTGGCATCGGCATCATGAACATCATGCTGGCCAGCATCTCGGGCCGCATCCGCGAGATCGGCATCCGCAAGGCCGTCGGCGCCGGCACCGGCGACATCTTCATGCAGATCCTGGTCGAGAGCCTGGTCATCGCCATCCTGGGCGGCCTGGCCGGCCTGGGCGCCTCGTATCTTTTCGTGCAGTTGATCGGCTCGCTGTCGCCGGATGCCAACCCGCCCATCATCACCGCCGTCGCCATGAGCGTGGCGTTCGCCGCCAGCGTCGGCATCGGCATCCTCGCCGGTCTGTTCCCGGCGTTCAAGGCGAGCCGGTACCACCCGATCCAGGCCCTCCGCTACGAGTAGCCATGCACCTGCTCAATGCCATCCTCATCGGGGTCAAGGATATCTGGGGACACAAGTTCCGCTCGCTCCTCACCATGCTCGGCATCATCCTCGGCGTCGCCAGCCTCGTCGGCATGACCGCCATCGTCAAAGGGATGGAAAACGGCCTCAAAGAAGCCATGATCGCCATGGGCGGCGCCGACAAAGTCCTGATCCGCGATCAACCGGTGCCCTCGCACCAGGAACACCTCGCCGAAGAAGCCCCCGGCCGCACGATGGTCGATGTACTCGCCCTCCGCGAAAGCGCGCCCCTCATCAGCCTGGTTTCTCCCGAGATGTCCCTGAACCGCGTGACCATCACGCGTGGCGACAAATCGGTGAACCCTTCCGAATGCGTCGGAGTCTGGCCCGCGGTGCTCGACATGAACCTGCATACCCTCGCCCACGGCCGGTTCTTCACCGACCTCGACGAGGAGAACGCCAGCAGCGTCTGCGTCATCGGCACCGGCATTCGCGACGAGCTCTTCGGCGCGCCCGACAAGACCGGCACTCCGATCATTCCCATCGGCGAGGTCATCCAGATCCAGGGACAGCCGTTCACCATCGTCGGCATGTTCCAGCATTACGAAAGCGAACAGGAACGGCGCGAACGCGAGTTCCGCCAAAGCCAGCCGCTCCAGGAACAGACCGGTCCGCGGCGCCAGCGCGGTTGGGGCCGGCGCGGCGGATGGGCCTTCTGGCGGAAGAATTACACCGTCTACCTGCCGCTGAACACGATGTGGATCAAGTTCCGGTCCGCCGGCGGCACCGACAACATCCCCGACCCGCGCCTGACCGACATCGACATCAAGGTGGCCGACATCGAGCAGATGGAAGCGGCGTTGCAGCAGGCGCGCAACATCCTCATGACCACCCATCGCGGCATCGAAGACTTCAATTTTCAGACCCAGGAGAATCAACTGGAGAACATCAACCGCCAGATCCGCAACGCCCGCCTGAGCGGCGGGTTGATCGCCGCGATCAGCCTCATTGTCGGCGGCATCGGCATTATGAATATCATGTTCGCCAGCATCAACGAACGCATCCGCGAGATCGGCATCTGCAAGGCCGTTGGCGCCACCGGCACCGGCATCTTCGTCCAGGTCCTCATGGAAAGCATCGTGGTTTCCCTGCTCGGCGCCGCCCTCGGCCTGGTGGTCTCCTTCGGGTTCGTTCAACTGCTCAGCTCGATCTCCCCCACCCAGAACGCGCCGGTTATCACCCACACCGCCATGATCGTCGCCGTCATTTTCAGCGTCGCCGTCGGACTGGTCGCCGGCCTTTTCCCCGCCCTCAAGGCCGCCCGTCTCGACCCCATCGAAGCCCTGCGCTACGAGTAGCGGGCCGGCGGAGCGGGCTAGTGTCGCTGGCCCTCCTCGAACACGCAGCTGAAGACCGCTTCCTTGATTTTCCAGATCAGGGACATGGTGACGGCGACGGGGAGCAGCACCAGGAAAAGGATCAGCCAGTGCTGCAACGGTTCGAGCAATTGGATCGTCATTCGGACGGTCAGCGGCAATTCGCCCATGCGAATCATAATAAGATAGGCGCCGAGCAGACCGGGCAGCAGCAGCAGCAGGGAGACGTTCAAGGTCGTGAAAACCGCCGTCTCCAGCCGGAGCGTTTCATCCGGCAACATGGCCGACAACCGGCGCAGCACCCGGTTCAGACAAAACAGAAAACAGAGACTCGACACCGCCATGGCCGCCGCGGACTGCGAGAAGAACAACACCTCCGGCGCGCGCTGGTGCCAGTGCAGAAACGGAGAGAGGCCCACATTCAAGAGCGAGAAGAGCCGCGCGCGGTCCAGCGACGCCACCCAGATCCGTTCCTGGGATTGGAAGGAGCCCATCATCCAGAGCCCGTAGAGCAGGACCGCGTGGGCCAGGCCGGGTCCGACCAATCCCAGCACGCCCAGCGACATGACCAGGTTGCTCGTGGCCGCCTGAGCCGAAAGCACCAGGGCCACCGGCAGGCCCCAGAAGAGGGAGGAGAGACCGCGCACCAGCCGCCCCAGCGAGCGCATCAGTTCGGCCTTCGAATCGTTGGGAACCATGCGGTCGGCTTTCCCGGCAGCGGCAGGACGGTTGGCATCCGCGGGCTGCTAGAATGAGAGATAGGTGTATTCCTTTAATCCGCGTTCGTAATCGTCCAGGAGCCGCATGCCTTCGGACGGTTTCATGCGATCGCTTTTGATGGCCCGTTCCACCTGGGCTTTCATCTGCCGCTGGAGTTCGTTCTGGTCGTATTGCACGGACGCCAGGGCTTGGATGATCGTGGTGCCCTCGATGATTTCCTCGACGTAATACCCGGCCGGCTCATCGGGATCCAGGAACACGTGCACCTCGTTGACGCGGCCGAACAGGTTGTGCAGATCCCCCATGATGTCCTGGTAGGCGCCCATGAGGAAAAAGCCGAGGTAATAGGGTTCGAGCCGGCCGTTTCCGTTGGTCGCCAGCGCATGCAACGGCAGGGTGTCCCGGACGTCGCGCAGATCGATGAACTTGTTGATCTGACCGTCGGAATCGCAGGTGATGTCCACCAGGGTGGCTTCGCGCGTGGGCCGCTCGTCGAGCCGGCTGACGGGCATGATTGGAAACAGCTGGCCCAGCGCCCAGTGGTCCAGCAACGACTGGAACACGGAGAAATTGCAGATGTACTGGTCGCTGAGGCTGTCCTCAAGTTTCCGGATCTCCTCCGGCACGTACGGTTGGCCCTTGAAAGTGCCCACCACGTCCCGGCCAATTTCCCAGTACAGGTGCTCGATCTTCGCCTTGTCCATCAGGTCCAGGAGCCCCAGGGTAAACATGTGATGCGCGTCCTCGCGCCGTTCCTGGGCATCGTGATAGGCCTCGAGTTTGTTGAGCTTCGCCAGGTTGTTCCGGATGTCGAGCAACTCCTTCACCAGCCGATGCTCCTGTTCGCCGTAGTGAAAGGGCGTCTCCGGCCGGATCTTGGCGATGGCGCCGAAGACCTCGACGATCAGGACGCTGTGATGCGCCACAATCGCCCGGCCGCTCTCGCTCACAATGGTCGGATCCGGCACCCCTTCCGCCTGGCAGACTTCCCCGACGTAATACACCACGTCGTTGGCGTACTCCTGCAACGTGTAGTTCGTGCTGCTGTCAAACGCCGTCCGGCTCCCGTCGTAATCCACCCCCAGACCGCCCCCGACATCCAGATACTCGATCGGAAACCCCATCTTGTGGAGCTTCGCGTAAAACCGCGCCGCTTCCTGCACCGCCTTTTTGATGGTCAGGATATCGGGGACTTGCGAGCCGATGTGGAAATGCAGCAGCTTGAAACAGTGCGCCAGGTTCTCCGACTTCAGCAGCTCCGCCGCCGCCACCAGTTCGACCGTGCTCAAGCCGAACTTGGCGTTTTCCCCGGCGCTCTCCGCCCATTTCCCGGCGCCTTTGCAGAGCAGCCGGGAACGGATGCCGATGCTGGGTTCGACGCCGAACTGACGTGAGACCTCGATGATCTGCTTCAGTTCCTCGAGTTTCTCGACCACCATGATGGCGTTGCGTCCCAGCTTTCTTCCCATCAGTGCCATCCGGATGAAACTGGGATCCTTGTATCCGTTGCAGATGATCAGATCGCCATCCTGGTCCTGCAGCGCCAGCCCCGCCAGCAACTCCGGCTTGCTCCCCACTTCGAGCCCGAAGCCATGCGCTTTCCCCGCCTCCAGGATCTCCTCCACCACCTCGCGCAGCTGGTTGACCTTGATCGGAAAGACGCCGCGATAAATACCCCGGTACTCGAACTCCGTGATCGCCCGCCGGAACGCCGCGTTGATCGATTCCACCCGGTGCCGCAGGATGTCCTGGAACCGGATCAATAACGGGAACTTCAATCCCCGGCCCCGCGCTTCCTCGATCACATCGGTCAGATCCACCGCCACGCCCGCCTCCTGCAACGGCCGCGCCACCACATGGCCCTCGGCATTGATATCGTAATAGCTCGCCCCCCAGCGATCGATGTTGTACAGAGTGCGCGCGTCCTGGATACTCCAGGAGGATGGCTCAGCGGAAGCGTTGCTCATGTTCGCCGTTCAAACGAGCGCACTATAGAAAGGCCGACGCAGATTTCAATAGACGGTATTATCTTTTTTTCGATCATGAAAACCGCCTCGCTCGCCACTGTCACCGCTTATTGCGACCGGCTCCTCAGGCTCGCCCGCTTCCAGGACTGGCCGGGCGCCGCCAACGGACTCCAGGTTGAGAACCGGGGACGCGTCACCCGGATCGCCGCCGCCGTCGACGCCACCCTTGCCACGCTCCGGCGCGCGGCCGCCGCCCGTGCCGATCTGCTCCTCGTCCATCATGGCCTGTTCTGGACTCCCGCTCACCCCTGGACCGGGCCTCGTTACGAGCAGATCCGCCTCCTTCTGGCCGGCAACCTCGCCGTTTACAGCGCGCACCTCCCGCTCGATGCCCACCCCAAACTCGGCAATAACGCCGGGCTTTGCCGCGCTCTCGGGTTCCGCCAACTTTCGCCGTTCTTCTTCCAACGCGAGGCGTGGCTGGGATTTCAGACCCGCACCCGGGTGGAACGCGGGGAGTTGGTTGGCCGGCTCGAACGCGCGTTGAACGGACCCGTGCGGCTGCTGCCGGGCGGGCCCACGGTCTGCCGGCGCATCGGCGTCGTCAGCGGCGGCGCCGGCGGCGACCTCCAGCTCGCCGCGCGCGAGGGGGTCGATACCTTCATCACGGGCGAAGGGCCGCATTGGACTTTCGCCGCCGCCGAGGACGCCGGCATCAATGTGCTGTACGGGGGGCATTACGCGACCGAGACCTTCGGCGTTAAAGCCCTCGCCGCGCATCTCAGCCGGCGTTACGGTCTCCCCTGGACGTTCATCGACCACCCTACGGGCTTGTGAGGAGGGGGCTGCCCACGAGGGGCTTCGCGCCCTTCACGGCCTGTGACAGCGGCGCCGGGCGGCGCCGGGATCGGCCCTGTGACCGCCAGGCGACGGTCACAGGGCTCCGCCTGTTCGGCATTTGTGCCCGAGCATGGCTGTAGGCAGCCCCGGAGAGACACGACGCGTGCTCGGTTGCCGGTTTTTCCCTGGGTGAAGATGGCGCCGCGGGTGGTCCGGCGGCGTTTCGGCGTGAGTGGGGGATTCATGGGACCGGATCAGCGTGGTTCGAGTGCCGGGCTGCGGTCGCCCGGGCGCGGTTGCCGCCGGATGGCCCGCAGTTGACCGTAGCCGACCAGCCGCTGGCGTTGTTCGTCCCAAAGCCGGTAGGTGAGCGATTTGAGGCTCGAGAGCAGCGTGATCGGTTTCACCGTCTGAAAGAGCGGCACCGCCCGATGACACCGCTCGAGGTTGTAGTTGGGTATTCCCGGCCGCAGATGATGAATGTGATGGAAGCCGATGTTGCCGGTGAACCATTGCAGGATCTTCGGGAGCCGGTAGAAGGAGCTGCCCTGCAGTGCCACCGTGGTGTAATCCCACTCATCGTGGCGGGCCCAATAGACGCCATCGAATTGATGTTGCACGTAGAACAGCCATATCCCCGCCGAACCGGCCACCCCCATCACCGTCAACTGGATCAGCAGGTAGACCTTCAAGCCGAAGACCAGGCTGAGCGCGACGGCCAGCCCCGCAATCGCCAGGTTCGTCAGATGAACCGAACGCCGCTCCCGCCGGCCCGCCTGGCTCGAGGGAAAGCGCTGTTTGACTAGGAACAGGAAGAGTGGCGCCAGCACGAAGAGGACAACCGGATTGCGCGCCAGCCGGTAGGCGAGCCGTTTCCAGCGTGACGACGCGAGATACTCCCGCACCGTCAAGGTCCAGACATCGCCCGTGCCCCGGTGGTCCAGATCGCCCGCGGTCGCATGGTGCAGGGCGTGTTCCCAGCGCCAGTGCCGGTAGGGGGTGAAGGTCAGCACGCCCGCGATGAATCCCATGATGTCATTGGCTTTCCGGGACTTGAAGAACGAGCCGTGGCCGCAGTCGTGGAAGATGATGAACACCCGCACCAGGAAACCGGCGGCCAGAATCGCCAGCGGCAGCGTGAGCCAATAGGACCCCGCCAGGCTCCGGTACATCAGGTACCAGAGGACCGCATACGGCACCAGGGTGTTGATGAGCTGCCAGACGCTGCGCCGGACCACCGGCCGCTGGTAGGGGGCCACCAGCTCTTTCCAGGCGGTGGGATCCGGGGCCTGCTCGCCACGAGTCATGCTTGCGTCATTCATAGGTCACGCGCCAGGGCCCTGAGCTTCGCTCGGCGTCGAGCCGCGGAGCCTCCGGGCCGGCTGGAGTGAAGGATTCATCCGCCTCGGCATCGACGCGACCGGCACGACGCGTCCCGGCCGCGGGCCGGCCCAGTCGGGACGCGATCACCTTCGCGGCGAACCGGCGACATTCCCCGTGCAGTTCGCCAAGCCTCCAGCGATAGACGGCCTCGAGGAGCAGGAACGCGACCGCGCAGCCCAGCGCCGTCAGGCCCAGGGCGCAGATCGCCCTGACGACGGGCTGCGAGAAGAAGCGCGAGAGATTCAGCGTGTTTTGGGGCAGCAACACCGCGGCGTAGCCCAGACCCGCGACCGCCAACCCGGCCAGCAGGGCCATCACCGCGACCGCGCGTCGCACGCAGCACTGGTCGCGCTGGGCCTGGGCGATCCGCGCGTCGAGTTGGTGGCGCTCCGCGGTGTCGTCGTAGGCGATCACTTCCCTCAGGAAGGCCGTTTCCTTCTGGTATTCGCGCGCGGGCATACAATTGTGCTTTTGGCGGGGTCCGGGTCACGGCCGCAACACCCGGCAGATCTTGCGGAAGTGATGGCCGTAGATCGAGAGCGTGACGGCGAGCGAGAAGTGGGAGGGCCGGCGGAAGAGCGTCCAGCAGAGCAGCCGCCAGTAATGGAACCGTTCGCGGCCCAGGACGCCGAGGCGGAAGTTGGCCCGGACAAAGGCCATGACCGATTCCCAGTTGATGGAGCGGGAGATTCTGGGCGCGTGGTATTCGCGCAGGAAAGTGCGGATCCGCTGGTAGTACGGCCGGGGCGCGTAGAGCTGTTCCAGGAGACTCCGGTAGCCCTGCCGCAGCGTCTCGCGGTTCATCCGCGGAATGAAGTTGGTGGTGCCATCGACGTTGTCGCCGGTGGTGTCGCCGAGCAATCGGCCCTGGCGATCCAGCCGCTGGTAGAGCTTTGTGCCGGGCATGGCTTGCAGCAGGCCGACCATCGCCGTGACGATCCCGCTTTGCTGGATGAACTCGACCTGCCGCTGAAAGATCGTCGGCGTGTCGTGGTCAAATCCGACAATGAAACCGCCCTGCACCTCGAGGCCCGCGCGCTGGATCCGCTTCACGTCGGCGACCAGATCGCGGCCCCGGTTCTGGCGTTTGTTGCACTCGGCCAGGCTCGCTTCCTCGGGCGTTTCGATCCCGACGAACACCTGGTTGAACCCTGCCTCGACCATCAGCCGCATCAACTCCGCGTCGTCGGCCAGGTTGATCGACGCCTCGGTATAGAACGGAGTGCCGCGCCTTCCTTGCTGCCACCGAATCAGCGCCGGCAGCAATTCCTCCTTCAACGCGCGCTTGTTGCCGATGAAATTGTCGTCCACGAAGAAAACCGCGCCGTGCCAGCCCAGTTGCCGGAGACTGTCCAGCTCCGCGATCACTTGCGCGGCGGTCTTGGTGCGGGGCCGGTGCCCGAACATGGAAGTGATGTTGCAGAACTCGCAGTCGAACGGGCAGCCGCGCGAATACTGCAGGCTCATCGAAGCATAACGCCGCCGTTCGGCCAGTTCCCACATCGGGACGGGCGTCTGCCGGAGGTCGGGCAGGTCCGTCGACGCATAAACCCGCCGCGCCGCGCCTTGCTCGAAGTCACGCAGGAATTCCGGCAGGGTCGACTCCGCCTCGTTCAGGACGAAATGGTCGACTTCGGGAAAGTGCTCGTGCTCGAGCGTGAAGAGTGGTCCGCCCGCCACGATGGTTTTGCCCGCCGCCCGGCAGCGGGCGATCAGCGCGCGCGCGGAATCCCGTTGGGCGATCATGCCGCTGACGAGGACGAGGTCGGCCCAGGCGAGATCCGGCCCGCCGAGTGTCCGGACATTCAGATCCACCAGGCGTTTCGCCCAGGCCCCGGGCAGCATGGCGGCCACGGTGAGCAGGCCCAGCGGCGGCAAGGAAGCGCGTTTGTGGACGAACTTCAACGCGTGTTTGAAGCTCCAGAACGTGTCCGGGAATTCCGGATAGAGCAGCAATACATTCATTCTCTCGCTGGGGTGGACTTCAGGGTTCGCGGGCCGGGGCGGCGCTCTGTTCGTGCGGCCACGCCGCGCTCACGGTGAGAGTGTGACGGCCCGTGAGTTTGCCGCTGAGGGCTTGGATGGCCAGTTGCGCGCCCTCGGGCGTCGCCATGGTGACGAAACCGAATCCGCGGGTCCGGCCGCTGGCGTGATCGACGGACACATGGACCTCGACGACTTCGCCGTGCGGGGCGAACAGGGCGCGTAGTTCGCCTTCCGTGGTGGCGGTGTCGAGGTTGTCGACATGGAGTTTTTTCAGCATAAGACCTTGACGGCTAATGAGTGTGGGCGGGACCAGACTCGCGCGCCGCCCACTCGGCCCGGATGTATCATGGCGTGAGCATATCTAAAATGACTGGCGCCGGCCATGGGGTGTTCACCCCATACGCTGAGTTATGGTCACCCGGACGCTGCTCTCGATGACTCCCGCCGCCATGGCGTAGCGGGTCAGACCCGCGGTGTCGTGGATACCCAGTTTCTCCATCAAACGCTGCCGGTGTTTTTCGACCGTTTTGACGCTGATGCCCAATTCCCCCGCGACCTGTTTGTTGGCCTTGCCTTCGGCAACGAGTTGGAGGACCTCCACCTCCCGCGAACTCAAGCTGGGATTCTTTCGCCGGGCGAGTCCCCGTTGATCCGGGGATGGGCCATACTGGCGGCGAACGCCTCGGGCGATGGCTGGGCACAGGAAAGTTTTCCCTTGCTGTACCTCCCTCACCGCCTGGGACAGAACCCGGGCCGAGGTCTGTTTGATCAGGTAACCCGCGGCGCCCAACTCCATCACTTGTTCCACATAGGCGTCATCGTTGTGGGCCGAGAGAATGAGGATCCGTGTTTCCGGGAGGGCTTTGCGGATCTGCCGGGTGGCTTCCAGCCCATTGAGCAGTGGCATTGCGATGTCCATGACCACCACGCTCGGATGTAGTTTTCGCGCCAGTTCCACCGCCTCCCGGCCGGTGGCCGCTTCCCCGACGACTTCGATATCTCCGTCGGCTTCCAACAAGCTGCGGAGCCCTTCCCGGACCACCGTGTGGTCGTCGGCCAACAGCACGGTGATGCGTTTCGCGGTGTTCATGAGTGAGCCAGTGCCAGGGTGTCGGGGTCGAACGGAATCCGCGCGCGAATGGTGGTGCCCCGCCCGGGTGCGGATTGCACCTCGAGTGCGCCCCCCACGGAGGTCGTTCGCTCGCGCATGCCGAGGAGACCAAGGCTGCCCTTTCCTTTTTGACGGGCCGGGTAACGGTTCGGGTCGAAGCCAATTCCGTCGTCCGTGACGACCAACTGAACCTGGCGGCCCAGCTGCCGCAGACCGACGGTCACGTGGCGGGCGCGGGCGTGCTGTTCGACATTCAGCAGGGTCTCCTGGAGGACCCGGTAAAGCGCGGTCTCAACCGCGGCGGGCAGGCGGGCGATGCTTCGCACGGCTTTCAGGTTGACCCGCACGGACGCGCGCTTGGCGAACAGCTCGCAGGCCCTGCGCAGCACCGGGAGCAGACCCAGATCATCCAACGCGCTCGGCCGCAGATCCTGGGCGATGCGCCGCACTTCTTCCGTCGCCTGGTCGAGCAGATCGCGGAGTTTCAGCAACTCGGCCCGGGAGGCGCGCGCCCCCGCCGGCAGTGTTCTCGCCAGGGTGTCGCAGCGCATCAGGATGGCGTAGGTAAGCTGGGAAATATTCTCGTGCAACTCGACGGCCACCCGCCGGCGCTCGGTTTCCTGCATGTCCACCAGGCGGTGGGACAAGGCCCGCAGCCGTTCCTCGCTGCGTCGGGCCTCCGTCATGTCGGTCACGACCATGCTGAGGGTCGCGTCCCGGGCACCCGGCGTGGTCAGCGGGCGAATCGAGATCAGCACCGGCAGTTGCGCACCGGTTCCGGCGCGCAGGAGCAAGCGGATTTTGGAGCCGGCTTTGGCCGCCCGCTTCAGGAGCCGTCGCACCGCGAGTTGGTCCGTGGCGGAGAGAAAGCGCAAAAAGGAGCTGCCGATCACCCGCTCCAGCGGCAGTTGAACCATTCGGGCGAAGCACTGGTTGGTGTAAAGAATCACTGCTTCCGCCGTCAGGGTCAGCGCTCCTTCGTTCATGGATTCGATGAGCACGCGGTAGGCATGCTCGGCGCCGTCCAGCGTGAACACTTGGGAGCCCGCTGTGCCCGCGACCATCACCGTATCCACCTCGCCGGCGCGGACGGCGCGGAGCGCTTCTTCGGCGTCGGCCAGGCGGGCCCGGAGCTCTGCGAGTTCGAGGGGCAGCCCGGCTGCGGCGGCGCCGGCAGGGCGCGAGGAATGTTGGCGGCGGGCGGTTTTCAAAGCCGGGTGGTGCCTTGGGTCTCGAGATCCATCCCGACAAACAGGCCGGTGAGGTTCGAGAGGTTGCCAATGAACCGGCGCACCGGCTTCGGAAATTCTTTGACCAGCGTGGGGGTGGCGAGAATCTGGCCGTCGCGCGCCAGGATCGGTTGTTGATAGATGTCGATCACCTCCAGTTCGTAGTTGCGGTGGAGCTCGGCTTCACAAAGTTGCCGGGCGCGCAGGATCGCCTGGCGCGACCGCGCCGTGGCCCCGGCCACGTAGAGCCGCAAGACGTACTTGCGCCGGCGGCCGGCGGCCGGCGCCTGTTCCTGGCCGCGGGTCCCGGGTTGGGTTACAGTTCGGTTCACGACTTCCTGGTCCTGGTTGAGCGGCGGGGTGTCGGTCGAGGCCGGCCATCTCTCCGCTGGGTTTTGGGTTGGCTCCGCGCGCCGGCCGCGACCAGGGCATCCGCCTGGCGCAAGCGGCCCAGTTCGGTTCGCTCGGCGGTCAGCAGGCGCATCCGCGTGTCCATCTGGGCATTCACGCGCCGCAATTCCGCTTCGTCGGCTTCATGCTCGGAGCGCAGTTCGGCGATCTGGCGTTCGAGCGTCGCGCGCTTGTTTTCCAGCTCGCGCTGGTGGCGGGCGGCCTCCTGCTGGCTGGCCAGCGCATCGGCTTGCTCGCGGGCGGTTTGAGCCACGCGCGCCGCCCCGGTCAGGACCCCGCTGGGACCGATGTACGCGTCCACGAGGTCAATGCCCCGGTTGGAAATCAGGAATTCGCGGACCTGGTTGGAATGGGCCATACCCCGCGCCTTGAGCACGTAGAGCACGCGATTGCGTTCGCCGTTGCCTTCCAGGTCCTGCAACAAGAGCCAGGCGTCCATGAGCGAGGACATGGCGATTTCACTTTGCGCCAGCGCGTGGCCGCCGTGCGTCAGGCTGGTGAAGAGCGAAGTGACCTGGCCGCCCTTGAGGAAATCGATGAGCCGCGTGACCATTCCTTTGGTTTCGTAATCGGTGCCGGCGGTCAGCAGGCTGGTGATCGGGTCCACGATGACGATGGCGGGTTGAAACGCGGCGATCTCCTTGAACATGGTGGCCAAGTGCATTTCCAGGCCGCAGAGCGTGGGTCGAGCCGCGTGAAACCGCAGCCAGCCGCGGCGGACCAGAGGCTCCAGCCGCAACCCGATGGAGCGCAGGTTGCGGATGATCTGGTTGGGCGATTCCTCGAACGAGAAGAAAAGGACGCGCTCCCCGCGCCGGGCGGCGGCCTGGGCGAAGCAGGCGGCAACACTGGTCTTGCCGGTGCCGGGTGTGCCGGTGAGCAGAATGCTGCTGCCGCGAAAAAAGCCCCGGCCGCTCAGCATCGCGTCGAGCCGCGGGATGCCGGTGGAAATCCGCTCGTTGGACACTTGGTGGTTCAACCCCAACGACGTGACGGGCAACACCCCGATGCCTTCCTCGCCGATGAGGAAGGGAAATTCGTTGGTCCCATGCAGCGCGCCCCGATATTTCACCACCCGCAGATGGCGGGTCGCGATCTGGTCATGGACGCGATGATCGAGCAGGATGACGCAGTCGGACACGTATTCCTCGAGCCCGTGGCGCGTCAGTTGATCGCGCCCGCGCTCGGCCGTGATGACGGCGGTCACACCTTTGTCCTTCAGCCAGCGGAACAGCCGGCGCAACTCGGCGCGCAGGATGCCCTCATTGGGCAGGCTGGCGAACAGCACTTCGAGCGTGTCCAGCACCACGCGTTTGGCGCCGATGGAATCGATCGCGTGATTGAGGCGGACAAACAGACCTTCCAGGTCGTACTCGCCGGTCTCCTGGATTTCACTCCGCTCGACCTGGACGCTATCGAGCGCAATCTGCTTGCGCCGGACCATGCCCGCCAGGTCAAAGCCGAGCGACGCGACGTTGGCTTTCAACTCCGCGTCCGTCTCCTCGAACGCCATGAAGACGCCCGGCTCGCCGAACTGTGCCGCGCCGCGCACGAGGAATTCTGTGGCCAGCAGCGTCTTGCCGCAACCCGCGCCGCCGCAGACCAGCGTGGGCCGCCCGCGAGGCAAACCGCCACCGGTGATTTCGTCGAGCCCCTGGATGCCAGTCGGACACTTGGGCAACGCGGTCGTCGGGCAGGTGGATGAGGGCAGGTGCTTGGTCATGGCCATTCAAACTGCGGTTTCCGCGGACTGTGCCTCATCGCGGGGGGGGGGGGGGGGGGGGCGGGCGGCGGGGGGGGGGCGGGGCGGGGGGGGGGGGGGGGGGGGGGGGGGGGGGGGTTTGGGGGTGGGGGTTGGTGTGGGCCATTACAACCGGGGTTTCCGGGGGCGGGGCCAACCGCGCCCCCCCCCCCCCCCCCCCCGCGCGGGCCACGCTGAACGGGCATCTGCGCAATGATGTTGGTCCCTCGACGCGGAGCGGATTCAATTCTCAGGACGCCGCCCACCATTTCCAACCGCTCCCGCATGCCCAGCAGTCCAAG
>JAHDYP010000038.1 GCA_023383055.1 Verrucomicrobiota bacterium | reverse complement strand
GGGTGGGTCAGTTTGAAGTGACCCTGGGTGGGTCAGTTTGAATCGACCGGTGACATCCCAACGTGGAGGTACTACGGTGGGGACGCCTAATCCGCGTGCTGCGAATCATTCGGCTCTTGAGGGGCGTTCGCTCAGTTCACAAGATTGCGCTGTTGATGTTTCAGAACAAGCTAAGCGGTGGAGTCGTGTCTGGTGCTCTGATTTCCTTCCTGCTGATTGTTTTTGCCTCCGTGGCAGTTCTTATTGCGGATCAGGGTGCAGACGGCAATATTCGCACCGCTGAAGATGCCCTCTGGTGGAGCGTGGCCACCATTACCACGGTTGGTTATGGCGACAGGTACCCTGTGTCGAGCGAAGGACACGTCGTTGGCATCCTGCTGATGTTCTGCGGCGTGGGCTTGTTCGGATTGCTGAGCGGATCAGTCGCATCGGCTTTGCTGGGGAGCCGCCAGCAAGAAACCCCCGACATGGAGCAACTTATCGAGAAATTGGCCTCACTTGAACGGAAACTCGACGCCCTTCGCCAAACGGTTTCTGACTCAGGCCGGTGATATTTCAGTTAGGCTGAGCGAGTTGAAGGAGCACTTCCTCCACTCCCAGCCGAGGTCGACGCAGGAGGCGAGCAGACAGTCGGCTCCGTCAGTGCAACAGCCGTTTCAGCCAAGCCAGACTTGGACGCTCGCAGAGATCGGTTTTGCGACCGGCAGATTTTCCTCTTGGCCTCTTGAAACTTGTCACTTTCCATCACATCTCTTTTCAGAACCTCATCGGTCAATGCCCTGGCAATGTCGGCTGTGTCAATTTTGACATCAGGAGAAACACGCTTCAGTTCACGTCTCATCACCATCAGCACAGGTTCGCTGAGCATCATGGCCGCGAGGAAAAACCGGCTCATGGCCTGTCGCTGGGTGTGGTAATCATCCAGGAGTGACTTAGAAAAACCCTCTCGCGAGAGCATATAGAGAAGCTCCAAGTCCGATTCCAAGCGAGAGTTGAGGGCCAGAAAGTTGATGTCTGCGACAATCTCTTGACCGATTGGTTGGGCAAAAATGACCCGGTAGACTTGCCACATCAGCCCATTCGTCAACACAACCCACTCGATCCCCTGGTTGGCCGCATAATCCACCGCCTGCTTGACATGGGCCTCCTTAAGCTCCAACCCGATGGCTTTGACTTCGATGATTACGCGCACCTTGCCGTCGAGCCGTATCGCCAGGTCGCAGAATGTACTGCGGATCATCATTTCGGAAGTCACCTCCGAGTATTTGTCGAAGCCAAACACACCCTCTAACATGTCGGTAACAATAATGACCGTGTCGGACTCGTTGATATCCCGTGATTTTGCGCCCTCCACGATGGGTTGAAATCGTTTGATACCAGCTGTTAAGCGCGTTGCGATTTTTCCCGGTATTGTCATTGCAGAGTCCTTCCAGTTCAGGGGTGCCATTGGTTTATACGAATCCTCAGAAGTAAGGGCCAGCCGAAAAACAGAAAAACGCGGTCTTCGGTCACCCGTCCCCCTGCACCTGCGGTCCATCCATCACTCTTCCGGCCCAATCCCCCAAAACTTCTCCACTTCCAGTTTCCCGATGGCTCCCTTGTAGAACCGGTCAATCACCGAAGGGCTGTTCCCCATGATGTGGCGGAGTTCCTCCGTGTTGTGGTGTTTGGCGTAATGGAAGGTACAGAACGTGTGGCGGAGTCCATCCTGGATCCAGGGGAACGACAGGGTCTTCACGAACGCCTGCCGTTTGTTCTTTAGGTTGATGGGGATCAGCGGGGACCCCTGAGACCGACAGAACTCCAGCCAATCGTGGAGATTGTCCGAGACGTTGAAGAGTCGGTGACGTTTGGTCTTCGATATCTCCGGGGGAATGGAAATCTCCCGGGTTCCTCCGTTGATGTTCTCCCAGGTCAAAAGACTGGCTTCCTCGGGTCGGATTCCGGCAAACAAGGTCAGAGCGAAATACCCGCACAGTTCCGTGTTTTGGGCCTTCTTCATCAACTCCTGACACTGTTCGACGGTGAAGAACTTCGGAGCACCACGGTCCACATCGATCTGGATTTCGTCGGCCGGATTCTCCCGAAGGTGTTTGTTCCGTACGCACCAATTGAAGAACTGTTTCAGGTACGAGTGGCGGTTCTTCCGGGTCTGGTTGCTCTCCACGTCCAGATCCTTCAAATACGACTCGATCCGTTGGTGGGTCATTTCCAAAATCTTGACTTTCCCGAAGTCCGCCTTGAACCGGTTGGCCATGTCTCGAAGGGTTTTGGCACTCCGGGGCCGCATCGGTTTCAAATTATTCTCGATCCGATCCAGCATCCACTTGGTCAGCAGGGAGCCGACGTGTTCGCTCTCCCTTCGTCGTTGTTCCTTCTCCAGGTGGTTGAGCATAAGTTCCACGGCGTCTTCGATGGTCTTGCCGTGGGCTCCCAGTTGTTCGTTCCACCGGATCAGCTTCTCGTCTTCAAGGTTGGCGATGTTCTTGGCGACCGAGGGAACCCCATTGGATTGGATGGAGGCGGCCAGTTCGACGGCGTATTTGAGGGCGTCATCCCGGGACGTGAAGTTTTTCCACTTCTGTCCCTTCCAAAATGTCCGCCGCAGATCCACGGCGTAATAGGTGCATCCCCGTCGTCTGATTTGGCGAACCCTGGGGAATTCTTTCCGGATCAACTTCTGTTTTCGAGTCGGTTTTGACATCCCGCTTCCGGCAGATTTGTAGGATTTTTGTAGCACACAATCAAGCGAAAAACGGCACAATCCGGGAAGAAACGTCCTTTGATGTTGTTGGTAATGAACGTTTTAGAAGTTGGTACCCCCATCCTGAATTGAACAGGAATCCACGGTTTAGGAAACCGTTGCTCTATCCATTTGAGCTATGGGGGCCACCGGGGGCCGTGGGATGAAGATAAGCAGGCCCGCGGGGGAGTGTAAAACCGAATATCAGGCGGCGCCGTGGCTGGATCTTCTGGAAAAGCGGGCCTGGAGGATGCGGGCCAGTTGTTCCACGGATGTTCGCGGCCATTTCAAGCGTGCGAGGAACAGGTTGGTTTCCCTGAGGTTGAACGCCTCTGGATCAAACGGGGCTCCCAACCATTCGACCATGGACCGGTATTCCCGGTGTTTCGGATTCTTCATCACCTTCAGCAATTCCTCAAAGCCTGGAAATCCGCCGCAATCCTCCGGGGGACAGGCGCGTGCTCCATCCAGACATCGGGCAATGGCCTTCGAGGCGGGATCCGGCGGGAGTTCTTTTTCCACGGCCAGGAGGTGGGTCCACGAATCCCCGAAATCGTACTCGTAGCCGAACAGGTTAAACCCGCGGTCGACCACCTGCGCGAGGGTCAGTTTCCGTTCGTCCTTATCCTCGTCGCCACCCCAGCCTGGATTATCGATCATGGAGGAGTCCGAATATCGGTCCGCGCCGATCAAGAACATATGGAGATGGCTATTGGTCCATCCCATGGCGAGTTGGAGGACGGCGTGGAGCAGGTCCAGTTTGATGTCGCCCCGGACGGCAATCCGGCGCCAGACGGCGGGCTTGGTGCATTCCAGGGTGATCTTGAGCTGATACCACTTGATGGGGCTGGCTGGCTGGCGTGGTCGGGTCGTGAGCCGTGCGCGGGGTCGCGGATGGTCCATGGGGAGCAAGCTAGACGTCCGGCAGCCCGTCGTCGATAAGGAATGAGCTCGCCCCTCCAGATTCTGGCGGCGAATTCTACGTTCCTTGCGGGTTGCCGAGGAACTCTCGAAGTGGGCGCCACTGGCCGGTTTGGCCGGGGCAGACCAGGAATTCCGGCGAAAGGTCCCCAGTCGCAAGCCGCGCTTCCAGCTGCTCGAGAGTGAACGGCCCCTCGACGCCGGAGCGGAACAGGTAATAACTCTGGTCCAGCGGCAGCGCGGTGGCGGAGCTGTCGCCCGAAGCGGAGGGTTCCAGAGTCTTGGTGGAGCCGAGGATCGGCGGGGAGGTCTCGACGGCACTCGCTGCGCCGTTCGAGTGCGGCACAACGGGCGCGCTCGCGAGCGCTGTCGCCAATCCGACGAGAGCGTTCGGGAGCTCTTCCGCCGCCCCTTCGCGGGAGAATTGAAAATGTTCGTTGAGGCCGGTGGAGGAGCGCAGCGTCAGTTCGCCATAGCTGACGATGGGGATTTGCGGGTTGTCCCGGAAGCGCCGGTCGGGCTCGCCCTTTTTGGTGACGTGTTTCCAGGTATGATCGACCATGCGGCAGTCGGATGGGACCCCGCCCTCTTCGACGAAGCGCGTCGAGCGAACTTCGCAGGAGAGATCGGAGTACGGCACGGCGCCGTAGCCGTTCTCCGCCAGGACCAACAATCGGTCGGGCAGGAAAAAGAGCTGTTGGCGCCCCGCCGGCAGCAACAGCGGCCGAATATTGGTCTTCACGAATGGTGGAGTGGCTTCGCGCAATTGGACCGGTATCCTTCGGACACGACTGGTGGTGCCGGTGTTGGGTTTGCGATCCGATGGGGTGTCCCGCGCTTCGACCAGCCAGATGCGTTGACAGGAAGCGATCGCGTCCAAGGCGGTGTGCAGTCGCTCGACGGCGGATAAGATCGGCGGTTCGAGCTGGTAAAACAGCGCGGTGGTTTTGCGGCGGACATCCAGGATCCAGACCGCGATTGCGCCTACGACCGCCATCATACCCATCCCCAACAGGACTGTTTCCCGGGTTATCAAGGCCCCGAGCAGGAGCACCAGGGCCAGGCCGAACGCGATCGGTCCCCAGCGCCACAGCTGGCGCTTCCGGTTCAGTTCCGCCAGGAGTTCCGCCGAGCTCTCGTCCGCCATCGCGAGCACATCGCCACTCTCGATTTCGTCCAGTGCCGACGGCGCTTCCGTCCGTGCCGACGGCGGCGGTGGAGGTGGTGACCGCAGTGGAGTTCCGGCGCGGCGCGGCGAGAAGGTCTTCCGGTAAACCAGGCCGCCCCTGCCGGCGTGGACGTAATGACCGCGCGGCCCGGTGCCGACACGGAAGCCTTTGACCCCGGCAGAGACGCCCACGCCCGATTTCGAGAGATTGAACCGGAATGGCCCGATCCGGAGGCTCTGGCGCAGATAGAACGGCATGGTCAGGTCGGGCTCGGCGAATTGCGCCGGTTCGTTTCAGTTGGACTGGGATGGGTCACCGCCTCGGCGGCGGCGAGGTCCGCCAGGAGTTTCCGTGGATTGGCGAACAGTCCGGGCGACAGGACACGGTGAAACCTCCAGCCCTGCGCTTCGAGCATTGAGGTGCGGAACAGTTCCCATTCGACTGGATCTTCGGCCTGCGGGTAGCGGTTGAAATCGCAGAGCACTCCCACGGTCACGTCACCGGCCCGGTGCGGGTGTTGCACGGCGATGTCGACGCAAAAGCCGGCGTTACCCCAAGGCACTTGCGAGCCGAGTCGACCCTTCTGTGCCAGTTGTCGGGCCAGACCGAGCGCAACCGTCGAGCGATGCGGCGCCTCCTCGGTGCGGACTTCGGGGGCGGCGGGCGGGGCATCTTCGCGCTGGACGCGTTCGGCGAATTGTTGCTCGAGTTCCTCGATGAAGCGCAGATAGGCGTAGAGGAGCCAGCGTCCGCCCGGCGTCTGACCGGCCGTCACCGGCGGCAGCGCGGCATATTCGGACCGGGGAATGGAAGTGATGACGTGGATCCGCTCCCGGGCGCGCGTGACGAGCACATTGAGCCGGCGGCCGCCGCCGCTCTTGCCCACGGGTCCGAAGTTGCGACGGAACCGGCCCTGAGGATCGGGGCCGAAGGTGGTGCTGATGATGATATGATCGCGTTCGTCGCCTTGGACGTTCTCGAGGTTTTTGACGAACAGGCCTTCGAACGAGGCCGCGCCGCGGCGGGCCCTGGCCTGTTCCAGTTGGCGGGCGAAGTCGGGGTCCTGCTCGGCCAACTCCTCGAGCCGGTCGAGGATCAAATCGCGCTGGGTCAGGTTGAAGCAGGCCACGCCGATGGACGGCGGCAGGGGTCGGTTCAGCAACTCCCGCACGAGGTCGCAGACCATGGCGGCTTCCTTGGCGTTGCCGCGCTTCAGGTAAACGCCGTCGGCGCGGATCAGCCGGATGGGGGGAGCCTGGGGGCGGTTCATGGGATGGCCGGGGACGGCCTGGAGGCGGCGGTCGTAGAAGCTGCGATTGCTGAACTCGATCAGGCCGTCGTTGCGCGAACGGTAATGGACATCGAGATAACATTGGCGCACGTCGAGGTTCAACGCCGCGGAAAGCAGATCTTCCGTCTCGGCCTGCTGTTGTTCGAACAGTTCCTGATCCGTCTCCGCTGCTTCGGGTTCGGCGTCGGCGATGGCGCTTTCGAAGAAGCGGGTGGGCGGGAGTTGCTTGGGATCGCCGGCGATGACCACCCGCTGGCCACGGGTGAGGACCGGCAGCGCCTCTTCCAGGCGACACTGCGAGGCTTCGTCGAAGACCATCACTTCGAACAGGGGTTGGCGCGGGAAGATCTGGGCCACCGTGGACGGGCTCGCCATCCAGACCGGGCAGGTGTCGAACAGCGGATCGCCGCCGGGTTGTTGCGCGCCCTGGGCGATCATCTGCCGGAGCTTGAGCGCCCGCTCGCCGCGCGTGAACAGGCGACGTTTCAAGGCCGCGCCCGCCGCATTCAACTGCGTGCCGGTGGCAGCGAGCAGCCGTTCGCGCTGTCGGCTGGTCCAGCGGTGCAGGATGACGTCACGCACGAGCGTTCGTTTGGCGGTTTCCAGTTCGGCATAGCGGCGGAATAACCGCTCGAGGCGTTCGGCGTCCACCTGTTGCAGGAAAGGGTTGCCGCGCACCCGGGTGGAAATTTCCCGTGCCAGCAATGCCTTGCGCAACGCGGGAAGAGCGATCTCGGCCAGGGCGCCATTTGCCACCAACCCGATTGTGGCTGGTTGCAGCGAGGCGGGCACCTGAGCGAAGGCGAGCCGGAAACGAAGCACGATTTCGAGCGATTCGAACTGCTCGCCCAGGGCGGTCAGCAGCGGCACTGCCCGCGCGTTCGAACGCCAGGCAGCAGCTTGCGACAGCAGCCAGTCCGCGGAGAAAAGACCGACGTGCTTCAGGGCGGTCTCGAACTCGGCGAGCTTCCGGGCGCGTCGGGCCGAGAGCTCGATCTTCGCCGCCGCCTCGGCCAGTGAACCTCCGAGGGCAAGGGCGACGAACGTTTCGAGCCCGGGTGGAGTTCCCTGTTTCACCGCGCGGATCGCGCGCAAATAGTCGCGGTTCCGCGTCCAGGCGACGGTGAGTTCGGCATCGGGGAGCAAACCGGCCGGTGAGATCCTAAAAGTCCGGACCAGGAAATCCTGGCATAGCACGCGGGCCTTGACCGATTCCAGAAACCGCCGGAGCCGTTGGCTGACTTCGTGGGTCAGCTTGAAACCGTAGCGGGCGGCGAGCTTCCGCGCGGCGGCCTGCTTCGCGCCCAGCAGAAAGCCGTACCACTTGGCCGAGGCGGCGTCGTAGTCATCGAGCGCGGTGAGCGCCTGGTTCAATTCGAGCGCGCCGGGCGGTTTCTCGACCACGAAGGAGGCGAGTTCGGGATCGAGCGATTGCCGACTCACCAAGTCGTGGGACGACGCCAGCGCCTCGAAATCGGCGAGGGTCTGCGTCAGCGTTTCGACGGACCGTTCGCACCAAATACCGCGAAGGGAGTCCGAACCGAGCGCGTCCAGGGCGGTCAGTCGGCGGGCCAGATCTTCGCGGGCGTCGGCCTGAGCAAGCAAATCGCCTTCCTTGAGCGGCGGCAGATCCTCGGCGACCAACGCGTCCAACTCCGTGGCCGGAGTGAACAACGCCTCGAAGCGGGAGCGCCATTCCGTGACGGGGCGCGACAGGAACTCTCCCAATTCAACCCCCGCGGCTTCAGCCCATGGATTTTCGGGCAGGTTCGCGGCGCGCGCTCGCTCGAGGGTTTCGCTCAACGCCGGGACCGCGGGCGCGAGTTCATCCCAGCGGGCGGTTCCCAGGACTTCCTCAGAGAAATTCACGCCGCCGGCCGGCAGGTTCATCCACTCGCCTACGAGGTCGTGGAATCCCGGTTGCCCCGGGTGGGGCGGTTCGGCGAGGGCATCGCGGTAGCCGGATAATTCGAGATGGAGCCGCTGCAATTCTTCATCCGTCTGCTGGAGTTTCGCATCGGCGGTGGGATCGGTTTTACGTTCGGGCAAGTCGTCGAGTTGCTGGCGGATCCCCATGTAAAGGTCTCGCTGATCGCGCTGCGGGTCATGCACCACGGCGCACAAGGCACCCAAGCCGAGGTGCGCCAACCGATGTTGGACGACGTCCATGGCTGTTCGCTTTTCACAGATGAACAGAACGCGCTCGCCGCGGGCGAGATGATCGCCAATCAGGTTGGTGATGGTCTGGCTCTTCCCGGTGCCGGGCGGGCCATGGATCACGAGCAAGGGCGTGTTTCCGGCCAGCCGCACCGCCCGCGCCTGGCAGGGATCCGCGAGCGTCACCAACCGTTCCTGGGCGAAGTTCCGCATCCGCCGGCCGGGTGCGGGTTCCGCCCGGTCCCGCGCCGGGTGCGCCTGGAGGAAGGGCTCAACCGTGCCCGAGAGGCTCTCGCCTCTTACCATCGCCTTGAGATCCCTCAGCAAGCCCTGATTCGAAAGCGGAAAAAGGCCGAGGACGGCGGCGTTGAGGAACCGCGGTTCGTCCGGGAGCGCTTCCGTTCCGGGCACTGCCTCGAGGCCGCCGGCCGCGCTGAATGCGGGCGGTATGGCGACGTGCAGGCATTCCGCGAGGAGTTTGGTTAACTCGTTGATCTCCCGCCATGGCTGCGAGCCGTCCTCGTCGACAAACAGATCGCTGGTATCCCGGCCGGTTTGCTGTTCGAGCCAGGCCAGCAGGGGGAAATTGGCGATGACCTTGTCCACGCCCGCGCCTTTGCCCGCCAGGGTGACGGACGATTTCGCGCCGCGTTTGACGACCAACCCAATCGGTAACAACGCCACCGGCGCGAGGATACGCGGCGACGCTCCGCCGATGGCGGCGATCCCGGCGGGCACATGCAGCAACGGATATCCCAGGTAAAGCGCGTTCTCCCCGGTTTCCTGCTCGTAATCGTTCGCGTCTTCGGCGACGTCGCGCAGCTTGAGGAGGAGTCGTTCCTGGGTCTGGAACGCGCGCCGGGCGGCGCGTTCCGCGTCGGACAAGGGCGCGTCATCTTCCCACGGACCGCGCCAGGGAGGGGTTTTGGCCAGCAGTTCCACCGTCCCGTTCCCGTCGAGCAGGCGGGGCAGGATCTCGTCTGGCGCCAGGTGCTGAAGCGCGCGCAGGCCGGTCAGATCGAGCCGTTGCCGGCTGTGATGGGGACGACAGGATAAGCAGGGACCGTAAACCAGGGAGGCGTACAACCGGTCCAGCAACCGTTCGAGGATGGCATTGGCCATACGTTCGTGAAGCTATCAGCGAGCGCCGAGAGATGCCATGGCAACCTTCCGGAGGTCATCGGCTATTCGTAGCCGAACGCGCGCAGCCAGGGCCGCAGGAGATCCAGGTGTGGTGCCAGGTATTTCTCGTAGTTCCGCCAGCGTCCGACGGCGCGTTGGTAGAGCGGTTGGGTTACGTCCGCGTAAGTGGGAGTGCGCACGCCCTTTTCCGTGGCGCGCTCGTGGAACCGCAGCAGTCGCTGGTCCCAAGGGACGTCCAGGAACCCGAGTATCCGGCGCAGCTCGGGCTCGGGGCGGGCGACGAGGGCTTCATAGCGCAGTTCGAGCCAGGGTTGCGGAATGGTCTCACGCCAGTGGAGCCAGAGCCGCAGCGAGTGGGCGCAGCATTCGATGGTGGATTTCAGATCGATGGCCGCCACGCTTGCGGGATTCAGGGGCAGCAACGTGAAGAAGTAGCTTACGCAGACGTCGCGCGGATCACGCAAGGGGAAGATCACCCGGGCCTCCGGGAAGAGCCTTAACGGCAGCGGCAGATCGGGGGTTAACCCCGGGTCCTTTTCGATCAACCACCGCCCGCCGATGGCCGCTCCCAGATGCTCTTGCGTGAATTGAAAATAGGTTTCCCGGCCCGCGGCAAGCTGTTCCGTGTCGAGCGAGCGGAGTTCGTCGACGCCGGTCCGGGCGGCTGCGGGTTGCCGGATGATCGGCTCGATGAACTCCCGCGCGAGGATGCCGGTTTCGTCGGTGGACACGATGTCCGGGTGCGCATCCAGGATTTGCTCGAGCAAAGTGGTGCCGGAGCGGGGATGTCCGCAGAGAAACGCGATGCGGGCCAGGGGGCGGAGGGAATCCGGGCGTGTCTGCCAGGCGGTCCAATCCGCCGTGTCCAGCAACTCCGCCACCTCCTGTTGTCGGTGCCAGATGGTGTGGGCGACGCCGATTTGCGGCCGGGCCTGGGGTTCGAGTTGCGCTTTGGCGGCGAACAACTCGGCCATGGCGGCGTCGTATTCGCCCAGGCGGTCGAGGACGGCAGCGAGTTCATAGCGCAGCCGCCAGTCCTCGACGCCCGGGCATTGCCGCAAGTGCCGGGTGAGCCGTATTCGGGCGTGATCGAGCAGGCCGCGGCGGCGTTCGAGGTGGGCCATCAAGCGGACAGTCTCGATCTTGTGCTGGGCGAGGGTCAGGGCTTCGAGGGCGCAGCGTTCGGCGTCATCCAGCCGGTTATTGCGGTCGTAGACCTCGCCCAGCATGGTGAGGAGGGTGGCATCCCGCGGGTTGAGGGCTCGCGCTTGCTCGAGCCAGGCGGCGCATTCGCGAAACCGGGCGATGCTGAAGAGCTTTTGGGCCGCCAACAGGTGGGATTCGGTGCTTTGAGGCTCCGCCTCGGCCGCACAACGGTAGGCGTCGAGCGCGGAGGAGAAGTCATACAACGCCCAGAGGGATCCGCCCAACTCGCGCAAGAGCCGCGCGTTGCCGGCGCTGGCTTGGACCGCGTCATGGAACCGTGCCCGGGCCAACGTGATATCGCCCTGGCGCAGGGCTGCGTGGGCCTGGTCGCGGAGTTGAGCGGGGTTCATTAAGACAGACCGCCCCCTGAAAGGCTTCAGGGGGCGGGCGCAAAAGCCGGATGTCGAATGGGTCAGTGGCGGCGACGGCGCAGCGCCAGCGCGCCCAAGCCCAGGAGACCGAGGGCGATGGCCGACGGCTCCGGCACCTGCTGGAAGGTCAAGTTATCCAGGGCCAGGTAACTGACGGCGCCAGAGTTGAGATTCAGCCGCAGGGTGACGGCTTCGCCCAGGTTGACGTCATCGGCACCCAAGCCGGTCAGGACCTGATCGCGGCCGCCGGGATCGGATTTCAACCAGGTGCCACTGGCGAGCGTTCCCTGCGCGTCGAAGATCGACCAGGAGACGCTGGTATCCCCGCCGCCGTTCCACATGTCGAGCTCGAAGGAATCGAGCTGAACCGCGAAATTGGCGGTGGGAGTGAAGACCAGGTCGATATCGGTGGCCACGTTGAAATCCGTCTGGGCGACATTGCCGCGGCCGTCCCAGGCCGTGTAAGTCTGGTAGCCGGCGCCCCAGGTCAGGGAAATGTCGGGGGTGCCCAGAATGCCATTCGAGCCGAGGCTCACGGTGAAATCGGCGTCACTGACCGCCACGTTGCTGCCGAAGCCGGTCAGGGTGGAGATGTCGACGTTGTTCTGGGTGAAGCCGTCGAAGGTGATTTGGGTGGTGGCCTGGGCGCCGTGGATGGCGGCCAAGCTGGCCAAGCCTCCGGCGCCAACCAGTTTCAGGACCCGTCGTTTCTGACTGTTGCGTCGCGTTTTCATGCGATTGTCTCCGTTCATCTGAGTTGTGAGAGTGGCTTCTATCACGATGCCGGGTGATCGTCCATTCAATTCAGGTTAGGCCTTGGCCGCCGGGAATCTCGACAAGAGGCTGAGGGATTCGCGCATTTGCTCCGGCGTTTCGGCGCCGAGGGTCATGGCGTCGAGCAAGCCGAGGCTTTGAGCGTAACGAATGCATTCCTCCCTCATGTCCGGCAGTTTGGCGAGTTTGCCTTCGCCGTAGATTTTCATGCCGATCAGCGCCTTGCCGTTGGCCTTGGCGGTCTGGAGCACGGGCACGACTTCCTCGACGGAGCCGTCCATGGCGGTTCCCTTCGGGTTGATACGGGCGAGGATGACATCGACCCAGGGACATTGGGCGGCGGTCTTCAGCGCGCGCAGGTCGTGGCAGGAAACGCCCACAGCGCGGATCTGCTTCTTCGCTTTGGCCGCGGAGAGCGCTTCCATGTAAGGTTCCATTTCCGCCTCCCACGAGGGGGTCATGAGGCAGTGCAGGAGGACGACATCGATGTAATCGGTGGAGAGTTCATGGCGGAACCGTTGGATGGCCATTTCGGCCGAGTGCTTCTTGAACGCCGCGGGGACATTGGCGGGTTCGCCGTCATAACGGAACCAGAGTTTGGTGAGGATCGACACCTTATCGCGCGGGATGGCGCGCAACGCCTCGCGCAAGTACAGGTGGGAACCGTAGAGGTCCGCCATGTCGTAGAAGGTGACTCCATGATCGTAATCGTGCTGGAACAGTTCGACGAGCTTCTGGAAGCCCATCCGGGTGTGGTTCGATTGGCGGTTGCCGCCGCTCATGCCGGTGCCCTGTCCGATGCGGGACATGGTGATGCCGGTATTGCCGAGGGGGACTTGGGGTGGCGGGGCGGGGCTGGGATCGGCCTGGGCGCGCGTCAGGCCGAACATACAGATCGAACCGCCTCCCAGGGAGGCCAGGAAGTTCCGTCGATTATGACTCGTCATAGATCCTCGCGATATCGGTGCACTCTCTTGCCGGATTGTTGGTCCGGGTTTGACAGACAAATACCTTGGTTGCGGGGCGGAATCAAGGGTGGTTCTTGTCGAACTCATCCGTTGACTTGTTGCTTGAAAGCCGGAAAATAGGCCTATGCTGCCGGCCGTTCCCTGGGAAACGCATGGAGAGTGTGTGGGTATTCCGCCTGGAGTGGGATCGGATCGATGGGATCGGGGGCAAGCCGCGCGATTCCCGCACTCGGCCGGAATGTCGTCTTGAATGGACTCTCGACAATCAAACAAACTGCTGTTGCTGCTCGGGTTGCTCGGGCTGGCGGCGGTTGGGTTTTTGGTGATGCGCGTGGGGAAGGGTGGGGCGGAAGCGCGATCGGAGGAACGCATTGCGGGGGTGGAGGTGGCGACGGTGCAACGGCGTTCGCTGGAGTTGGAGCGGACGCTGAGCGGCGCGCTGGAGGCGGAGTCGCGGGTGGTGGTCGCCGCGAAGGTGGGAGGGCGCATCGAGCGGATTGCGGTGGATCTGGCGGATCCGGTGCGTCGGGGCCAGGCGGTGGTGTATCTGGATGACGCGGAGTTTGGCCAGGCGGTGAAGCAGGCCGAGGCGGAACTGGCGGTGGCGACGGCGAACCTGGCGCAGGCCCGGAACGCGCTGGAACTCAGCCGGCGGGAGAATCGGCGGATTGAGACCTTGCGCGAGCGGGGGATTGCCTCCGATTCAGAGTCTGACATTGCGGAGGCCAATCGGATGGAGCGGGAAGCGCAGGTGGCGGTGGCGGAGGCGCAGATCAATAGGGCGACGGCGGCGCTGGAATCGGCGCGGATCCGCTATGAATACACGCGGGTGACGGCCGATTGGAGCGAGGGCGACGCGGAGCGGATGGTGGCCGAGCGGTATGTGGAGGAGGGGAACACGGTGTCCGCGAACGAGCCGTTGATGCTCATCGTGCAGTTGGATCCGATTGTGGCGGTAATTTCGGTGACCGAACGCGACTATGGGCTGCTGGCGCGGGGGATGGAGGCGCGGTTTGCCACGGACGCTTTTCCCGGGGAAGTGTTCGTGGGCAGGATCGACCGGATTGCGCCGGTGTTCCGCGAGAGCAGCCGGCAGGCGCGCGTGGAACTGACGCTGGCGAATCCTGACGGCCGGTTGAAGCCCGGGATGTTCGTTCGGGCGACGATCACGTTGGACCGGGTGAACGATGCGGTGGCGGTTCCGGAAGCGGCGCTGACGCGGCGAGGGGATGTCGATGGTGTCTTTTTGGTTGATGAAAGCGGCGACAGCGTGAGCTGGGTGCCGGTGAAGACCGGGGTGCGTTCGCGGGGATGGGTTGAGTTGCGGGGGGGATCGATCTCGGGACGGGTGGTGACACTGGGTCAGCATTTGATTGACGGGGGGTCGGCGATCCGGGTGGTGGCGACGCACGAATCGGAAGCGACGCCATGAACCTGCCGGCGTTCAGCGTGCGGCGGCCGATATTCACCTCGATGGTGATGTTGATGGTGGTGGTGTTGGGGACGGCGTCGCTGATGCGGTTGAAGGTGGATCTATTCCCGAGCATTGAACTGCCGACCGTCAGCATCCGGACGGGGTACGAGGGGGCGAGTCCGGAGGTGGTGGAGGCGCAGGTCACGCAGATGCTTGAGGAGATTGTGGCCACGGTGCCGGGCGTCGAGGAGATCTCGTCCGGTTCCTATGAGGGCGGGAGCCGTCTGCGGGTCCGGTTCGTGTGGGGGACGGACATCGACACGGCGGCGCTTGAGGTGCAGGCGAAGTTGGAGGATGAGCTCAACGAGTTGCCCGAGGAGATCGTCCGGCCCTGGGTGGGGAAATTCGACATCGAGAGTTTCCCGGTGGTGATTCTGGGCATCTCGAGCGACATGGACCCGGTCGAGATGACGGAGTTGATCAACGACCAGATACGGTATCGGTTCGCGCGGGTGCCGGGGGTTGCCCAGGTGGATTTGTTTGGCGGGTTTGACCGGGAGGTGCGCGTGGAACTGGACCGGACGCGACTGGAGGCGTTGGGACTGCCGTTGAACCAGATTCTGGACGCCATCCGGGATGCGAATCTGGACCAGCCGTCCGGGCGGATCGAGCAAGGCCGGTACGAGGTGACGCTGCGCGCGCCGGCCCAGTATCGAAGCGTCGAGCAGATTGGCGAGACGGTGATCGCGAACCGGGAGGGCAACGTGGTGACGCTGGGACAGATCGCGAAGGTGCTGGATACCTACGAGCGCGTGACGGAGATCGACCGGGTGAACGGCGAGCGCGGCATTCGGGTCGGGATCCGCAAACAGGCCAACGCGAACACGGTGGAAGTGTCGCGGGCGATTCTGGCGGAGATCGAGGAGGTCAACGCCGATTATCCGCAGGTGAAGATTGTGGCGGTCTCGAACTCGGGGAACTTCATCGAGCGCTCGATTGCGAACGTGGCGCAGTCGGTGTTGTATGGCGGGGCGCTGGCGATTCTGGTGTTGTTGTTTTTTCTTCGGGATTGGCGGAGCACGCTGGTGATTTCGCTGGCCATCCCGATATCGATGATCGCGACCTTCGCGTTGCTGTATTTCGGGGAGTTCTCGCTGAACCTGATGTCGCTGGGCGGGCTGGCTCTGGGGGTGGGCATGATGGTGGACAGTTCGATCGTCGTGTTGGAGAACATTTTCCGGAGGCATACGGAGGAAGGGGAGGCGGCGGAACTGGCGGCCGCGCGGGGAGCGAGCGAGGTGGCGCCGGCGATTGTGGCGAGCACGCTGACAACGCTGGTGATTTTTCTGCCGGTGGTCTTCATTCAGGGGGTATCGGGGCAGTTATTTCGGGAGATGGCGTATGTGGTAAGCTTTTCCCTGCTTTGTTCGTTGTTTGTCTCGTTGAGCCTGGTGCCGATGCTTTCGGCGAGGTTGCTGGCGGGCGGCGGGGCAGCGCGGTCGGAGGCTTCAACGGCACGTCGTCTGGCGGTGAAGGCGGAGGGCTGGTTCAAACGGTTGGAGGACGGGTATCGGGATCTGTTGCGGTCGGCTTTGCGGCATCGTCAGCGGGTGGTATGGGGGGCGGTATTGACCTTGGTAGGGTCGCTTTTCCTTTCGCGGATGATCGGGACGGAGTTGATGCCGCCGACGGACGAAGGCGAGATCCGGATCGAAGGTGAAATGGAGGTAGGCACGCGTCTGGACCTGGTGGACGCGATCGCACGGGACATGGAAGCGGAAGTGGTTTCGGCGGTGCCCGAGATGGAGGCGAACGTGGTGGAGGTGAGCAGTGGCCGGCTCGAGATGGATCTGTCCGTGGGGCCGGCGAGGGGGCGGGAGCGATCCAACAGCGAGATTGCGGCGGCCTTGCGGGAGCGTCTGGATGGCCAGTATCCGGGGATGGAAGTGCGAGTGGAGGCGCGGCAAGGCCAGTTCCTGCTCAACCGGTTGTTGGGCGGGGGGGACACCGGGATTGAAATCGAGGTTCGCGGGTACGAGTTGCCGATTCTGGAGTCGTTGGCGCGACAGGCGGCGGAGGCGATCGCGAGGATTCCGGGGGTGGTGGATGTCGACACCAGTTTCGACGAAGGGATCCCGCAACAGGAGATCCAGGTGAACCGGGAAAAGGCGGCGGATCTCGGCCTCAGTGTGCGGGACGTGACGGAGGCGTTGCAGACAGCGATCGCGGGATCGCGGGCGGGGGATTACCGGACCGAAGGCAACGCCTATCGGATTCTGGTGCAGTTGGCGGACGCCCAGCATTTGACGATCGACCAGGTATTGGATCTGACGTTGCGCACGCCGGCCGGTGAGTTGGTGGCGTTGCGGAATGTGGTGGAGAACCGGACCGGCCGCGCGCCGACGGAGATCCGGCGGCGTGATCAGCAGCGGTTGGTCACGGTGAATGCCGGCATTGCGGGGCGTCCGATGGGCGCGGTGGCGCGCGAGATCACTGAGGCGTTGGACGCCATACCGCGTCCGGCGAACTATCTGTTTCAGTTGGCGGGAACGTACGAGGAGCAGGCGCGGGCATCCCGGGATTTCGCGATGGCGCTGGTGCTGGCGCTCCTGTTGGTGTTCATGGTGCTGGCGTGCCAGTATGAATCGTTGAAGGATCCGTTGATTGTGATGGTGTCGACGCCGACGGCCGCAGTGGGTGTGATCCTGACGCTGATCCTGACGGGAACGACCATGAACCTGCAGTCGGGGATTGGGTGCATCATGTTAAGCGGCATCGTGGTGAACAACGCCATCCTGCTGGTGGATCAGGCCAGCCGGCTGTTCCAGGCCGGGATGGAAGCTGGCGAGGCGGTGTTGGAGGCCGGGCGACGGCGGTTGCGTCCGATCCTGATGACCACATTGACCACGGCCTTGGGATTGATGCCGCTCGCGTTGGGTGTCGGCGAGGGTTCGGACGCGCAGGCGCCGCTGGCGCGAGCCGTGGTTGGGGGATTGCTGGGATCGACGGCGATCACGCTCCTCCTGATCCCGGTGGTTTACAGCTTCGCGCACGCGGTTCGGCGCGTTGGGTCTGTCGTTCCCGGCCGTTCCCACGCCTGAGCCGCGGCATTTTGGTTCATCCGCGAAGCCGCCGAATCGACCCGAGCGAACCCGGGGATGAACCTCGGCGTCTGACGGGGCGCGGCCGAGAGCTGATGAGCGGCGTCAGGTCACGATCTGTTCGCTGGCGGGATCGAACTTAACGGTTTTTTGATGCAGCCAGGCCAGCATGGCCATGTTCATGGCGATCTGGACGTGATAGCCGAACTCGACGTCGCTCACCGGCTTTTCGCGGGTCCGGACGCAATGGAGGAAGTTGCGCCAATGGAGCAGGGTGGTGTTGGGTTTGCTGCCCGGGATCACGATGCGGTCGCCCTTGCGTGGGATGAAGGTGACGCTATCGAAGCCGCCTTCGAACGCGGGTCCCTGCATGGTGATGGTGCCTTCATCGCCGCGGATGGCGGGTTCGGTGGGGAATTCGTTGGCCAGGGTGCAGACGAGCACCACGGAGAGTTTCTGGGGATAATCCACACACATGTTGAACGTGTCCGGCACTTCGCGATCGTAGCTGTCGTATTTGAAAATGCCGCCGGACGCGACCACCAGTGAGGGGAATTTCAGCCCGAGCAGGCTGATGAAAGGGGTGAGCACGTGGGGAAAAAGATCGGTGCAGGGTCCGCCGGCATAATCGAGGTACTTCCGCCAGCTGAAGAACCGGTCGACCGTGAACGGCACCTTCGGGGCGTCGCCGAGGAATTCGTCCCAGTCGAGGTCGGGGCCGGGTTTGGCGTTGGGATCGGAGATGGGCATGCGTTCGCCCCAGTCGCCGTAGCGGTAGTAACCGGCCTGAACGAGTTGGGGGCGGCCGATGGCGCCCTTTTGGATGAGCTCGGCGACTTTGGCCCAGGCGACATTGGAATTGCCCTGGTTGCCGATTTGGACGACGCGTTCCAGGCGTTTGGTTTCCTGATAGAATTGCTTGCTGAGTTCGAACTGGCTCCAATGGCCCATCGGTTTCTCGCAGTAAACGTCCTTGCCGGCGCGGATGGCGTCCAGGGCCTGGGGCACGTGCAAGCGATCGGGCGAAGCGATGCAGACGATGTCGATCGCCGGGTCGGCCAGGAGATCGCGGTAGGTCGGGTAGGTTTTGGCCTTGGCATGCTCGGCCGCGGCGCGCATGCGCGGGCCGTAGGTGTCGCTGATCCCCACCACTTGGAGGTTTTCGCCCTGGTTGATCATGCCGATCACAGTGTCGAGGTGATTTCGACCGCGCCCGCCAACTCCGATGAAGCCGACGCCGAGACGGGCATTGGCGCCCAGAACGCGGGATCTGGCGGCGAACGGTCCGACCGTCAGGCCCAGGGCGACGGCCTTGGCCGAAGTGCCGATGAATTGTCGCCGGTCGATCCCCGGCAACCCGGAAGCGGATGAGGAGAGGTGATTCATGGGCGGCAGTAGACACCGATTCCTTCATTTGCGCCAGCTTGATCCTCGGGGGTGGGCCGCATTTGACCGTATGCGGCGCTGGGGGCGATTCGGGTCGCGGGTGCAACGGGCCCCTGATTTTGTAATCGCCACCCGCCGGCCGAAGGGCCATCGTCACTTGGAATCGCCGGACGGAAGAAGAGTTCGGCTTTTTGCCACGCGCCATGACTGCTCTACCGCAAGCACCCAGCGTCATCGCCCCGCTGACGCCGGCTTTCGATCGGGTCAAACTGGTCTTGTTTCAGCCATTCGATGCCGGGCGTTGGTTTGTGATTGGTTTTTGCGCCTGGCTGGCCACGCTGGGCCAGGGAGGGGGCGGCTTCAACTTCAACTACGGGTTCGACGACCGTCGGCGTGGCCGGGAGGTTTTTGACGAAGCCCGTCAATTTGTGATCGAGAATCTGGCTTGGTTGATTCCCGTGGTGATCCTGGCGTTGCTGCTGATCATTGCGATCGGGCTGGTGTTAACGTGGCTGAGCAGCCGTGGCCGGTTCATGTTTCTTCATTGCGTGCGGGAGAACGTTGCCGAGGTGCAGGCGCCCTGGACGCGGTTTGGGCCCCACGGCGACAGTCTGTTTTTGTTTCGGGTGATACTGGGGTTGATTTCGTTGGGCCTGATATTGCCGACGGTGGCGGGCGGGGTGTTGGTGATTCTCCGGCTGGTGCACAGCGATGCGCCCGGCGTGCTGCCGGTGCTCGGGGCGATCGCTCTGGTCCTGCTGGTCATTGTCCTGAGCCTGGCCTTGGCGGTCGTTGGCAAGCTGACCACGGATTTCGTGGTGCCCATCATGACGCTCCGTCACACCCGTTGTCTGGAGGGTTGGCGCGAGTTCGGGGCGCTGTTGAAGCTGTATCCGGGGAGTTTTGCGCTTTACCTGCTGTTTCAATTGGCGATTCACCTGGTGATCGGCGTGGTCGTGTTCGCCCTGGTGTTGCTCACCTGTTGTTGTGCGGGTTGTCTGTTGGCGATTCCGTATCTGGGCACGGTATTGTACCTGCCGGTCCTGGTATTTCATCGAGCCTATTCCCTGCACTTCCTGGCTCAGTTCGGGCCCGATTACGACCTGATCCCGCCGCCTCTCGTGGACGGTCAGAGTCTCCTGCCGGCGCAGTAAAGGATGACCGCCCGTTTTGATCCCCCCGGCGAGTGCCCGGTGTGCGGCACGGAAGTGCCGCCCGCGGCCGCGGCCTGTCCGGAGTGCGGTGCCTGTCATGCGTCCGGTTGGAGTGAAGCGGCCGCCGGTGACGCGATCGGCTTGCCGGACGAGGAGTTCGATTACCAGGCATTCGTGGCTGAGGAGTTTGGGCCACCTGGAGGAAGCGAGCGGCGTCCCGGGTGGGTGCTGCTGACGGCGGCGGGATTGATTCTGCTGCTGCTGTTGTGGCTGTTGGCTTGAGGCTTGTCGGGTCGGTTCCCGGACTCTATAGTCCGCGGCCAGTGACCACCGATACGATCATCCTCTCCGCCACTGTCGCCGGGGTGGTGTCGCTGGTGGGTCTGGGGTTGAACCTGTTGGTTGCCCGCCGGCTGCGCCGCGCCGCGGCCGATCAGCTCCGGTTCACGGCGGCCTTGCGGCAGGCGGAGCGGTCGATCCAGGAGATTCGCAGTTTCACGGGTGAAGCCGACAAGCTGCGGCGTGCCTGCTGGCATTTGTTGACCGACGTGTGCGGGCTGCAGAAGAGCCGGCAGGACAACCAGGAACTCCTGGGTTTGCTCAAGCACGAGAATCCCTTCGCCGAAGGTTGCACCGCGTTCTTCCAGTCGTTCGCGATCGTGCAGGCGGGTGTGCCCGACACGGCGGTGACGTCCCTGCGCGATTTGCGGCAGCAGTGCAAGACGGAGGCGGAGGAGGTGCTCCGGTCGCTGGCCGACATGCGGGCCATATCCCGGCACCTCTCGCGGTCGGTATCGTTCGATGAAATCCTCTACAACCTGCGGCTGCGCCTGGAGAATTTGCTCAGCACGCTCGATCGGCTTGCGTTCACCGTGCTGATGGCGCGCGACACGATTCTGGTGGACGCCTGGGTGGGGCAGGGCAAGTAGCCCCGGCCGAGCCGGAATCACCAACCGGGAATCCGAGAACCCGGATTGCGCGCTGGAACCCCAATGGACCCGGCGACGATCCGTCGCGCCGCTCGCGGGGTTCAAACCGACCGCGAGCCGTCGGTGGGATCGTCCAGGCCGTCGAGGTCGATGAGGATATCGCGAGGTTCGGCGCCTTTGCCGGGTCCGACGATGCCGCGGTTTTCGAGTTCGTCCATGATCCGGGCGGCGCGGGTGTAGCCGAGGCGAAGTCGGCGTTGGAGGAGTGAGACGCTGGCTTTCTGCTCGCTGCGGATGATCTCGATGCACTGCTGGATGAGGTCTTCGTCCTCGTCGATGCCGCTTTCGTCATCGAGTGAGCCGCCGGGGCGGGAGAGTTGTTGATGGATCTCCATTTCGTAGGCGGGTTTGCCCTGGCGGTTGATGAACTGGACGATATCGCTGATTTCCTGGTCGGTGATCAGCGCGCCCTGGGCGCGGATGAGCTTCGCGGAGCCGGGGGGGAGGTAGAGCATATCGCCTTTGCCGAGGAGTTTGTCGGCTCCCATGGCGTCGAGGATGGTACGCGAATCGACCTTGGCGGCGACCTGGAAGGCGATACGGGCGGGGATATTGGCTTTGATGACGCCGGTAATGACGTCGACGCTGGGTCGCTGGGTGGCGACGATGACATGGATGCCGGCGGCGCGGGCCATCTGGGTGATGCGGGCGATGGCCATCTCGACGTCGGCGGGGGCGACCAGCATGAGGTCGGCGAGTTCGTCGATGATGACGACGATGTAGCTGAGCCGTTCGGGGATGACGATGTCATCGTCGCGGGGGACGACGATTTCCTCGTCGACTTCGACCGCGAAGCCGTCGGCGCCCGCCTCGATTTTCTCTTTCTTGGCGGTGAGCGGCAGTTCGGTTTGGAGTTTGGGTGGGGGTTTCTGTTTGGGGCGGTCGTTGAAGGAGCGGATATTGCGGACGGCGACGCGGGCGAAGATCTGGTAGCGTTTCTCCATTTCGTTGATGACCCAGCGGAGGGCGAGGATGACCTTTTTGGGGTCATTGATGACCGGGACGACGAGATGGGGCAGGTGGTTGTAGAGTTGGAGTTCGACCACCTTGGGATCGATCATGACGAAGCGGAGCTGGTCAGGCGAGAACCGGTAGAGCAGAGAGCTGATGATAGCGTTGATGCAGACGGATTTACCGGAGCCGGTGCTCCCGGCGATGAGGAGGTGCGGCATTTCCGAGAGATCGGCCACGATCGGGTGGCCATAGACATCCTTGCCGAGGGCCAGGGGGACGCGGGCTTTGGTGTTGCGCCATTCTTCGGACTCGAGCAGGTCACGCATCATGACCTTCGTTTTCACAATATTGGGGACCTCCACGCCGACGGAGCTTTTGCCGGGGACGGGGGCGAGGACATGGATGCGTTCGGCTTTCAGGGCGGCGGCGATGTTGTTGGTGAGGCCGGTGATGCGTTCGAGTTTGACCCCGGGCGCGGGGTGCAGTTCGTAGCGGGTGATGGTGGGGCCTTTGGTGATGTCGCCCAAGGCCACCTCGATGCCGAACTGGGCTAGGGTGCTCTGCATCAGGCGCGCGTTGGCCATCAGCTCTTCTTTGGATTCGGTGGGGCGGGTGGCTGGCTCCGGATAATTGAGGAGCTCCATGGGCGGCATTTGGTAGTTGCCGATCTGGGGAGTGCTGGCCACCGCGATGGGTTTGGGCCGCTTCGGAGCCGGTCTGACGCGCGGGACCGGTTCAGGCTTGGGAACCAGAGCCGCATCGGGAACCGATCCCGGGGGCGCCTCATCGGTTTTCTCGACGTCGGTGGGGACGCCATCGGCCGGGGGCGAGAGGCCGAGCACCTCGCTGGTGGTGGCGGCCCGAACCTCGGAAGCCGGAATGATCTCTTCTTCAGGTTCGGCAACCGGTTCGGGAGCCGGCTCGGGTTCGACTGCCTCTCGAGGGGTTGGACGGGATGCCGCGCGGGGGCGGTCCTGGGGGATGCTCAGGTCGCGGACCGTGGGTTCGGGGACGGGCTGCAGGTCGGGGCCAAGTCCCGAGCCGAGGCCGGAGCGGGTGGCTTCGTCCTCGAGTTCGCGGGCTTCCTTTTCCAATTCGCGGGCACGTTTCTTGAGGAGGCGTTCCTGGGCGTTGAGTCGGCCGTTGGCGGTGAGGAGGCGGCGTTGCCAGAGGTCGCGGAGCCACTGGCCGAGGTGGAAGTTGGTGAGGTAAAAGAGGCTGATCAAGTAGAGGGTGAGGTAGATCAGCGTGGCGCCGAGGTCGCCGAAATGGCCGAAGACCAAGCGGTTGAGCATGAGACCGACGTAGCCGCCGGCGCTGGGGGCGCCGACATTGGCGGTGAACGTGGCGAGCAGTTGTGCCTGTTTGTAGATATCGAGCCAGCCGGTGCAACAGAGCAGGAGCAGCCCGGACCAGAGCCAGTGGCGGTGGAAGTAGTCCATGGCCTGAAAGAGGTAGCTCAGGCCGAAGCAGCCGATCAGGATGGGGACAAGGTAGGCGGCGGCGCCGAAGACGAAGAAGGTGAGCCAGCCGGTCCAGGCGCCGGCCAATCCAATCCAGTTATGAATGACCGGGTTGGGAGTGGTGGTGGTGGCGGAGACGTCGTGGGGGTCGAAGGAGACCAGGGCAACGAAGAGGAGCAGCGCCAGGCTGACCAAGGCGATGCCGACGATATCGGCGAAGCCGCCGGTCAAGCCCTCGCCGGAAGATGATTTGCGCGCCACGCGGGCAGACTAAGACAGTTCAATTGGGACTTCAAAGGTCAAAGTGGCGCGGCCTGAGATTGGCCCTTGCGAATGGCGGTCAGCATCCTAAGCTGCGCGGCGATGGTCAACCGAGCGATCTCCCTAATCGGCCGGGCGAGGCGGGTCGTCACGTCGCTGTGCTCGGAGAAGCCCGGAGAAGTGCCGCAACACCCGGTATATGGGTTCCTGCATTTTTGGGTGTTTGTGGGACGCAGCTTCGTGAAGAACCGTTGTCCGGTTCGGGCCACGGCGCTGGCGTATACGACTCTGCTGGCATTGGTGCCTTTGCTGGCCGTGAGCCTGGGGGTGTCGACCAGTCTGTTGAAGAGCGACCGGGACCAGACCCGGCGGATGATCGAACACGTGATTGGGCAGGTGGCGCCGCAGTTGGAGCAGTTGCCCGGTTCGGAGCAGGAGAAGGTGGAGGCGCGACAGCGGGTGATCGGGCAGATCCAGGATTTCATATCCAACATACACAGCGGGGCGCTGGGTGTGACGGGGACGGTGGCGCTGGTGTTTGTCGCCATCGGGTTGCTCAGCACGATAGAGTCGTCGTTCAACGATATCTGGGGAGTGTTGCGGGGGCGGAGTTGGGTGTCGCGGGTCATCCATTACTGGACCGCGATCACGCTCGGTCCCTTGATCGTGATCCTGGCGATGGGGATGGCGGTGAGCGCCCAGTTCCTGACCGTGTCGGGTGCGCCACCGGCAACGGCCGGCCAGAGTGAGACTCCCGGGAGCGAGGAGTTCGTGTCCGCGGCTGAGGGGGCGGAGGCTGGAAGCGGCGTGGTGGGGGAGGCGCGTTGGGCTGCGATACGGAGTTTGCGGGCGCTGGCGCAGAGTTCGTTGGGGCGGCTGGTATTCAACCTGGTGCCGTTCCTGGTGTTGAGTCTTTCCTTTGGACTGCTGTATGGGCTGATGCCGAACACGCGGGTGCGCTGGCAGGCGGCCTGGGTGGGAGGGGCGGTGGGGGCGTTGCTCTGGATATTGAACAGCCAGTTCAACGTGGTGTTTGCCTCGCGGGTGGTGTCGGCCAGCAGGATCTATGGGCCGCTGGGGGTATTCCCGGTGTTTTTGATCGGCGTGTACATCTCGTGGCTCATCCTGTTGTTCGGAGCCCAGGTTGCCTACGCGTTTCAGAATCGCCACGCCTATTTGCAGGAGAAACGCAACGAAATGGTGAGCCAGCGGGGACGCGAGTGGGTGGCGCTGCGGATGATGTTGTCGGTCGCCGAACGGTTCAACCGGGGGGCTGCGCCGGCGTCGGCGGCGGATTTGGCGGGCGAATTGGAGGTGTCACCGCGGTTGGTGACGGAGTTGGTGGAACCGCTGCGCCGGCGGAATCTGCTGGTGGAGGTCAACGCCCCCAACCCGGCGTATGCGCCCACCCGGCCATTGGAGCAGATTAATTTGGACCAGATCATCGAGGCGTTGCGTTCGGGGGATGAACGGGAGTCTGCGACCCGATCGAGCGGGGGCCACGACGTTTTGCGGGAGGCCTATCTGGCGGTGAGGCGGGCGGAGGGCGAAGTGGCGGGATCGTTGACGTTGCGGGCGTTGCTGGAACGGACGGAGGTGAATCCGGAGCGGGCGGCCGGATCGGAGCGAGGCGGGCCGACCCCGGGCGGATAATGGGGGCTTGGCACCGGTGCGGATCTCCACTAGCGTCGCGGGATGATCGGGTTGCTGCGGATCATTGGTGTGGCCAATGTGTCGATATGGCTGGGAGGCTCGGTGTTTTTCACCCTGGCGGTGGGGCCGGCTTTTTTCTCGGAGGAAATGCTCCGGTTGCTGGGGCGTCCGCATGCCGGAGCGGCGGCACAGGTGGTGTTGGAACGTTACTTTGCGATGCACCAGGTTTGCGCGGGGGTGGCCCTGCTGCATTTGCTGGGGGAGGGGGTCTATCTGGGGCGTAAGATTCAGCGGTGGACACTCTGGCTTTTGCTGGGGCTGTTGGTGTGCAGCCTGGTGGGCGGGCATGTGATTCAGCCGCGGCTGCAGGCATTGCACCTGGACATGTACCGGCCTGGAGCCGTGGCCGAGGAGCATGAGGCGGCGACGCGGAGTTTTCGACTGCTGCACGGGATCTCGCAGCTGCTCAACCTGGTGATGGCCGGGGGTGTGGTGGTTTACCTGGTGCGGCTGACGAAGGCGCCGACTGAGGCGCCGCGATACCGCTTTCAGTAAGGGCTGGCGGCGGGTTGGGAAAAAGAGGGGTTGACAAACCCCGGATCCTGCCAAAGTAGTGTTACAAGGCAGAGAGAATCTAAAAGTGTGCGGTCCGCGGGGACGCGCGTCGACGGGCATATGATTTCAAACGAACGACCATCGCCCTATGGGCACCAGCCAGAGGGGCAGACCGGCGGAAAGCCAGTTGGAGCCGATGAAACCCTGCGCAGCGAGAAGATCCAAATCGAGCGCAAGACGTTTGTGTTTACGCTGAAGCAGAATCCGCGCGGCAGATTCCTTCGGATCACGGAAGACGTGGCGGGCCGGCGGGACACGATCATCGTGCCGGCGCCGGGTCTGGAGGACTTTCGCCGGATGGTGGAGGAGATGGCCCAGGTGGCCAGTTCGACCCCGGAGTGAACATCCACGGTCGCGGCAGGGTCCATCCGGTCGCACGGTTTCGGCCTCCACGAGTCTTCCGGCCTTAATCCCATTCCTGGGCCGTCCCGAATTGACGTGGCTTTCCGCCAGGGTTTGCTCCGCCGCCCATTCTCCCCGTGACTCCCGCATTGCCAGCCGGTCCAAACTCTGATGGAAATGGCCGTGCCAGTGGTTGAGCGCACCGAACCAGCACCCGCGGAGCTGCCGGAGGGTTCCGGATGGTCGACGTCCGAGTTCGCCGCGGTTTACGAGGCGCATGGCCGGCAGATCTATTATCTGGCCCTCCGTTTCCTCGGCGACCCGGCCCTGGCTGAGGATGCCGCCCACGACGTCTTTCTGAAAGCCTACCGGAAATTCCATGAATTCCGGGGCGAAGCGGCGATCCGCACCTGGCTTTACCGCATTGCCGTCAATCATTGCCAGAACCTCCTCCAGAGCTGGCACCGCCGACACATCACCACCGTTGCCGACGACTTCCTCTGGGACACCGTGCCCGCGACCACCGACAGCCCCCTGCATGTCCTCGAAATCAAGGAGCTCGGCCAGCGCATCCAACGTACGCTCGACGCCCTGCCCGAAGAGTACCGTCTGCTGCTGTTGCTCGTGGCGGATGAAAAGCTCAGCTACGACGAAATCGCCGAACTGACCCACCAAACCTCGGATGCGGTGCGCGGCAAGCTTCACCGCGCCCGCAAATTGTTCGCCCATATCTTCCCCAAAACCGGCTGAGACCCATGGAACGAAAATCCTCCAAACTCGAACAGCGCCAACACTCCGAACTCGAGGCCCAGCTCCATACCCAGACGGCTCCCGCCGGCACGGCCTTCGAGAGCGTGGACGGACTCCTGCGCCACGACGCCGCCCAAACCGCCCTCCCGCCCCAGCTCGAGGCGCGCCTGGCCCAATCCATCGAAAACACCCCTCCCCCAGCCCGTTCGTGGTGGCAGCGCCTTTTGGGGTCCGGCTAATCCGTCCGCCTCGATCATGAGCCGTGAACTTCACCCGGGGATCCAGATCGTGAACCAGCCCAACCCTTGACGATGCCCGCTTTCACAATCGGGAGTGCCGACGTTGTGCCAAATTCCCTCGCCGAGGAGAACGTCGCTCGCTCGGGCAAAGCCGCCGCCCGGATTCGTTCCGCCCGCGCGGCCTTGCTGGACTGCCGACTTTGCGCCCATCTTTGTGGTGTGAACCGTCTCGCGGGCCGAGCTGGTCTCTGCCATGCGGATCAGTACGCCCGCGTGTTCCAGGCCCAGGTCGAGGTCAGCGATGAACTCAGGTTGACGCCGACACTGGCCATCGCCCTGAGCGGATGCGATCTTCGCTGCAGCTTCTGCATCACCGGGCAGGAAAGCTGGAATCCACAGGCGGGTCGGCCCGCGGACATCCGTGAGCTCGCGAGCACAGCCAAGCGGGCACTGGCCGGTGGGGCGCGCAGCATCATGATCCTGGGTGGAGAACCGACCCTACATCTCCCGACCGTGCTGGAACTGGTGGCCGCACTTCCGGACGAGGCCACACTCGTGTGGAAAACCAACGGCCATGGAACTCGCCAGGCGCGGGTGTTGCTGGCCGGGTTGTTCGACGTTTGGGTGATCGATTACAAGTTCGGCAACGACCAATGCGCAAGCCGGCTCGCGCGGGTTTCCAACTACACCGCTGTGGTTCGTGAGAATCTCGTTTGGGCCCACGCGAACGCGGAACTGGTCGTGCGCCATCTGGTTATGCCCGGTCATTTGGATTGTTGTTGGCGACCGGTTGCCGAGTGGCTGGCCGAACGGATGCCCAACGTCCGGGTGAATTTGCGAACCGGGTTCTGGCCCGCCTGGCAGTCCCACCGACACCCGGAACTGAGGGGTACGGTCACGGCCGCGGATGCCGCCGAAGCCGTTCGGCACGCCCGGTCCCTCGGTCTCAAGCTTATTGACTAACGCCCTGCTCCGACTCCACGATGCCACAGCATGGTTCCATACCCAAAGAACCTCCCGCCGAACCTTCCTCGACCATGAGGCACAGAATCCCGACTTCCATGGACGAACGCTCGGCCTCGCCCTCGGTTTCCAAGCCTCCCTTGGTGACGGAGTTGTTGCTGCTCCCGAGTGGGGAATTGTTGGTCCATAACCTGACCCCGACGTTTGCCGAGTTTCTGGCACAACTGGGTTTCGACGATGGGCAGCACCGTCTCCGCGCGGTTGGGCCCCCGGATTGCAGAGCCACGCATCGGTCCCGTCTGGAGCTCCTTTCTCGCGCATGACATTCTCGAACGAAATCGAAACGCTGATCCGGGCGCGCTATCCGATTCTGTATGTGGTGAGCCCCGAGGAATCGCGGGTGCAGCAGGTCCTGGTGGAGATCGCCAATCGCCGGCAAAAGAAGGCCTTCGAGTGGAGCTTCAGCACCGGAATCGTCACCGCCGGCACCTCGATCCAACTCCAGAAACACCGGGCCGCCGCCAGCAAAGATCCCCTGGTCGCCCTCGACCAGGTGATCGATCAGGCTGAACCCGCCATTTACATCTTCAAGGATTTCCATCCCTTCCTCAGTCGCAACAATTTCGCCATCATCCGCAAGCTCAAGGAGATCGCGCTTCAGCTCAAGAACAGCTTCAAAACGATCGTCCTGATTGCGCCGGTGCTCGAGATTCCCACCGAGTTGGAGAAGGAAATCACCGTTCTCAACTTTCCTTTGCCCACGCGCGACGACCTGGGCGAACTCCTCGACCGCATCATTGCCGACGTCAAGGAATACAAGCACGTCCGCATTGAGTTGGACGAGCACGGGCGTCAGCGCCTGCTCCAAGCCGCCCTGGGCCTCACGCTGGGCGAGGCCGAGAATGTTTTCGCTAAGATCATCGTCAAAGACGAGCGCCTCAGCGGCGATGACGTCAACGAGGTCTTCGCCGAGAAACAACAAATCATCCGCAAAAGCGGCCTGCTCGAGTATTACGCGACCGATGAGAGTTTCTCACAGGTCGGCGGCTTGACTGTGCTCAAGGACTGGCTGCAGAAGCGGGCGGTGGCGTTCACCGATGAAGCCCGCGCCTTCGGCTTGCCCGCGCCCAAGGGCATTCTTCTGTTGGGCGTCCAGGGTTGCGGCAAGAGTCTCTGCGCCAAAGCGGTCTCCTGTCTCTGGCAGTTGCCCCTCCTTCGCTTCGACATGGGGCGGATGTTCGGCAGTCTCGTGGGATCCTCCGAGGAAAACGTGCGCCGGGCCATCAATGTCGCCGAATCGGTCGCCCCCGCCGTGCTCTGGGTGGACGAGATAGACAAGGCCTTTGCCGGATCGCAGGGCTCGGGCATGACTGACGGCGGGACCACCGCGCGCGTGTTTGGCACCTTTCTGACTTGGCTTTCCGAGAAGACCGCGCCGGTCTTCGTCGTAACCACCGCCAACGACATCACCCAACTTCCGGCGGAACTCCTCCGCAAAGGCCGATTGGACGAGATATTCTTCGTCGATCTGCCCTCGGTCGAGGAACGTCGGGAAATCATCGCCATCCACCTCGCCAAGCGCAACCGGGACCCGGCGAATTTCAACCTGGATGCACTTGCTGAACGTTGCGAGAACTTCAGCGGCGCCGAGATCGAACAGGCCGTGATCAGCGCCCTCTACGACGCTTTTTACGCTCGTCAGGACATTACCGATGAGTTCCTGCTCCAGGCGCTCACCGAAACCGTGCCCCTCGCCAAGACCATGGACGAGCAAATCAGCCGGTTGCGCAGTTGGACCGAGGGCCGCGCCCGCAATGCGAGTGTCCCTCGCGCCGCCGGTGGTGGTACCCAGCATCGCCGCATGGAGCTTTAGCCGGGGCGCTGGCTGGAGGATCCACTTCCCGCGTGACGTTCGTGCTCCCCAACCGTCCAATCTGTGACTGACGTGACCGGGACGGTTGTGTCGCACTTGAAAGGTTCACTATGAGTTGTGTCTGCATTCTGACGCCGGTGGTCATCGCGGCCTGGCCCGCGCTCAGTGCCACGGTGGTCGCCGCCGCCACTTCGATGGGCTATACCATCGTCAAAGGAGCCCAGGACATCGCCGAAACCCTTGAGGAATCCGACACGGCAGCCAAAAGCGTCGAGATGGAAATCGCCAACAGTCAGGTGGTAACCGAACGTCTGGGGCGCGACCAGAAAATCATCGTCGCGCGCGATGGTGTTACCATCACCTTTGCCCGCGACGCTCGCGGCCGGGCCTCGCTCTGCGTCGCCGGCGAAGGCACCGAAGCCGAACTGCGCGCGCATGGGCAGGCGCTCAGCCAGCGCGTGGTTCAACAGTACGTCTACGATAAGTTAAAACACGAACTCCAGGCCCGCCAATACCTGGTCGTGGAAGAGGAACTCGATGAGAACCGGGCCATCCGGATCAAGGTCCGGCATTGGGAGAATTGAAGATGAAACAGCGCGAATTCGAAGTGCTCATCGGTCCCGATGGAACGGTCGAAGTTCAGGTCCGCGGGTTCAAGGGTCCAGGCTGTCTCGAGGTCGCCAAGTGGTTCGAGCGGGTCGTTGGCGAACTCCAATCGCAACAGCTCACGTCCGAGTTTTACGACCCGCAGGAACAAGTGCAGTACCGCATCGACCAACGCCATTAACCGCGCAGGACGGTTCCCGCGGATCACAGCGCCATGCGCCCCCCCAAGTCAGCCTACTACCCTCCACGCGCGAGGTGGTATGGCCGGTTCCTCTCCAGCGGCCAGTCCCTCGTCCGCCGTTTGCCACTCGAACATCTGCGTCTCCCCGGCGGCTTCAATCTCCGGCAGTTTCTGCTGGCTCTCGCGGTGCCCGGGTACGTTTTCTTCGTCCTGGGCCGAGCGCGCTTTGGCCAGATCGTTCTTGGTGCGTATGGCTTCTGGTTTTTGGTCGCACTGGTTTGGCTTGGCTCCAGCCTGGCCAACCTCGCTTTCGGACTTATGGTCGCCCTCCACGCTATGAGTTGGGCCAGCCTGCTCGAAGTGTGGCTGCAGCCCGGAGGTTGGCAGCGACGGTTGCTCCTGGCCCTCTTCGCCGCACTGTTGGTCGCCACGATCGTCTATCTGCCCGCTCAGCGATACATTCAGAGCCACTTGGTCGCACCGTTGCGAGTTGGCGGTGCCACACTGCTGGTCGCCCCGACTCGCGAACTCTCGGTTCGGCCCGGGGCGACCGCCATTTTCCGGGTTGACGCGGGAGGCGCGCCCGGCCTGCGCATTCGCCAGGGCTTTATGGTCGCGGAAATCCTGGGCCAATCCGGCGACCGAATTCGTTTCCGAAAGGGCCACTACTACGTGAATGAGCAGATTCGCATGGCGTTACCGCAAATGCCGGCCGACGGCGAGTGGGTGGTCCCGGAAAACCACTGGTTTATCTGGCCGTTTTCGGGTATTGGAATTCAAGGCAACTTGAGTGCGCTCGACCCAATCACGGCCCACGCGACGCTGCGTGGCTTGGCTTTGGTGCCCAAGTCGGCCGTAATCGGCCGTCCGTTGCGCTGGTGGTTCTGGCGAAAGCTTTACGTCCCATGAGCCGTTTTCATAACCTCGAGTTCGGCGAACAGTCCGAGCAGCCGTCCGAGCAAAAGCCCGTGCTCAAGGACGAGGCTTATTACCTCGGCGAGGCGCAGGCGGCTTTCGAAGCGGGCCGATTCGAGCACGGGCTGCGCGCCTACGCCAAGGTGCTCGAGTTCAATCCGGCCAACGCCATCGCCTGGACCGGCCAGGTCCGTATGCTCATCGAGCTCGGTGAATTCCGCGAAGCCAAGCTCTGGGCGGACAAGGCCCTGGAGACCTTTCCCTCCGACCCGGAATTGCTGGCCGCCAAGGCGGTGGCGCTGGCCCGCAGCGGTGATCTGAGCGGTGCCATGGCTTTCTCCGACGCCGCGATCGAGGAACGCGGCAACACCCCTTACGTCTGGCTGGCGCGCGGCGATGTGCTCCTCGCCCGGAAGGAGAAGCGGGCGGCGTCCTGTTTCGAACGCGCCCTGGCGCTCGCGCCCGGCCAATGGTTCTGGCCCTGGCTGGCCTCGCGCGTTCATTTCTATTACGAGCAGTTCGCTTCCGCGCTCAGGCTGGCGCAGCAGGCGGTCGAGCTGGAATCTTTGCGCGCTTCGGTCTGGCTGCAGTTGGGCCGCTGCCAGTTCGCGCTTGGCCTAGTGGGCGGCGCCAACCACTCGCTGGCCCAAGCCGAGCAACTGGATCCCACCTCCAAGGAGCTCGCGCGCGAACTGGTTCATATCAAGTCCGCCGGACTCCGCGGCCGATTGCGCGGCTGGTGGCGCAAACTCCAGGGCACATGAATCGTAACGACCTCGACCGACTGCTGCTCCAGGCCGAAGGCTCGGAGGCCTCGGACCTCCACCTGATTGCCGGCGTGCCCCCGGCTTTTCGCATCAATGGAGACATTGTATTCGCGGACGCCGACGCGTTGAGCGCCGAGGATGCGAGCGGCATGGCGCACAGCCTCTTGAACGAGGAACAACGCGCCAAGTTCGAACGCGATTGGGAGTTGTGCATCTCCCTGCCCCACAGCGCCGCCGGCCGGATTCGCGTCACCTTTTATCGCCGCGACGGCCACCCCGAACTCAGCATCCGGTTCTGCGGCGAGCGCATCCCCAGCCGCGAAGAGCTCGGCCTGCCCGCCAAGATCGATGAACTGGCCCTGAAAACCAATGGCCTCGTGTTAATCACCGGCCCCACCGGCTCCGGCAAAACCACCACGCTCAACTACATGATCGACCTGATCAACAGCGAGCGCCGGTGCAAGGTCGTCACCATCGAGGACCCGATCGAATACGTGCACCAGAACAAACGCGCCATTGTGGTTCAACAGGAAGTCCTCACCGATACCCACTCCTTCAACCGGGCCCTCATCCATGTCCTCCGCCAGGATCCCGATGTGATTGTCGTCGGTGAGATGCGCGATCACGAAACCATCTCCGCCGCCCTCACGGCGGCCGAGACCGGCCATCTCGTGCTGGCCACGCTCCATTCGCCGAATGTGATGCACGCCTTTGAACGGATCACCGGTGTCTTTGAAGGCAACCTCCAGCGGCAGGTCATCATCCAGCTCGCGAACTCGCTGCTCGGCGTCATCGCGCAGGATCTGCTCCCGGCCGTCGATCGGTCCCGGCGCGTGCTGGCCTACGAACTCCTCGTGGCCAATGGCGCCGTCCGCAACCTCGTTCGCGAGGGCAACAAACACATGCTCGAAACCTCGATGCAGACCGGCGGCAAGGACGGCATGGTGCTCATGGACGCCTGTCTCTACGATCTCTATTGCAGATGCCTCATCAGCTACGACACCGCCCTGAGCCGCGCCCGTCATCCCGACCGGATCGCCAAACGCGCCGGACAGGAGATGTGAGACCCGGCACGGTGGCGGGCGCCAACGACCGTGTTTATGCGGGTTGATGAACGCCGCTTCGATGAGGCCGCCGAGGCCATGGTGACCGCTCTTCGCTCATGATCAGGAACCTGTTGATCCTGCTGTTGCTGGTCCTGGCGGTGTTCGCCGCGGGTTGGATCATCAGTCGAGTCCAACGCGAGGAGGCCGAGCGCACCCGGATGGTGCTGCGCTGGCTCGCCGCACTGGGGTTGCTCGCCGTCCTGGTGCTGCTTTTCGTCAAACTGGGACGCGCGGGTGGGGGCGGTTTTTTCGCTGACTTCTTCACGGTCCTGTTACTGGTCGGCGCGATCGCCCTCTGCTCGATCTTCCTTGGCATCCTCTGGGCGCCGCAGTTCGGGTCCTGGATCGCTCATCCCATTGTCAGTTTATTTGACGGGGGCACCCAGCAACTCGAACCCGAGCCGCTTTACGCCATCGCCCAAGCCCATCGCAAACGGGGGCGGTACGCCGAGGCGATCGCCGAAATCCATCGGCAGCTCGCCCTCTTCCCGGGAGATTACAGCGGCACCCTCATGCTGGCGGAGATCAAGGCTTTGAATCAGAAGGACTATGGCGGCGCCATCCAGATCCTCGAACAGTGGATCGCCGATTGGGGCGCCCAGTCCAACCGGGTCCCGGCCGCGTTGAATCAAATCGCCGAATGGCATATCCATGGACGCCAGGACCCCGAGTCAGCGCGGGCGGCTCTCGAGCGGGTGGCGGCGCTCTTTCCCGACACTGAGGCGGCCTATCTCGCCAGCCAGCGTCTCACCCATATCGCCTCCAGTGAAACCCTCGCTGACCGTGCGAATCCCCACCGGATTCAGCTGGGGGAGTATCCGACGCGGGTGGGTCTCCTGACGGAACCGTTGAGACCGCCACCGCCGGAGGATCCCGCCGCCCAGGCCGCCCGCTGTCTTTGCCAGCTCGAACAATACCCGGACGACAATGAGACCCGTGAACGACTGGCCCGCATTTACGCCGAGGAACTCGATCAACTCGGCCTGGCGCGGCAGGAAATGGAATGGCTTCTGGCCCAACCCAAGGCCCCCGAGCGCGAAGTGGCGCGCTGGTTGAACCTGCTCGCCCACTTGGAACTTCACCATGCGGGGAATCTCGATGCCGCGCGCGCGGCGCTGCAGAGGATTGTCGAGCGTTTCCCCAAATCGGCGGCGGCGGAGCAGGCCCGGCAACGAAGCGCGCTGCTGGCCCTCGAGCTTCGGGGCAAAAAAAAGAGCCAAACCCTTCGGCTTGGCTCTTCGGAAAAACCAGAGGCACCCCCCGGTGCGGACGTCAACGTGAAGTGGTAATCAGGCGCCCGTAAATCCGTTTGTCGATTTCGCTGGCCAGGTCCACGTGCGGCGCCCCGCCGCTGGTGCGGGCTTCGACCGACATGGTGGTGATGCGCGGTTCGCTGGAGTCCAGCTTGATCCAAACCGTGTTGTTGTCGATCCGGGCGCGCAGGGTATTGGACACCTGATCGTCGCTTACGAGCGTGCCCGACTCCTTCATGACGGCCTTGGCCGCTTCGTAAACCTGTTCGTACGGAACCTCATACCGGCTCACAATAGTATCCTTGCCCGGCAATCCCGGTTTCAGGCGCCCTTCCAAAGTCGTATGACAGGCCGCCGCCACCAGAACCAGGCAAACCGCTCCGATCACCCTCATCACTCCTGCATGCATGACAGGTATGCAAACAGATTGGGGGCCGACGTCAAGCTTCCATCACTCGCCCTGAATCGCCCCACCAATTTCCTGGCACATGACTCTTGACAAATCGGGCGCCAATTTTATTCTGTCATAGGTTTTGATTCGGGTGGCGGTACGTTTCTTCAGCGGGGTTCCCCACCCCCACCTCCTTGGCGTCTGCTGCCCGAATCACCCCCTTCCGGTGTCCTTCGCAATTTCCCTTGGAATTCACCGTTGACGCCTCCGACGGACTTGCCTAACTTCACTCCGCCCTTGCGGGGGTGTAGCTCAACTGGTTAGAGCGCTGCCCTGTCACGGCAGAGGTTACGGGTTCGAGCCCCGCCACTCCCGCCATTCCCCGCAGAACTTCAATCGCTCCGAACCACGAAAAAGCGGGTGACCCTCGGGAGTCACCCGCTCGGTGATGCTAAGCCGGATCGGTTGGATCGACTATGGGCGCGCCAAACGGTAGAACCGCGAGCTTCCGGTCATTTCAATGGTTACCGGGTTGCCCGCGGGTCCGGCGGACCAACTGGGTGCGCTGAGGTTGTCCGTCATCTCGAGGGTGAACCCAGCGGTTGCGGGTGCCCAGGAGATCGTCAGTTGATTGCCAGCCACAGCCACGGCGAGGGTGGGGGCTTCGCCACCCACCGAGGGCGTGGGATCGGTCGCGGGGGCCGGGTGGGTGAATACGGTGTAGAAGTTGATCTGGGTCGGCGAGTTCGCACCCAACTCGGGCTGATTCTGCAGGTTGATTTCGCCTTTGGCTCCGATGCAGATCTCCTTGGTCGTCATCGCCACGGTCATTTGCAGGGTGCGAATGCCGTTGGTTTTGCCCACGTTGATGAAGGGCAGGAACGTGCCCGTGAGCGGAGCGATCTTCGGCTCGGGCTCCAGCTCCAGTTTCAGCACGCGCGCCGCGACTTGCTGTTGATCGTAGCCCGTGGGTTTCACCACCCAGGACGCCGTGAACCGGTTCAGGGCGTCCACCGCCAGGTTGGCCCGGTCCGCATCCGCCGCAAAACCCGCTTCGTTCACGTTGGCGACCGTTACGAAGCTGCCGTCGCGCGCGTCCCACACGGCGACTTTGACATCGGTGCCACCCACCACCCGACCCGCCAGGTAGACATAGGGGCTGTTGATGTGTCCGGCGAGCCGCGTGCCGTCACCGCGACCGGTGTCGAACGAGATACCGGAAGTGTTCTGATCCGTCTCGACGGTGAGATTGCCGTCGTTGTCGAAGAAATAGAGCGATCGGCTGGCGCTGCCATCAGAAGGCTTGGCGCGCACGACGAATCCCCCTCGAACGGCGGCGACGTTGGCCCAGATCGCTTCGTTGGCCACCTTGAAACTCTCCTTCACCACCGATCCATCCGGGGCGAAGATGGTTGCCACCGCCGCGTCCCCGTCAGGGTTAAACTGGCGGGACTTGTCTTCCACGACCGAAACGAAGTTGCCGTTGTCCAGGCAGACGATATCGCCGCCGAACCGCGTGATTTGGCTGCCCGGTGCCGCCCCTGTCGTCAATCGGCCCAGCGCGGAATCCTGCGCTTTGCTCAGCATCGTCTGGGTGAGCGTGGTCGGGTCGATCTCGAAGGTCTGCACGGTGCCGTAACGACCGTCCACGAGGCGGTTGAAGCCCAGGTTCCAGCGGTTGTCCGATTGAAAGGCGTCAATGAGGTGCGGTGAGGCTTCCCCACCCACCATGAAGTTGACCGCTCCCGGCCGTTTGTCGCCGGCCACGCGGCCTGGATTGCCATCTTGCCTTGAGTAGTTGATCTGGGCTCTAAAGGGTTGCCCGTTGTCGCCGAAGAAACCTTCGGCCAGTTTCATCGTTCCGCCAGCCGCCGGTTGGAGCGCGACCACGTAGCGTTGGAACTCGGTGCCACCTTCCGCATAGGTGTTTCCCTCGATCAGGAACGTGCTTGTGCCCAGCACGCTGGCGTAGGGTTCCCAGTTGTTCCGAGAATCGGTAGCCGGCACGATGATGGGAGTGTCGTCGACCAGGCGGGTGAGACCCACCGACTCGAGGGTGCCGGGTTGGTAGGCGGCGAACAAGCGCAAGGCCACCGCGGTGTAATCGACGCCAAACGTGTAGGAATCGTTGTCACTCTCCCAGGCGATTGCCACCAGGCCATCGCGCAGCGCAATCCGGGGCGAGACCGCCCGCAAGACCAGCCCCTGGAACATATACGGGTCTTCCAACTCGCTTACGAAGAACGTGCTGCCGATGGGCTCGCCGTCGGGATCGAGTCTGCACCCCATGACAAACGGTACCGGATTGCCCACCGCGACGTCGCTGAACACCACAATCACCTCGCCGTTCTTCTCGATCGCGGCATCCGCAGCGCCAAGCTGGGCTGTAAGGGTCAGGTCTGTGACCGCCGATTTCGACCAGCGCAGGGTTCCGTCATCTTCTAAGACGGTTACCCACACCACCCGCTGGCCTTCGTGCTGCCCGCTGTTCACCGCCACGTAGGCATCCTTGCCATTCCCATGAAACCCCGCGTTCTCTCCCCGTCCACCGCCTGCCGCGACCGCGACCCCGGTCAAGGTCTGGAGGTCGATGTCGCCGGTGATGGGCGCGCCCGCATTGTTGAACATCCGAACCGTCGCTTTGCCGGCTTTCTCGAACCGGATCGCGAACCCGTTTTCGGTGACGCCCACGCCGTGCCACATCGCGGTTCCCACCGGTTGCTCACTGGCCAGCGCGATCGCATTCACCTCGTTGCCCGATGGATCCACAATCCGGTATACGATGTGATTAGCCGCCGCGGCGCCGCCATAAAGAGTCACCAAGTCGCTCTGCTGCTGGCTTTCCGCCACGATCACCACGTTCCCGTTCGCGAGATAATCCCAGTCCGCGATCCGGATGTCGCCCTGGGTTTGCGCGTAAGTTTGCGGGAGACCCGCCACAGTCTTTCCCGGCGCCCCGTTGTCTGCCAGCAATTGCACGGTTGGATAGTCGCCACCCGCATCGAATGCCTGGAATTCCGTCACTTCAAGCCCCAGCTCGTAGGAGGTTGCGCCCATCCCCAGGCCGCTGCCGAACAGGTTGGCCTTGATCTTGGGCCCCCAGGAGGTGAAGCCGGGGGTCGCGCTGCCGTCCGCCCGGAAATAGGAGAGGAATCGGTTGCTGCTCACCTGACCGGCGTAGGCGGCCTGGGACGAGGTGATCCGGGTAATCGGGGTGATCAATTGGCCGGCTGGATCCAACAACGTCCAGACTGCTCCCAGATCATCCAAACCTTCGCCGTCGTCCTCCCATCCCACCAGCACATTGCCGTTGTCGGCAATCGCCACCCCCACCGCCTCGGTGCTGAAGTTATTCAGCGTGTCCAGGTTGTTGATGTAGACCGTTGGCGATCTCGGCTGGAGACCGCTGCTTTCCGGCGTCACAGGGATCTCTTGAGCCCCGATCGACTGGCAACTGACCGCGGTGATCACCGCAAGAATAACCGTTCTGATATTCATGAGTTCACTTTGTGTTGTTTGGCCGACGTTGAGTTGGCGGAGGTCGGCTTCGCGGGTTGGATAAACTCCCGGGCTCCAACGGCTGATTGCGAAACCACCATCGACTCCCCTCACGGCTGAACTCGACCGCGGGTCAACCCGTGAGTTCAGCAGTGATTAAGGCGGAAGCTTTTTAGGGAATGAAGTTCACTTATGCCTTGCCTGCTTCGATGTCAAGGGAAGTTTCGAAAACTGAACCCGCCGCTGAATCACACAAAGCCGCAAATAGCTCCGGTTCATCCTCAAAAGCAGGCAAGTTGCAACCGCGCCGTGTCATCCCGGCAACCGGCAAAGGTCCGGATCTTTGCCTGATGGCGTTGAGTGATCCCTCTGGCGAGGCGTGATGGGGTGACGAGTGACTCGAGGCCGGGGCACGAGGAGCGGTCGGCTCGATCAGCTCTGCTTGACCTCGTTCACCGCCGTGGCGGCCACATCATCCCGCACATAATGCACGCCGGTGCTGGTCAACAGCTCGCAGGTGTCCGGCGCTGTGAGGTCATGGCGGATCGTGACGCTCATCGGTTCGCCGAAGAACAGCTTCCGATTGCAGGCGCTCAGTTGCGCGTTGATCCGGCCATAAAGCTGGCCCACCGGGCGATCGACCACCACCGTGATGCGCCGGTCCTGAACGGCGATGAGCCGGACCTCGGGCACGTGGCGGGTCTTGCGGACAAACTGCTCCATCATCCGCTGCGGCCGATTCCGCACGTGGCGATAGACCAGCAAGGCGACAACCGAGAAGCCGATCACACCGCCCAGGCTGACATTGGTCAGGATCAGGTAGAGAATCAGCCCCAGGGCAGCCACCGCCCCCGCCGCCCAACCGTACTGCCGGGGCGCAAGCCGGGGCAATTGCCTGAACGCCTCGATCACCCGTTGTCGGAGTGAAAAGGTGCTCGCCTTGCCGGACTCGGTATCGCGGCGCAGTGCCCGCAGATCCTGAATCAACGTGCGCGCATCCGGGTAACGGTCCTCCGGCCTCTTGCGCAGGCACCGCGAGATGATCTGCTGCAGTTCGAGCGGCAGGTTCGGCCGGACATTGTGAATCGAGGGCGTCTCGTCGAACGCGACCGCATGGAGGGTTTCCATCATCGTGCTTCGCTGGAAGGGGAGCTCCCAGGTCGTCATCTCGAACAGCGTGACCCCCAGCGAGAAGAGGTCGCTCCGGAAATCCACCGGCAAGCCTTTCACCTGCTCCGGACTCATGTAGGCCGCGGTTCCCATCAAGGTGCCGATTTGGGTCTGCGTCACGGTCGAGAGCATCGAGAGCCCCGCGTCGCCACCTCCGGGCTGGCCCGGATCGACCAGTTTGGCGAGGCCAAAATCGAGAATTTTCGCCTGGCCATCCCTGGTGACGATGACATTGGCCGGTTTGATGTCACGATGAACGATGCCGGCTTCATGGGCCCGGGCCAGGCCCTCGGCCACCTGGATCGCGATGTCCATCGAACCCAGCAGATCCAGTTCGCGCCGCCGGATCAGGTCCCGCACCGTCGATCCTTCGACCAGTTCCATGGCAATGAAGATGGTCCCATCGACCTCGTCCACGTCGTAGATCTGGGCGATCGCGGGATGAGTGATGCGCGCCGCCGCCCGGGCTTCCTGGAAGAACCGCTTCCGGCGCTCGGCATCCTGCACCAGTTGCGGGGCGAGCAGCTTGATGGCGACCGGCCGTTGCAGCTTGAGGTCCTGGGCGCGATAAACCACACCCATGCCACCTTGTCCCAAGGAGGCGTCAATCCGGTAATGCTTGAGGTTTTGCCCAACCATGGCCCGCTCACCCGACTGGAGAACAACCCTGGGGGAGGTTCTCAAGTTGCTTCGAATTCACGGGTTTAGCCGATTCCGGCCGCCGCGTAAAGGAACAAGCCGACGGTTGACAAACGGTCCGGAATTGAGTCAATTCCTCCTATGCAAATGGTGAGCGATGCTAATGGCAGGACCGGGAATGGCGGGCGCCTCAGCCGGCGCGTGTCCGCGGGGTTGGTCCTGGCGGCACTGGTTCTGTGCGCGGTTTTGGTGTTCATCCCCGCGGTATCGGTGTGCGCGACCGAACCCATCTCGGAAGCGGCGGGTCAGGACGCGAAGCCCCGGGTTGTTCATGTGGATGCCTCGGGTGCGGCCCGATTGATTGCGGAGGGCAAGGTGGTGGTGCTGGATATTCGGACGCCGGGTGAATTTGCGGCCGGGCATTTTGGGGGCGCCACCAACATTGACTTTCATGCCCGCGATTTTGCGGATCGATTGGCGGTGTTGGACCGTAACCAGACTTATCTGCTCCATTGCGCCTCGGGTCGGCGCAGCCGTGAGTCACTGACCACATTCGAGAAGTTGGATTTCAAGGCGGTGGTTCATCTGGATGGCGGAATCAGGGCCTGGAAATCCGCCGGGCATCCAGTGGAGCTAACGCCGGCCGGTGACGGTCGCGCGGGTGACCTTTCCCTTCGCGGGGCGCAGGTCCGCTAGGCGGTCATGGCCTTGAGCCGATGCCCGGCGACCCCCGCGGGGTGGAGCGACACCGATGAACTCCGGCGCTGCTACGGTTTGGTCAGGTTCCGAGCGGCCGGCGGGAGTCCCGCCGTCCAGGCGCAACCGCGGCGGAAGAGTTCCGGCACCGTCGAGTTGGTCACCGCTTCGAGGTCATGGCCCAGGACGGTATGGAAGACCCGTCCCTCACCATAGTTGAAAACGAAGGCCATGGGGTAATCGAGGCCGTCCACCTTGGATCGGGCGGAGGCGACGACCTGAATCGGGCGGTCACCGGCCAGGCAGGTGTAAAGTTCGTCGTCGGTCTCGAAGGCGCCGAGTCCTTGGGTGATCGGATGGTTCGGAGCGACAATTTCCACCTTGAACGGCCCCCGGGGATCGTGAGCCCGCAGTTTCGGATCCCAGGCGCGCCCGGCGAGGTTGCTGAATTCGGGCCAATCCTGCCAGGCCCCGCAGGCGAAGTGGACCAGCATGAGCCCTTTGCCCTGGGCGATCAGGCGTTGCAGTTGGCGGCGGGCGGTCTCGCCGGGCGCGGGTTGTTCCCAATTCATGAAATGGAGCAGGATGACGTCGTAATGTTCCACGGCGGGAGAATCGAGAAAATGCGGATCTTCAACCGTGGACACGGTCAGACGCGGGTCTTGCTCCAGGAGTTGGCGGAGGGCCGGGGCCGTCTCGCGCCAGGGATGCCCCGGGTAATCGATGCCCGTGACCAGCAGCACGCGCTTGGGTTCGGGGCGATGATCCGATGTTTCAGCGGCCCAGGCCGATGCGAGGATGGCGAGGGCGGCAGCCGTTAGGGAAGGGAGGAGTGTTCTTTTATTCATTTGGATTCCTGGTTTGGTCCTGCCAAAGCCAGCCCTTGGGGGGCAGGATGGCGGGTTTGTGGTTCAAGCTGACGGTTGTGCTCTGACTGCCGAAGTTATACAGACAGAGGCCCCGCTCGAACCCATAAAGCCCGATGCCAGCCGGTCCGTTGAACTCGATGCCGAGCGGTTCCAGCAACACCTTGCGCAGTTCGTTGGCCAGGGCCGCGGGGATCGTCGGCAAGCCCAACGGTTTCGGCGCCAGCAACCACTCGCCGGCCTCCCGGAAATCCTGTTCCGAAAAGGTGCGGACGTTGAGCGTCAGCAGGCGGCCTGCTCCGACATTCCTGGTGGTGAGGAAGGGGAGGCTGCCGTCGGCCGTTTCCACGGAGAGCAACGGCTTGGCGTCATGGAGTGCGATGCCGCCATCGACTTCCAGGGAAGGATGGATCGATGCCTTGGTTTCGCCCAGGTTGACCGCGGTGGCTGACCGCGGTTGGCTGGCTGGCGTGATCCGCAATCCGGCCATCCGGGCGGCGGCTGAGCCGGCAGCACGCAGGAACGCGGGAGTGACGACCAGGGTGGCGCCGCGGTCGAGATGCGCCTGCATCCTGGGGAGAATGTCAGGATCGGCCGCGGCCTGGACGCCCAGGATGACCACCCGGGCCGAGGCCGGGTAATCGGCCACGGGAACGATCGGCAGTCCCACCATAGCCAGGTAATCCATCAGATACACGTTCTCGTCCGAGTCGCTTCCCGGTGGTTTGTAGCAGGCGATGCCGTGTCGCCGTTGTCCCCGCAACTGGTCGTGAAGGGCCATAAGTTCGGGGAGCCGCCGCGCCAGGAGGGCGTCGCCGGGATGTCCTTGAACAATATCTCCGAGCCGGAACAGGGTGAGCTCCGCGGCGCCGGCGAGCACGCTTTGGCAGGCTTGATCGACAAAGTGTTCCGGCTCGCATTCGATGTGATCGAACCAGGCGCCGCGCACTTTGTCGCCGGCCACGGCCGCCAGCCAGCGGAAGTTGACATAGCCTTCGGTGGGTTGCACGTAGCCCATGCGACGGGTGTGGGGATTGCGGACTTCGGTGCCGACCCAGATCAGATCGAAAGGCGGAGACATGCGCCGCGGGTCATAGCCGAACAGGTGGAAGCGATCGTACCATTGCGGGTATTTGAGGATGAGTTGCACGTCTGCGCGAGCGGCACCGGCCGGGCGGATGATCATCGGCTCAAGCAAGGAAACCAGGAGGTCGCGCCGGTATTGGCCCCAGGGCCGGTTTCCGCGCGCGGACTCGGAAGCGGGCGAAGTGTCGGCCGTGCAATAGAAGTCATCCACAATCAAAGAGGTGAAAACCGGGGCGTTCTCGGTGAAGAAGCCGGCGATGTCACGTTGGGTGGCTGGGCTTTCCCAATTGAGCCAGCCGAGTTCGGTATCCTGGCGGAGTCCAAAACTCTGGCCGGGAACGGTGGCAATGCCCCCGGCGGAGGCGATGCCGCGCTCGGCTAAGTAAGCCCGGATCTCGTCCAGGGTATGGGGTGGGACGTATTCGTCTCCGCGGCGGCCTTCGAGCCACAGCCGGGAGACATGGAGTGGTTCGAGCAAACGGACGGTTCGATCGCGGTCTTCCGGACGGGCCAGGTGCTGTTGCACATCGCCCGCCGTGGCGTACACACTCATGCGAAGTGGGCCGGGGTCCGCGACCGCGGCGATGTTCAGGCCGAGGCCCTGCCCGAGCAGCGACAACAGGAGGGCGTATTGGAGATGCAATCGATCGCGTGGCATAGGTTCAAACGGATGGCGGGAAGAGTGAACCCGTTGGGAGGATAAGTCGACCGCGAAGAGAGGGTTGGCGGCGGTTTGGCGTTTGGCAGCCGATCTTGCCTCGATGACTTGGGTGCGCGAGACTGGGGCGAAGTATGGGCATGGGCGGGCCGAGTGAATCGCGGTTGTCGTATGTGGTGGATTTGCTGGTGCAGTTGCGGCGGGATGCGGAATGCGCTGAACCGGAGCTGCATCGGCGGGATCGCGCGTTGCTGCCGCCGGGAACGGGATTGCTGGAGCGAGGGCAGTTGCTGACCCAATGGCTGGATCAATTGCGGGCGGCCGGGCATTGGCTGCCTGGGTCGACGGTGGCGGTGGTGTTCCGACTGCAACTGTTTGTGATCTTGCTGGCTGGGTTCGGCGTGGGTTGGGGAGTGGCCGCGGCCTTGTTCGATTACGACGGCCGGAGGCCGATCAACGTGGTTCACATCCTCGCGGTGCTTGTGGGGATGCAATTGCTGTTGTTGGGTTTGTTGGGGGTGGTTTCGCTGCCGCGCCGGTGGACTCGCTATGTGCCGGGCCTGGGGGTCATGCAGGATATCCTGGCATGGTTGTCTCCCGGGCAGATTACGCGGTTGCTGGCGCGACGGTTGCCGGAGGCGCTGCGG
>JAHDYP010000037.1:36480-47850 GCA_023383055.1 Verrucomicrobiota bacterium | reverse complement strand
GTGGAAATCCCTCACGCGGCACCATTTCGCCCACGTAGTCCAACGCAGAGACGGCTCACTTAAAACGCGCACAGTGCCGGTGCAAACCCGGCCGTGGGCACTGGTGGCCGTGCGTAAGCACCCGCGTGTAGCCCAATGCAGAGGCGTTCCGCTCAAACCGGAAAGGTTGCAGGTGCAAGTCCTGCCACGCGGACCAATTTGGAATGTCCACCGGTCAAGCGCGCCGGGCCTGTTTGCTAAACAGTGCGTACCTTCGGGCAAGTGGTGCAAGTCCACGGCATTCCGCCATGCGCGCGTAGCTCAAAGAGAGCCGGCGGCTTTATACCCCGCATCGCACTAGATCAGTGCCGGGATCCGGAGCGTTACCGGACGTGCGCACCATTTCGTCCCCATAGCTCAAAGCACAGAGCAGGCGCGTCCTAAGCGTCAGGCTGCCGGTGAGAGTCCGGCTGGGGACACCATTTCGCGGGTGTGGTTCAACAGCAGAATGCGGCCGTGCCAAGGCCGAGACGACGGTGCGACTCCGTTCACCCGCTCCATTATTGGGGGCGTAGCTCATCAGCAGAGCGCTCGTTTGACATGCGAGAGGCAAAGAGGGCAGCACTCTTCGCCCACCATTGTCCTGAGGCCATAGCTCAGACAGTCAGAGCGGATGCTTCACATGCATCAGGTCGAAGGCGCGAATCCTTCTGCTCTCGCAAACACCTCAACCCGCGGATCGCGAAAGCGGTGTCCGAACATTTTATGAACGACATCCTGAACAAGACGATTGTGCTGGTGCTCAACCGCAACTGGCAGGCGATCAACATTCGCACGCCGCAGGACGCGTTCTGCCAGATGGCCACGAACGTGGCCACCGGCCTCGATATCGCAGGCGAGAACCATATCCGGCCCGTCACCTGGGAGGAATGGATCACCCTGCCGATCCGTGAAGGCGACCATGCTGTGCATACGGCCCGCAGGGCGATCCGCGTGCCGACGGTCATTGTGGCGGTGAACTTCGCCAAGGTGCCGAAGAAGCGCCCGAAGCTCAGCGCCCGTAACATCCGGGAGCGCGACGGCAATCGCTGCCAATACACCGGGCGCTTGCTGCATCCGGACGAGGGCAGTCTCGATCACGTCGTGCCTCGCTCGCGCGGTGGCGCGGACACTTGGGAGAACCTGGTCTGGTCTGCGAAGGACGTGAACCAACGCAAGGCCGACCGCCTCCCGCATGAGGCCGGCCTCAAGCTGCTCACTGTCCCGCGTGCGCCAAAGGAACTGCCGGTGACGGCACTCCTGCGCAACACCCACGGCTTGGCCGAGTGGAAACTGTTCCTCAATGAGTAGAACCGTGGGAGGGCGGGCGTCAAAGCTCGCTCTCCCAACGGCAATAAAGTAGAACCACATCGCGTATGTTAATCTTCATAGATGAGAGCGGAACTTTCACAGTTCCCCCGTCGCGGAAAAGGAATCTGAGTTGTGTCGGTGCCCTAATTGTCCCTGAGACAGTTCATAATGATCTGGTCTGCGAGTTTGTGAAGCTTCGGACCTCGTGGGGAGGAGCGCAACACGAGGTAAAGGGGAATACGCTCAACGAAGAGCAAACGGCGGATACGATTTCATTACTCGTTGGGCGAGGCTGCCTCTTTTTGGCCTGTGCAACGGAGATGTCGCTAAATGCGGATTCCATGATCGCGGACTTTCAACGCACACAGGCCGAATACATCACGGACAATGTTTCTGATGCACACCACCCATTGCTTCGAAGGCAGGTTGTCAGACTTCGCCGGACTTACGAGAAAATGCCGGCACAACCCTTCCTCCAATCAGTTCTGCTCACCGACTTGATCTTTAGAGTCATCAACCATGCAAGCATACATTTTGCGATGCAAAAGGCTCCTGAGCTTGGGGCATTCAGATGGGTTATTGATGGCAAAGACAAAAAGAAAGCAGCCTATGAGGCTGCGTGGGAGTTTATGGCGGCCGGCCTCCTCCAGACCAAGGGTATTGAAACGCCAGGCATAGCTGTCGAAGAAGGCGACTATACCTTTTTCAGGCGGAGTTTCATGAGCGCAGATACGAAATGGCCCGATTATCTGCCCAAACCGCGGAGTCGAGGGCCATTTGAGCGGGGAATGATATGGAACCTGAGAAAGGTGCTCTACGATTCATTGTCGTTTGTCGATTCGCAGAGTTGTTGTGGTCTTCAGCTTGTGGACATCGTCACGAACACGTTCAGGCGCGCTCTGATGGGACGACTGAAACAGCGGGGCTACGAGAGACTGGGAGAGCTGATGCGTAGACTTGGCCCGAGCTCTGTCGAGCTTCATTTGTTTAACTCGAACGGCTCCCAGCGTGGCTTTTCCGAATATGACAGCGCGGTTGCCTGGATCGAATCACGATCAAAGATGGTTGGTGTGTAACGCATGTGAATGTCTTGAACAAAGTGAATGAGTAACAGCAACCCACCCCAGATCCACGTTACGGGTGAGGAGCCCTCGGCCATCTCCCCTATCTCAGTTCTTTCCGCACCACCACGACCCGATTGGTGTTCGTGCCCATGTTGTTGTTATCCACGCCCCAGCAGTTGGCGGTTTTCGTGAACTCCTGATCGTTGATGAGCACCAGCACGGGCTCGAATCCCGCCGCGATGGCGCATGGCAACACGGTTTCCTCCAGCTTGATCCTGCCGCCATGAACTTCGCCGACCTCGAACGCGACGTGACCTCCGGGTTGAAGGACACGGTGAAGTTCTTGGAAGACCCTCGTCATGGCAGTTGCCCACGCATCGAGCTTCCGGGGCACGGTCAACCTAACCGACTTGGGATCAATGCCCGCGAACCAGCATCGCAGCCAGTTATCCTGAGCGTAGTCCACGACGTCCAGGAACGGGGGCGAGGTGACTACGAGCGAAACCGAGTCGGATGGTATCGGTGGAGTGGCATCGGCGTGCATGTTCAGCAGCCGGGCGTATGGTCACCCGCGCCAAAGTCTGGCGGACCGTTGGCGTTACATCGCCGAGTGTCAAATGCTGCCAATAACGAATGGCGATGGAATCACCCCCCAGAAGCGAGAAGCTCGCCTTGGGGCGTCAAGGCAAGTGGACCGCCGCCCGCGATTGGTTTGTTGTTTTCTGTCATGCTCGTGGCCGGCATCGGGTCACAAACAGTCCATCGTGGCGGCAGTCGGAGTTTTTACAGAAATTCCGCGGGATCCGAATCCGGAGGGCCGAGTTCCACGAGGCCCTAACTCGAGAGCAGCAGGGAAGATGGGGAAGATGGGGACTCGCGGAGCTCGTCCCTCCGAGTTATCGTTCCCGACATGAATCCCGCCGATGAACCAGGCCGGAAGCATCTGCCACATTTGCCACCGCGGGAATTGGCGAATCAAAGCATCATCATCTATGTGACTCAGGTGGTGGCGGGCCGGCGGCCGCTGCTGGCGCGGTCGGAAGCCCTCCGGACGATCCCTGAGGCGTGGCGCAAGGCGGACCGCTGGCTGGTGGGCCGCTACGTGTTGATGCCAGATCATCGGCACCTGTTTTGCGCCCCGGCCCGGTTTCCACCCACACCGCTCAAACAGTGGATGGCCTTCTGGCGGGCGGAGACGACGCGGCATTGGCCGTGGCCGGAGGAAAAGCCGATTTGGCAGAAGGATTTCTTCGATCGACAATTGCGCCGGGGCGAGAGTTACGCGCAGAAATGGCATTACGTGCGAGAGAACCCCCTGCGAGAAGGTTTGGTGACCGACGCGGACGCCTGGCCACGGCAAGGGGAGTTGCATCCGCTCGCGTGGCTCGAGGGAGAATGAGCCAAATCCGGAGGGCCGAGTTCCACGAGGCCCTAACTCAAGAGCAGCGGGGAAGATGGGGACTCGCGGAGCTCGTCCCTCCGAGGCGTTTCACTCACGGTTGCGTTGTACGATAAAAGGCCGCGCCGGGCGGCGGAGTGGTTTCGTGATATTCGATGAAGCCAGAGGCGGGCGCGGTTTTGATGGCGATGTCGGACCATGGGCCGGTCAAGCCGGGGGCGCGCTGCAAACGGCAGGTGACATCCGGCGCGCCGGTGAAGCGGAGAAAGTAGCCGCCGCTGCCGTCGCGCGCGTGGTTGAGTCGGGGGCCAATGCCCACATTGGGCGTGGTGACGTCCACCGCATTGGGGTAGCTGGAGTTGCCGCCCGGATTGTAAGCCCGCACGCGATAGGAATAGCGGGTATTGGGAACCACCTTCCAGTCGGAATGATTCGTCAGGTTTGCTCCCACCGTATCCACCAGAGCATACGGTTGCCCGTCGCTGGACCGTTCGATGGCGAAGCCCAGTTCGTTGGTTGATGGATCGGTCCAACTCAAGTCCACCCGGCCGACGGTGACAACCACAGCCTGCAGATTGGTGGGTGCAATCGGGGCCGGAAGGCCGTTAGCCGGCACCGTCATGAGCGTGCCGATGTCGAGCGTTCCGCCCGTTGCGGTGATGCCAGCGAGCGCCGCGAGCGGGCGGACCCCGGCGGTCAGGAGATCATTTCGGGTTTGCAGGGGCGACGAGCCGGGGTGTACGGAGGCGTAGAGCGCCACCGCCCCGGTCACGTGCGGTGTCGCCATGGAGGTGCCCCGCATGGGACCATAATCGTTGGGCGGAACGGTGGAAATGATTTCCAGTTCGCGAATGTGAGTGGCACCAAGATATTGGCCTCCGGGCGCGCCCAGGTCCACGCTGGTATGGCCGTAGTTGGAGTAAGTCGCCAGGTTTCCGTCCCGGGTGATCGCCGCCACGGAGATGATCGCGTCATAGCCTGCCGAGGCGGTGGTATCGAGCGACGCCGGGTAAACAAGTGTCACATCGTTGTTGTTGGTGCTATTCATGGCGCAACAGACCGAGAGGATGCCGGCCTGGGCGGCCCGGCCGAAGGCATCAAGCTGGGCCCGGCTGAAACCGCCGCTGAACCAGGAGTTGTTTAGCGCCACGAGGTTCAGTCCTTTCCGGGTTTTCAGCGTGGTCATGTAATCCAACGCTCGCACAGCACCAAAGGAAGTGCCGTTGTTGGTTCCGAAGATCTTCCCGGAGATCAGCGTCACGTTCCAGTTCACGCCCGCGACGCCGATGCCGAAGCCGCCGACCGCGCCAATCGTTCCGGCCACATGGGTCCCGTGAATCTGGGTGGCGTCCTCGTAGGAGACCATGCCGTTGTTGTTGGCGGCATTCCAGCCATGTACATCATCCACGTAGCCGTCGCCGTCGTCGTCAATGCCGTTGCCGGGAATCTCACCCGGATTGGTCCAGAGGTTCGCCGCGAGATCTGGGTGATCAAGTTGAATGCCTTGGTCGAGGACACCTACGTAGATGTCCTTCGAGCCGGTGAAGCCGGCCGCCCACGCTTTTTCCGCCTGGGTGCCGTAAAGGTTTGTCGTGCCCGTCGGCCCGAGGAGAGCGGGAAGATCCTCCCCGTACATCCCCCACAACGAGCCATCGAGGTAAAGTGGATCGTTCGATACGGATTGTGGGGTTACTACCCAGTTCGGTTCGGCAAACTCCACCCCTGGGAGATGGTTCAAAATGCGAACGGCGGTCTCCACCGGCAGGGCGGTTGCCGCCCGCGTCAGCCCGATCAGCCCGTGGTCTGCCATGGTGGGGGTTCGGACATGCTCGATGAGCCCCAGCCCGGCTTGCTGGAACGCGCCGGTCAGTTGTTGATCGGTGACCTTCGCCTTGAATTGGACCAGGATCTCGCCGGGCAGATACGCCGGGCCAGCGGGCGCGATTGCCACCGAGGGAAGCGCCTGGGCATAGCCGGGCACGGTTGCCAACAGAATGAGAACGAACCCACGGACTCGGGCGCGCAGCCCATCGGCGGCGAGCGTGCCGAGGAGAAAGTCCTTCATCAAGGTGGCTGGGATTCGTTTTGTGTTGTGAGTGTTTGGCTGCACAGGGACAGTGCTTACGGCTGGGCGGTGCGGTAGAAGGCGGCGCCGGGCGGCGGGGAGGTTTCGTGATATTCGATGAGGCCGGAGCTGGGCGCGGTGTTGGTGACGAGCGTGGACCACGGGCCGGTCACGCTGGGGGCGCGCTGCAAACGGTAGGTGACATCCGGCGCGCCAGTGAACCGGAGAAAGTAACCGCCGCTGCCGTCGCGCTCGAGGGCGAGCCGCGTTCCCAAACCCAGGCCGGTGAAAACGTAGGTCGCACCGGACTGAGTGGGGCTGTTGTTGTTGCTCTGGTCGCCGTTCACCCCGGTGGCGTTGCTCAACTCTCCATACGCCCCGACCACCACCGTGCCGCCCGACACCGCCACCAACACGCCGAAGGAGTCATTCGCGTCGCTGTTGGAGGCTTTGAGATAAGCCTGCTGGGTCCAAGTTGTCCCGTTCCGCACAAAGACGTAGGCCGCGCCAGAAGCTTGGGCGCTGTTGTTGCTCTGGTTGCCGTTCACCCCTCTGGCGCTGCTGTCCTCGCCATCCGCCCCGACCACCAACGTGTCGCCCGACAGCGCGACCTTGTAGCCGAATCCATCATACGCGTCGGTGTTCGAGGCTTTGAGATAAGCCTGCTGGCTCCAGGTCGTCCCGTTGCGCACGAAGACGTAGGCTGCGCCGGAAGCAGAAGCGCTGTTGTCGTTCTGGTTGCCGTTCAACCCTCTGGCGCTGCTGGATTCGGCTGGCGCCCCAACCAGCACCGTGTCGCTCGACACCGCCACCGACAAGCCAAACAAGTCACCGTATGGGTAATCGGGCGACCCGCCGTAGCTGTTGGAGGCCTTGAGATAGGCCTGCTGGCTCCAATTGGTCCCAGCGCGCACGAAGACGTAGGCCGCGCCGGACAGCGCAGCGCTGTTGTCGCTCTGATCGCCGTCAACCCCGGTGGCGTTGCTGGCCTCTACGGTCGTCCCGACCACCACCGTGTCGCCCGACACCGCCACTGACATGCCGAACCAGTCCTCCGCCTCGGTGTTGGAGGCTTTGAGATAGGCTTGTTGGGTCCAGTTTGTTCCGCTGCGCACGAAGACGTAAGCCGCGCCGGCCGACGGTGCGCTGTTGTCGCTCTGATCGCCGTTCACTCCGGTGGCGCTGCTGCCCTCGTGATACGCCGTGACCACCACCGTGTCGCCCGACACCGCCACCCCCGCGCCAAAGCCGTCGCCCGCATCCGTGTTGGAGGCTTTGAGATAGGCCTGCTGGCTCCAGTTGGTCCCGTTGCGCACGAAGACGTAGGCGCCGCCGGCGCCGTGCGCGCTGTTGTCGCTCTGGTCGCCGTCCACACCGGTGGCGCTGCTGGACTCAAGAGAGGCCCCCACCACTACGGTGTCGCCCGACACCGCCACAGAGGTGCCGAACCAGCCCCCGGTGTTGGAGGCCTTGAGATAGGCTTGCTGGGCGATGGGGTCAATGGTCAGCGGGTAACGCGCGTCACGTTCGTCAATCACCAGGCGCAGGCACGGAGCAATATCCTCGTGACTCTCCGGTGGGGCGAGGCTACTGACGAGCCGCTTTTCCACCAAACCAGCCCGGCTCGCGAGGACGCTCGCCCCACCGTTCACCGGCTCGAAGCGCGCCGGGAGTTTCCGCCCGTCGGCATCGAGCACAGTCAACCCCGAGTAGGTCAGGGCCGCCGCGCCTTGCGCATCTATGAAGTGCACGCCGCGTCCGTCTGCCCGCACTCGCGGGCGCAGTCCCCCGCGCACGGCCAGGAGAAAGTTGAGAGTTGAGGGTTGAGCGTTGAGCGAAGACGCACCAACCGGACGGTGTTTGACGGTGAAACCGTGTTCGAGGCCATGCTGGTCGTTCACGAACCATTCTTGCAAGGTGGCATCCCAGTCGTACGTCACGCGCTGGCCGGCGGTGGTCACACGGGGTTTGCCGCTGACGGCGCGCTCACTGCCGGCGAAGCCGTAGCTCTGGAGTCCCAATCCCCATTGCCAGGCGGCCCCATCGGGCTGGGTGGTGAAACCCTGGCCATCAAAGCGGGTCTGCCATTGCTGCCCGGGATTGCGCGCCTGATATCCGCTGGCCACGGGGAAAGCGGCGTGGCGATGCTGCTCATATTGCCGGCGGATGCTGGACCAGTCTGGCGCACTGAGGCCCTCGGGCACGTCGGAGGCGGAGGCGAACTCTTGCGCGCGGCCCGATTGGGCGGGGGCGGCCCAGACCTCGGGGGAAGGGAGAGTCGCCACCATCAATGCGGCGATTGCCATCGGAGTAAATGGTTTGGTTTTCACAAAGGGATCATTGGCGGCACGTGGGTGCGAAAGGATTCGGTGCGGGACGGTGGATCAACGGATTCGATCCGGTTTCATGGGGCCAGGTGGGAGCTGGGTGTTACGGCGCCAGTTTGCGCACGATCAAGTGCTCCACTCCGGTGGCGTCCTGGGCGCGACCGCTGGCGAAGATGTTGCCGGAGTCATCCACGGTGATTCCCAAGGCCATGGCTTCCTTGCCCGGGGCGAACTGGTAGGCATCGCTGGTGGTCCACACGATCTTGGTGACATAAACATATTTCTTCCCCTGCTTCACCCGCGTTGTGGTCGGAGTCCCCTTGCGAACGATCCAGTACAGCTTCCCTGAACTGTTGGCCGCCTGACCGCAAACGTAGAAGTTGCCCGCTGGATCCTGCGACATTTCGAAGACATAGGGCGTGTTGCCACCATAGTTGAAGTTGTCGGAGATGGCCCAGGTGTTGCCGCCATCGGTGCTGGCTCGCACGACCCAGTGGTTCTTTCGGGTCTTGGAGTTGTAGGCCCAGCCGGAGACGTAAATGGTCCCGTCATCCGTCACCAGACAACCGCCAGCGGAGATGCCCGTCCACTCGGTCGTTCTGAATGTGTCCACTGGCTGCCATGTCCCCGCGTCGCCGCTGACGCTGCGGAGCACGATCCAGGACATTGCGTGAGTGGTGGCATTCACCTTGTTACCCGCCACGATCACCGAGCCGTTGGGATGAAAGGTCATGGACCAAGCGGAGCCGATGTCACCGGGGCCGGCGGCATACACCGTCGTGAACTGCTGTCCGGGACCCGCGGCCCGTTTGCGGATGATCCCGCCGACGGTTCCGCTCGATCCGCCGGCATACACGTCGCCGGTGCCCGGATGAATCGCGATGTCGGCGCAGCCCGAGTAGTCCCCGAGGAGGGAATCGGTCGTCGTCCAGGTCTGACCTTCATCCACGCTCTCGCGAATGAGCCAGCTTATCCCCTGTTCGCCGGTCGAGTCCGTGTAGCGTCCGTTGCCGCCCACGAACAAACGGCTGCCCGAAACGGCGACCGCGCGGTAGTGGCCCCAGGTCCAGCCCGGCTCGTGCGCCTGGTTGAGCATGGTCCAATTCGCCCCCTGGTCGTGACTGACGTTGAGCAAGGCGGCGCGATAGTCGCCACTCGCGTCCGTATTCCCGCCACCCACGGCGTAGAGGACGCCGGAGGAATCGGTGCCGATGTCGCTCCCGTAGGCGCGGAGACCAGGGATGAATTGGAAATTATCCACGTCCTGCCAGGTCTGGGCATGGGTGGTGAGGGTTGCCGCCGCGACGAGCGCGGCAGTGAGGGCGGTGAGAAGCGCGGAGCGTGAGTTCATGTTAGCGGTTGTGGATTATTGCTGTTTTATCGGGATTCGGTTCTTAGTAATTCGTTCTGCTTCCAGGGGAACAATCGGCCCACTTCCGGAGAATCTTTCAGAAATCTCTTCTGATCGCGGTGGGAGGGGTGTTCCGAATGGCAAAACCGCAGATGAACGCAGATGAACGCAGATGTTGGGAAGCGCCGTCGTCGCTGTCCACCCTCCGCAGTGCTCCTACGGTGGACGGAGCTCTGTCGCCGCACTCCAAAGCCTACGGCGTCGCGAACAACTGCGGCGCGCGGGTGTGGAGGTAGCGGCTGAGTTCAGCCAGTTCCTCGGGATTCAAGGCGAGCATTACCCCTTGGGCGTTGAGCCGTCGGCCGGACAGCAGCTTCGCGTAGTCGGCGAGGACAGCGAGCGGCAGCGGCGATTCGTTGAGATCCCAAGCGCGCATCAGATTCGGTAAAGAGAGGGTCACAAGCCGGTTGTTTGCGACCAAGGATGCAAAGCGGACGTAGCCGCTGTGTTTGAGCAGTGGCGTCACGGCCTCTCCGGTGGCGGAATCCCAAACGCGGACCACATTATCGTCGCTGCGGGCGACAATGAAACGGCCATCGAGACTCCAGTGGGCGACTTCCAGGGGTTTGGTGCCGAGGCGGAGCGGAGCGAATAACTGTTCACCGGTCGAGGCGTCCCACACCCTGGCCTCGGGTGTGAGGCCGGCGGTAACGATCCGTTTTCCGTCCGGGCTGAAATCCACCCACCGCACTTCCCCGCCGTGGTCGAGGCGTGGTGTCAGGGGCTCGCCCGTCCGTGTGCTCCAGACCCAAGTCCATTTTTCGCTCGAGGCCGTGACGAAACGTCCGGCGCTGGGGTCGAAGGCCCAGCCTGTGATCCTGTGTTGGCTTATCGGTGTCTTGGTAATCGAGCCAGTGATGAGGTCGAAAAGGGCGAAAGCGTTCTCCCGATGGACAGCGAAGGCCGTGTGGCCATCGGGGAACAGAGTCCCGCCAGTCAATTCCTCGGGTAACGCGAGAGAACGTTCCAATGATCCATCCGTCGTTTTCCAGAATCGGAACTGCCGGTCGTCACCGAAGGTGATCAGGCGGCTGCCATCGAGGGTGAACATCACTTGGTTGACCCCCGCAGGGTGCGAAAGCACGAAGCGGTTTGTGGTGTGCCCCGCCTCGCGCCAGAGTTCCACAAAATACGACCCGCCGGCTTCCGCAGCGCCGTAAGTAATCGCCCGCTGGCGGCCGCTGGCATCGAAGAAGCACCAGTTGGCTTTGCCGTGGGCTGCCTCCGGAGGCGGGACGGGCTGATCGGTAAGCCGGCCGAAATCCACCAGACGAATCATTCCATCTCGGTTGAACAGGAAACGCTTTCGATCCGGACTGAATCTGCGACTGAGCGGCAGAGTCTGTAGCCCCGATCCTCCGGCAATTGGGGCATCGAAGCGATACGATGCGCTTTCCTGCGGGAGGTGCATACTGAGCAGCAGTGCCGTCCCATCGTCGCCGGCAGTGAGAAGCTGCGTGCCGTCCGGGCTGAACCCGATATCGGCAAGGTCGCTCTTTTGGAGCCAGGGCGGAAACACGAGTTCTCCGGTCTTCAAGCTCCAAACCCCCATCAGTCCTTCGGCTCCACCCAAGGCGATGCGCTGTCCGTCTGGACTGATCGCCCAGTTACGGAATCCCTGTTCGATCGTGATTGGCAGCAACAGCCGGGCGTGCGATCGCCGATCGAAGAGTCCATTGTCCTTGTCCGTGCAGATCAACAGGCGTTGTTCGTCGGGCGGCAGAAAGCCCACTACGCCGGGGCTGCCTGGCATCTCGAGGGGTGCTCCGACCCTC
>JAHDYP010000037.1:0-36470 GCA_023383055.1 Verrucomicrobiota bacterium | reverse complement strand
AATTCGTCCCGGCATCGGATCCCAGGTCGGCCGTGGCGAGGAGTCTTCCGTCCTGGCTCAGGGTGACCGGGCCGCGCATGCGCGCAAACTGGATGGGCATGCCGATTGGTTCCCCGGAGGGCAGACGCCAAAGCCGGACGGTTCGGTCTTGGCTGCTTGAAGCGAGGACATTCCCGTTGGTGCTGAACGAGAACATTAGAATGCGGTCGGTGTGACCTTTGAGATCCGCCACCGGTCCGCCGTCCCGAGCGTCGTGCACCCGGATGACATGGTCTGTGTCCGCCGTCACCAGCCAGCGTTCGTCCGGGCTGAGGTCGGCGCGGACCAGGTTGGTGCCGGACAGAGAGGCGACCTGACGACCGGTTCCAACTTCGATGACCGCGGCGATGTTCGTTGGGCGAAAATAGCCTTCAACAAAGCCATGCTCTCGCAATGAAGAGGCAAAGACTCGGTGGCCATCCCGCGTAAATCGAGTTTGCCAGACCCGATCGACATCCAGCGCCTGCGGTTTCATCAGGGCTTCGCCGGTACGCGCATCCCACACCTGCAGTTCACCCCATTTGGCACCGGTGACGATCCGCTGTCCATCCTGACTGAAGCTGAAAGAGGAGACGGTGTTGGAGTGTGGGAACACCTGCAACAGCTGCGGGGTCTGATTCAGCGTCTGCTGGATGCGGATGCGGTGGATGGATTCCTCGGCGGGATTGTTGGCGACGAGCGGCAGGGCATCGGCAAACCAGAGCAGCGCGCCCGCGGGATCGTCTTCGTCGAGCAAGCGCACGCCGTTGGCCACGTCGAGCCGGACGATCCGTTGCCGGTTCTCGTCGGCCAGTTGGGATTTCTCGGCGGCGAGGTCACGCACGGCCCGCGTCTGTTTCGCCTGCCACCACCAGCCGAGAGCGATGACAGCGGCGAGGGCGGTAACGATGGCAGCGGCACGTTGCACAAAGCGCAGTTGTCCAGCGAGCTTCCGCTGGCGGCGCACGGAGCCGCCGCTTTGGAGCAGCGCGAGGTCGGCATTCATTTCCTCGGCGGAGTGGTAGCGCTCCTTCACATTGGCCGCACAGGCTTTGAGCAGGATGGCGTTGAACTCAAGCAGTGGCTTGCTGTCGGGCGCGTCAATGATCTGGGTGAAGGGCTCCGGGAAATCCTTGCGGTCTTTTCCCATGCCGGCTTCGTAGAGCACCTTGCCCAGGCTGTAGAGGTCGGCTTGCGGCGAGTTCGGTCCTTCGGGCGGGATGAAGCCCTCGGTGCCGACGTAGGAGCGCGCCTCGGTGGTCTCGATCACCAAGCCGATGTCCGCCAGTTTGGGCACTCCGCCGATGAAGATGAGATTGGACGGTTTGATGTCGCGGTGGATGAGGCCGGCGCGGTGCAGGTGGGCAAGGCCGAGGTTGAGCGTTAGGCCGAGTTCGAGACATTCGCTGAGCGGCAGGCGACCGCGCTGGAGCAGGACCCTGGCAAGGGTCTTGGGAATGTAAGCAGGCGGAAGGATTAATGCGGAATCCGGTTGGCTACCGGACGGCGAAACCTCCTTCTCCATTCTACCTTCTGAATTCTGCGTTTCCCCAGCATCGTCCGCCAGTTCCATGACGTAGTAGAAGTAACCCTGTGTCTCGTTGCGGCCGATCTGGAGGATGTCCATGAACCCTTCGTTGCTGCGGGAGAGCGGCTCAAACTTCTGGATGCCTTTAAACTCGCGTTCGTAGGGTCGGGCATCGGTGAAGCGGTCGCGGAAGACGACCTTCACCGCGCGCCAGGTGCCGACGGTGGTGCGCGCCAGCCACACGTCGCCGTAGCTGCCCCCGCCGATGCGCCGGACCAGTTCGTGATCCGGAATGATCGGCGTCAGCGGTGCCATCCACGACGGTGGGCCGGGGCTGCTGGTGACCTGCGGTTGCGGTTCAGGGGGCATGAGGGGCTTTGATCGGCGGGGAGGTTCGCCGAGCGGCGGTCATCGCGGGCAGCCGGGTCATCGGACGGTTTCCAGCAGGTTTCCCGCGAGCCGACGCAGGAGGCGGTTCTCGACCCGGCGCGTGCCGAGTCGCGGGGCGGGGCGATACTCGCTCAGCGGAATCGAGACGCCGAAAACGGCGTTCTCGATCCGGCTGAACCATCCGAGCCTTTTGCGGGCGAACAGGCGGGTGTTCATAGCGGTTTCTGCTTCAGTCGTTCCACCTCGCGCTTCACGTCTTTGACGAGGCGATGGCGGACAAGATACACCCGCCCGACATTGACTTGCAGCATACGCGCAACTTCACCCGGCCTCAATCCCTTGACCGCGCTCAGGTAGAAAATCTGGTAGTGTTCGGGTTTGACCCGGAGTTTGACCCGTTCCATCGCGGCGTCGACGAGGTTGCGCTCCCATTCCTCGTCCCAGGCGGCGTCCTGTTGCTCCCGCGAGGCGGCATCCGGCACTCGTTCCACCGTCGAGGTGCGGCGCGAATCGTTGTCCGCTGCGGGAGCCTGCTGGAAAGCGGGCTGGCGACGACGCAACTGGTCCACAATACGCAACCGGGTGACGTGCATGATCCAACCCTTGAACGAGCATTTCGCCGGGTCATACACGAACTCCGGCATCTTCTTCGCCACGGAGAGCACGGTCTCCTGGACGACATCCTCGGCCTCGGAATCGCTCAGCCCCGAGCGGACGGCCACGCCGTAGATGAACTTCCAATAGGTGTCGAAGAACTCGCGCCAACTCGATTGATCTTCCCAGTTGCGCAGACGGTCCAGCAAGCTACGCCGGGTGGGCAGCAGCTCCTCGCGTTCATGCAATGGTTCGGGGTCGGATGACATGTCACCAGAGTATCGGACGAACTTGGAGAAATCTTTCAACAATCATCCTCGAAGGCAAATCCGCAACGAAAACAAAGGAGGCGGTCTGTGAATTTGAGAAGCGCTCCTGTTCCGAATGGCAGTTAGTTAACGGCCCGACTTTTTGCGGCAGGAGCTGCCTTTCCGGTAACGGTTCTGGTGCGGGATTTCTTTGAACTTGGAACGGTGACACATCAGACGAGGATAAGGTTTTGGACGGCGTTTGACCGCCCGTGGTTCACGTCGTCCCGGGCGGTCTGGAACCAAGTCGGCAGCCAGGACACGATAGAGCTCTTCCATTAACTCGGCGCGCTTTTTCCGACTTCTCGCCTGCAGAAGGGCTTCGCCATGGCGGCGAGCAACGGCCAGGGCTCCGGCGAAACTGATACGACTTAAGGGCACCCCGGCCTGGCGAGAGCTTTGGAGCATGAGCCGGCGAATGAGGTTACCCGCGCCGCGACCAAACCGCCGCCTCCGTCTGGGACCGCCTCCGCCCGCTCTGCCCGCCTCAGCATGCACCCCTCATGGAGCGTTGCTTCTCGGCCCTAACTTCGCCATCCGGAAGGGTCCGATTTTCCCTCAGCACACTGGTCTGCACTCAATCCGGCCGTCCGGCAACGTGACGCATTCCGTTCGGCAGGGTTTCCCGCCCCGAGTAGTAAGTCCCTCCAACCCTGTCTCATCGCAAACAGAGAACGAAACCACCTCAATTCCTTTGAACCCCCGGTTTGAGAGCAATTCAGTGAATGCGGCCAGAAGTTCAGTCACGTTCGACTGCAGTTCTGCCGCCAACGCTTTGTCACCTTTCATGTTCATTTGGACTCTTCCTCCTTTCTGACATCCACATCAGCCGCGAGGATGCTTCCGTCCTTTGCTTCCACGGTCAAGGATACGCGGCCGACCTTTTCAGTAACTTTCCGGTTGATGAACACGCGAAGCTTCTTCCCTCCGTCTTCAGCGCTATAATCAAGACCGTCAGAGGCAAAGCGCACTTTGCCCACCTGCCCAAGGTTTTCGCCCGCAAACTCAATCACCGGCGCTGTGCCCACGTTTGCCGTCGGAACAGGGTCATTATTCAGCATGACTTTTGCGGACGGCGGACTCGCGCTTGGCGCAGCCAAGACCACCGGCAACGAATCGCCCAGCTTCACAATGATATTCTTCAGGTTGGCTGCCTTCGCTTTCGGTACGGCTATGGTTAGCAGATTCCTGCCTTTGAAATCGAGTCCGTCGTTGATGCGGTACTCCCGATCCGCAGTGACGACGGTTTGCTGGTTGGTTGTAACAGCCTCGTCAAATCCTGTGCCGAGGATTCCCCAAACTTGCGGGTCCTCGTCGCGAATCAAGATCGCCCGGTCCACCGTGATGGGCTTGAATAAAAGTGCGCCTTCCTGATATTCGCTTCCTAGAAACGGGATTGCCACTGTAACGACAGTATCGCTTTTTAACGGCTCGGCAGGAACCGTAATAAAAGTCTCGAGAAACTTATCATCCGTGCTTTTGTGCCACGACGTAGGCTCCAGGACAGATGCTTGCTGGCCCACGGTCACGATGGCTTTGTTCAGCTTAAGATCCGGAGCCGGCGCATTCATGTCCTTGGGAAACAGCTTAATGCTCAGCTCATTATTCGTCTTGATGGCGATCGGATCAAAAGTGACGACGGGATTGAACCGATCCGGCATTGCCTTCGGGTCGGATCGAGTAGCATCGTCTAAGAGCTCCTCAGACAATCCATAACGACCGCTTAGATAGATGCTTCCTCTGCCCACGTCGTAGGTTCTCGCCGTAAGCTGCAGAAACTGATCCGACTTGACCAGAAGGGACGGGCTGCTCCGGTCGAGGATCTGCCCCCCAACGACAGCTGTGGTGCCGTTGTAGAAGTTGTCGCCCGAGACGTCGATCAACACTGTCCCTTCCCCACATGGCTTCCATTCGACTTTCTTGACTCTGGGCCCCAACGACTTCTGGACAATCTGCGCACGGGGGATTCGTAGTTCGTGCTCGGCATCTTTGCGCTCATCACGGGGTTTTGAGGAGATCACCGCGTTTTTCTTGTCAAACTTTGCCCAGTAGGTCCGCACTGTAACCTTCATCGCGAAGTCATCTGGAGTTCCCAACTCCAGCAAATCTTGTTCATCCAAAGCCACAACGGCAAACAGTTGACGAACTCCCGGTTCAACAGCAGTCCGATTCAACACAGGCCTAAACTCCCAGCCAAAGACCAACTTCTGGTCCTGGGCCTGGGCCTGATTCCCGGGTCTCTCAAAAGCAACGGTATCGGTGTCTCTATAGAGATAATATGTCTGGCCGGTGTGCCGCTCGCTGTATCCAACGGTAATCACCTTCAAAACCGCTGACACCGCGAACTCATTGGCCTTCCGGGTGAGCGCAGCGACGTTATACGTTTTTGCCAGCGGCATCATTGCCACCATCGATGGCGGTTTCTTAGACGAAGCGGCGGGAGCCAGTTCGATTTCCACGATCGCCGCGCAACGCTTATGTTGTTTCATCGGATCCAAGCTCACTTGGAAGCCCAACACTGCCTGCGCACGGGGTCCACTATTCTTCGTCCGGGTGTCTGTGTAAGTCCGATCCGTTATCGAACGTTCCAGCAGCATGCGCAGGTTGAGAATCTGATACGTGAGGTTGATCTCCTCAGAGAGAATATCCTGCGCAGCAATCCCGTAGCCGCTTGGTGACATGGCGGGAAGGTCGGCGGCAAGCGTCGGTGCAGATGGTGGGACCGTCGCATTGGATGTCACCCGTTGCTGAGCAACGAACTGGCCGGTATTCGTGTCCCGTTGCTCTGTCAATACTGTTCCGGGAAGAGGCAGAGTGGAAAGCGAAACAGCACGCGATATATCTTTCTGCTGCATGCCCTGAAGAAGGCCAATGTTCTGCGCCATCTTCACCTGATCTACCACCGTTACACGCGCCAGTGTCGCATCCAGCTGCTCCAGCATCAGCACTAGGGAGCGGTTGTCGAAGACTTTTGGCCGACCTACTGCAATGCCATTCCCGGCCACTGCATTCTCAACTCTGAACCATGAGCACATTGCACCCCCTCCTTCTTGATCTGCTGCGAGAACGCGCCCAAGTGGAATGCTGAACAGCAAGATTCCTAAAACTCCGCAAAACAGCCTCACTTCTTGCGGATCATCGCTTGGATTCATCGGGCACTCTCGAACTGGTTTCCCCACGCGGGTCGTTGGCTGAACAGAAGCGAGTCAGCGGCTCGTGAAGGCGATTAGTGAGTCCTTTGTCCCACTAGCAGCGAAGATGAGCAAGTACAAATTCGTGTCAAGGATTCCAACATTCCAACGAATTGCCTCAAGTAAAAGGTAACCAGAGAAGGGAAGAGGGGTATGGGGGAAGGGGCCGTTGACTCATATTACAGGTACCATCGCGTTTGACGGTTCAATGATGGTGAAGTCCTGAGTGCATTGCTGACGGCACAAGCCCGATCCTGTGTCACCGGTTCTTTGCGGTCTTGGGCAGCGTTGCTGTGGACGAGAGAGCGGCACGCGCGCATGATGCGCAGTGTCTCGCGGGCAACGAAGCCAGAGCAAACACACAACTCATGAGCACAGGAAAGGGCCGCAGTGAGGGGTCAGCAGGGGTAGATGTCGATGAACTGGTCGACGAGATCACGCTGGACGCCCATGGTGACGACGAACAGCTTTGGGCGTTTCGGCAGGCGTTCGAGGATAACATCCCGGTCCCGTGTGACGGGTTCGTCATCGGCCAACCGGTCAGTGTGCTGGGCTTCGATTACGACGGGAACGAACGACGTGGCCTGACGGCGCGTTGCCGGCGCGAGGACGGATCCGAGCATGTCGTGGCAGCGACGGAGATCGTACTGGTGCCGCGCGCGCACGGAGCGCAGTACCTTGCGGCCTACCGCAAATGGTTGGGCCTGGAACCGCTGCCTCAGCAACCAGCGGCGGTTGGTCGACGTCAACGCCAGCACAAGGTCACGGCAACGGATCTCGACCTTGAGCGGTCGGTCGAGTTGGTGATCCTGTCGGTCAAGGAACGCTCGGCGCGGTGTCGGCTCCTGGCGGGGGACCGTGTCATCACGCTTCGCGCGCGTACCGTCTGGCAGGCTGTTCCCGGGGAGATCGTCGTGGTGAGGCCGAGCAAGCAATGGAGTTACGCCGGGCACCCCTATCTGTCCGGCGAAATTGACTCGACGCGTCTCGATATGTCGGCGTCGGGTCTGGTACCGCTCCGGGTCGAGGACCAGGGCATCTGGGATCCTGGTGCGCAATACTGGGGCGAAGAAAACGACCCCATCGAAGACTGGGTGAAGCCGATCATCGCCCGCGGTCCTCGACCCAGCTTCGAGATGGAGCAGGTTGTCCCCGGAATCGATTGGGATGACCCTGACTCCGATCCGATTGGGGAGTCGAATGACCTCAAGGACGCGGGAGATCTCGCCGAGGCGGAGCGCGTTTTGATGGACCTTTGCCAGGCGGATCTTCGTTGTCTCGATGCTCACGCCCACCTCGGCAACCTTGATTTCGAACACGGGCCTCGGGATGCCATACGTCACTACGAGGTTGGCGTGCGTGTCGGTGAGTTGTCGTTCGGGCCAGACTTCGACGGCGTATTGCCCTGGGGACACATCGACAACCGACCGTTTCTTCGCTGCCTGCATGGGTTCGGCCTATGCCTGTGGCGGCTGCAGCGGTTCGAAGAGGCGTCCGGGGTGTTTGAACGAATGCTCTGGCTCAATCCCACCGACAACCAGGGCGCGCGCTTCTTGATCGACTCCGTTCGGGCGCAGAAGGCGTGGGATGACGACCGCGAATCGAGATGAACGCCCATTTCCCAGCCTGCGCATGACCCGGAGAAGTCCTCTTTGATCTTTTCGGCGACACGGTGACCGAGGCGCTCAGCCAGATTCTTGGCTCGATCTATTCCCGGTCTTGCCTCCCTGGAGGGAATCGAACGGGATCTCCGGTTCCGCCCCGAAGGCCGTCGCGAACGGCACTATGTGATCACCGACGCGATCAACGAGATGGAATGGTGGGCCGCTTTCCAGCCGGATGACTCCTGGCCCAGATCGTTGCCGAAGCTGAAGGCTCCCATCGCGCCGTCAGAACCCGCCAGTAATGTCAGACCCCGGCCGCCTGTGCGTAAGCCGAAGATCGGTCGGAACGATCCGTGTCCCTGCGGCAGCGGCAAGAAATACAAGAAGTGTTGCGGCAAGACCTGACATCGCGAGTTTCTGGAGGCTCAACGCCGCGTCAGTTTGTCGAGGAACTCTCGAGTTGTCGGCCGCGGCGAGAGCCGAAGGCCGGCGGCCGTGAAATCGGGCAGTGCTGCCTGCAACGCCTTGGCCATCTCGGACTCGAAGATATACTGGGTCAGCCCTGCCTCCTTGAGCGTGAATGCAACCCTCCAAACCGTGGAAATAGCGCGGCCATAAGCCCGCCAGTTGAACCAGGCCGCACGCTCCGGCGTCGCCTGGAACAGGAGTCCCCAACCTCGGTTCGGCTCAATCGAGTACTCCTTGCGATTCCCGTCGAGCCGTGTCTCGAACTGGTCGGCCAATTGCATTTCCGTGAGCGCCTCCTGCACCCGACGCTGCGAGTAGCCCAAGTCGCGCGCCAAAGCACTGGCCGTGGCCGGACCTCTAGCCACGAGCGAGGCAAAGAGATCAGCCCGCATGCTGACTCCAAAGAACGCGCGGTACTTCAATACGAGGCTGGCAGGCGTCCATCCGGGTATTGGCTGCGAGTGCCCACGGAGCCTTGCGGATGATCTCAGCCATCCGTAACGCAAGAACACCGGATCCGTTTCCCCCTGACGCGGAGTGAGAGGCTTGCCTTGCCGCTGGAACAATGGCTCCGCTGGCGATCCGGGCTTTGGTTTGTATTTAGCCGCTAGCTTGCGCCATTTCGGTGTCTTGTCGCGCTCGGCCAGGAACGCGGCCACTGCACCGGCAACCGCTGGCGAGCATACCCGGTCTGCCTCGATGAGGGTGCTCAACCGCACTACATTTATCCACCGGCCGTTCTGAACCAGCCAATCCAAGACTTCGTCGAAAACCCGCGCGTCCTGCCGCGCACATTCCCAGGTCAGGAGCAAGAGGGGTTCCGGGTCCACCACCAGCGGCTGTGGCGGTGTGCTTCCTCCCATCACGCCCACCTGGGACCAGGCAGACCAGAGGAAATCCAGGACGGGGCGGGACAGCTCAGTCCGGAAGTTTTTGAGCAAGGTTCTCATGACCGATGCGATCCAAAACGTCTCTCAACTTGCGGCGGAAGGCCGCGCTGGTCTTCCGGCGCAACAACCACTCTACCGCGGCTCGCGCCTCGGCTTCCGCTGGCGCCAACTCCAACAGATCGCCCAGGTGCGTCTCCAAGCGGGTTTTCGGGTCCATCGCGGCATAGATCTTCAGATGGATCTGATCCAAGCGGCCCAAGAGGTGCAGCGTCAGGGATTTTCCAAAACGCCTGCGCTTGAGCCGACCCTCCAAACCAGGCGGGAGGCCGAACTTGACCAGCGGCGCGGGCCCCAAGTTCAGCCAGTCCTCCTTGAGGCCCAACTCGCGCCCCACCTCGCCCACCAACTCGAAAAAGCGGGGCGGGAGAGGTTGTTCAGGATGCAATCGGACACGCCCTTCGGCATCCACTCCTGCGGGGCAGATCACGTCAACGTCGCCGGTCGAGCGGGAAACCCAACCCATGAGGTTAAGGGATGCACCTCCGCAGCTGACCAACTCCAGCGGCTCCAGCTCCGCGTAAGTCATTTTGGCGTCGAGGCGCTTCAAGGCGTCTTCGATGCCGCGCTTCCCTGAGAACGTCTCTGCTGGCTTGCCTTTATTCATCTTGTTTCTAGCGTTATTACGACATAGACCGAACCCGGCTTGCGCGCAAGCCGGAAAAGAACGGACCTGAAGGCGATGGGGGGTGGAACTGCCAGAGGTGGTATCAGGACTGCACCACGTCTCATGGGTTTCAAGGCCGGGGTTGATCGAAGCGTATGTCGTTGGCGTCGAATCTGTTGAGTGGATCCCGACCTGTTGAACGGTCACGAGGGTTCGATTCCCTTCACCCGCTCCATTGATAATCAATGGGTTACAAAGCGGTGCAGTAAAATCAAAACCTTCCTTCGCGGCGCTTCCTCCCGCCTTTTCGCACCTCCCCTGGCTTCCATTCTGAACCGGTCGCCGCGTCCAGGCGCTTAATCGAGATTCGCCAGTGGGCTGAGGTAACCGAACTGCTCGAGGCGCCGGTCGAGTTTTTTCAAGTCCTGACGGCGGACGGCGATGCGCATTCCCTCGGCCTTCAAGACGACCTCGCGCAGCGCCGGGTCCGACGTGAGCAGGCGGCGGATCTCTTCGTCCGCACCCACTTTGAGCAGGAGGTAATCCGGCTCGAACTCGAGGGGCGAGGTGCGGGCGAGGGTTCGTTCGAAAAACGCCTCCCAGATGGCGGGCGGTTTGGCCGGGACGACGCGGCGGAACAGCCGGATGCGTTCTTCGAGATCCGCACGTGAACGGCAGCCACCCACCAGGGACTTGGGCGTCAGGTGATAGCGGCCCGGAGCCAGTTTCTCCATGAACTGCCCCAGCGCCAGTTCGGTTAGTGAATCGGCGTTCCGGCAGGTCGCCAGCAGCCGCGTCTCGTCGAGGACGATGCTGGCACGCGTCGGCGGTCCGCTGGCCAGTTCGTACGTGTCCCGGCGGCGGAAGACGAACTCGCCCAAAGGTGTCAGCCGGGCAAAGCGGAGCCCGTCATAGGGTGTCAACCACGCCTTCTTGGCGCGCCGATACTTCGAGTGGGTCGGGGAATCGTAGGCAATCTCGGCCAAACCGAAGGCGGCCAGCAGGAAGGTGAAACCTTTGAGCAACGGTTCGCCCACCAGCTCGAACTCGGTGTTCGCGGTCACGTCGACGAATCGCGACCACTCTTCGCGACCGACCGTTGTCGCAAGCGCGTCCAGCCCGTTTGTATCGGGACCGAAGAGTGTCGGCACCTGTTCGCGAAGCTCGCGGTAACGTCGCACGTTCTCCCAGGCGACCCATTTCCCGGCCGGAAGCGTGGCAAAAAACGCCGGGAGTTGGCGGATCGAGGCGGGGTGGTATCGGGCCCAGCGGTTTTGGCGGTTGGCCAGATGACCCAGCAACTCTTCGGCAATGGGCGGAGCGGACAGCTCCTGCGCCGCCAGGCCGTTGAAACCGAGAAACACTTCCCGCGCCCGGGCGAGCGGCGCCGGGGCGTTGTTCCGGTCAATCAGCTCTTCAATCAGTGGGAGGTCGAAAAAGGAGACGCGAACCCCGGCCTCATGTTTCTTGAACAACCGGGAGAGCTTGGCCAGGTAATCCTGGTTGATGACCGCCTGGGTGCCATCGCTCAGGGTGGAGGAAATCAATGCCGAAACCCAGCCGCAACGTGAGCTTGGGGATGACCGGTTTGATGCGGTACGCGCGGAGCTTCTCGGCGCCGATCAACACGTAGCGCCGCGCCAGTTCGCTCAGCTCGTGACCCAGGAACCGCGCCGCCAGCTCCTTCCCGACAATGAAACCATGCTCGTCGACATACACCATCGCCTCCGCGTCAGCGCCCAACTCCTTCTGATGCCGGTTCAAGGAGCGGCACAGGGCCTGGCGCTCTTCGGCCAGACCGGCATAAGCGACCTCCCGCACGACCATCGTCTTCTCCGTCTCGTGGACGAGGCAGACCCGCGTGAGGTCATACTTGCGGGTGAAATCAACGGAGAACCCCGGCAGCGTGTGGATCAGGTCGAAATGCAGTTCGCCCGCCTCGTCCACGTTCTGGAACAGGATCGAAGGCCGGGCGTGCAACGGTTCCCCGGGCGTCGTCGTGTAGTCCCGATAACGCACCGTCACGCCGGTAAAATGCGAGAAGAATAACGACAGGCAGCGCTCGAGCATCGCCTCCGGAAAGGAACTCGCGAACAACGGAAGCCGCGCAAAGTTCTCGCCCACCGGCGGTGTTTCGTAAATGCGATCGCCCGCGAGGACGTGGGTTTCGTTGAGGAACCGGAACTGGTCGGCCTGGGCGAGGATCTCGCCGTCGCGCACCAGCAGCAGCCGGCCCGTCAGCCAAGGGGGTTCCTGGGCGGGACCGGGCACCAGCTCGAGCACCATCTCGACCGTCCCGGGAGCGAACCCGAGCGGCCGACGGTCCTCCCCCACCAACGCCGGGCAGTTGCGCAAGGGCCAAAGGAGGTGTTCGTGGTGATGGAGATAGACGCGCTCCGCGCTGCTCTCCCAGCCCACCAGGTCTTGCTGTCGACGCCGAATCAGCGCCATGGCCTTCAGTAAATCGCGCAGGGCGCCCCGCGCGGCCCGGTAGTCCGGGTCCTGCGGCCGGCCCTTGTCGTCCAGGATCTCAAGCCAGGCGCCGTGCTCGTCGAAGCCCAGTTGCACCGTCACGTCGCCGCCGGCGACCTCCCCCATCGCGGCCCGTTCGTCGGCACGCTGCAGCGCGGCGAACAAGGGCGGCTCCGGTTCGCCTTGCAGGTCAGGATGTATGTCAGGATTCCTCACGCTTAAACAGTGCGCCGAAGCTGCCATGCCGAACCGTCGGTTTCAACCTCTACTCGGCGCCGTACTGGCACCACGGGGACGGGATCGTCCGGCGGAAACGGCTGGTGCGCGAATGGATCTTCGCAGTTGTTCGAGCGCGCCGCGCTGTTGGTCGCCCAGGGCCGCCAGGTATTCCTCGGTGGATTTGGTGGCACCTGAACAGCCAAAGCGCTACCTTCGGGCGTGACCACGACGAGAATCCGAATCCGCTTGATGCGCCGTCCGCCGTGGTGGACTTCACACCCTATGAGACCAGGTTCCTGAAGCTCTCCCTTTAAGAAATCCCAGATCATGAACTCGCTCAACCCGCTGATCGCCGCCTTAATCCTGTCCCTGGCTCTTCCGTCCGCCGCCTTGTCGGCGGCCACTCCTCCCGCTCAGGGACCGCTCCGGATTCATCCCGATAACCCGCGTTACTTCACCGACGGCACGCAGCTGCCGGACGGTGCGCTCAAAGCCGTCTATCTGACCGGTGCGCACACCTGGAACAACCTGGTCGACATGGGCCGCGGCGATCCCCCGGAACCCTTCGACTTCAACGCGTATCTCGATTTCCTGGAAAAGCATCATCACAACTTCATCCGCCTCTGGGCGTGGGACTCCACGGTCTGGGATACGCGTGCGAATGGCGCGCTCGGCAAGGATTTCATTCATCATGCCGCCCCGCTCCCGTGGGCGCGGACGGGTCCCGGCAACGCGTTGGATGGCAAACCGAAATTCGATCTAACGCGGTTCAACCCCGGTTATTTCGACCGGCTCCGTTCACGGGTTCGCGCCGCCGGGGAACGCGGAATCTATGTAAGCGTCATGTTGTTCGAAGGCTGGGGCTTGTTCCACGGTAACCGCCGGCGAGGGACCGACGACGGCTGGGCGTGGCGCAACCACCCGTTCAATCCCGCCAACAACATCCACGGCCCGATTGTCGAAGGTGCCGACGACCTGGCGGGACGCGTGCATACCTTGCGCAACCCGGAAGTGAACACGCTCCAGGCCGACTATATCCGCAAGGTGGTCGACACCCTGAATGACCTCGACAACGTCCTTTACGAAGTCATCAACGAAGGCGGCGAAAAGGAATGGAACTGGTGGGTGATCGAGACCATCCACGAGCATCAACGGACCAAGCCCAACCAACATCCGGTCGGCAACACCGGGCACGGCGCCGAGCGACTCGCAACCATGCTGGCCAGCCCCGCCGAGTGGATTTCACCCGGCCGCGCCGACGGTTTCGCGGAGGATCCCCCCGCCTGGAACGAGAACAAAGTCAGCTTGCTCGACACCGATCACATCTGGGGCGTCGGCGGCCATGCCGCCTGGGTCTGGAAAAGCTTCCTCCGAGGGCATAACCCCATCTTCATGGATCCTTACGACGGTTCGGTCCTGGGCCAGGACCGCGGCTGGGAACCCATCCGCGCCGCGATGGGCCACACGCGGCGCCTGGCCGAACGGGCCAACCTCGCGTCCCTGCGACCGCGCCCGGAATTTGCCTCGACCGGCTATTGTCTGGTCCAACCGGGAAAGGAGTATGTGGTTTATCAGCCGAAGGCCGGGGAAACATTCACGGTCGAGCTGAAAGCCGGCACCTACCGCTACGAGTGGTTCAGCCCGGCGCAGGGTCAGACCGCCGAAACCGGCCGCCTCGAGGCGTCGGATGGTCTGCGCGAGTTCAAACCGCCTTTCGACGGCGACGCCGTCCTCCATCTCAAGGTGGTCATCGAAAGCGTCAGTAAGTGAGGCTGACCAGATTACGCCTGCTGTCCGTGCTCGCACTCTGCGAACTGTCCATCGCTGCGGGAGGCCCCGACCAGATCCATTGGCCAGGAGAACAGTGGCCGGCGAAGGCGCCCGAGGAGGCCGGCATGGATCCCGCGCTCCTGGCCGGCGCGCGCGACTACGCGATGAGCAGTTGCGGCTCTGGCCTGATTGTGCGCCATGGCAGCGCGGTCATGCGCTGGGGCGATCAGCGGCAGACTTACGATTTGAAATCCTCCACCAAGGCGATCGGTGTCACCGCCGTCGGCCTGGCCTTGCTGGACGGCAAGTTCCGGAGCCTCCACGAACCAGCTTCGAAGTATCACTCGGCATTCGGCGTGCCGCCCGCCAGCAACAGGGAGCTAGGCTGGTTGGAGCGCATCACGCTCTTTCACCTGGCCACCCAGACGGCTGGTTTTGATAAACCCGGCGGCTACACCGAACTGCTCTTCGAGCCCGGCGCCAAGTGGTCTTACAGCGACGGAGGCCCGAACTGGCTGGCCGAGTGTGTCACGCTCGCCTACGGCCGTGACCTCGAGGAACTGATGTTCGAACGGGTATTCGCGCCGATCGGGATTCACCGCGCAGACCTTCGTTGGCGGGCCAATGCCTACCGGCCGCGGGAAATCGAGGGCATCGCCCGACGCGAGTTCGGTGCGGGCATCCATGCCAATGTCGAGGCCATGGCCCGCATCGGCTATCTCTACCTCCGCGACGGCAGATGGAACCGTCAACCGATCGTCCCCGCCTGGTTCGTCGATGCGGTCCGCACCGTCCCCTGCGGCGTGCGCGGTTTGCCGGTGATCAAGCCGGAGGAATACGGCAGTGCTTCCGCTCATTACGGTCTGTTGTGGTGGAACAACGCTGACGGCACTCTCCCGGAGGTCCCGCGCGACGCCTATTGGTCCTGGGGTCTTTACGACAGTCTCATCGTGGTCATTCCGTCCCTGGATATCGTCGTCGCCCGGGCGGGCAAATCATTTCAGCAACGCGGCGAATCGCATTACGCGCCCCTCGAGCCGTTCCTGTCGCCGATCGCGCGTTCCGTCCTGGACCGCGGCCGCTGGCCCGGTGCGCCTTACCCCCCCAGCGAACTCATCCGGAACGTGGAATGGTCAACCGTTGATACGATCGTTCGCCAGGGGGAGGGGAGCGACAACTGGCCGATCACCTGGGCCGACGACGACCATCTTTACACTGCCTATGGGGATGGCTGGGGGTTCGAGCCCAAAGTGGTTCACAAACTCAGCCTTGGCTTCGCCAGGATCATGGCTGGGCCGGACGACTTCAGGGCTGTCAACGTCCGCTCCGAGACCGGCGAACGTCAGGGCGACGGCCCCACCGCTCCGAAGGCCAGCGGGATGCTTTGCGTGGATGGCGTGCTGTTCATGCTTGCGCGCAATACCGGCAATGCACAGCTCGCCTGGTCCGAGGATCACGGCGTGACCTGGCAATGGTCGCACTGGAGATTCGAGACGAGCTTTGGGGCGCCAACGTTTCTGAACTTCGCCAAGGATTATGCCGGCGCCCGTGACGATTATGTGTACGTCTATTCACACGATCATGACAACGCCTACGCAGCGGCCGACCGCATGGTCATGGCCCGCGTGCCCAAAGCCAGAATCCGCGAGCGCGCTGCCTATACGCTTTTCCGCGGCCTCGATGCCGATGGCGAGCCACTCTGGACCGCGGACATCCGCGACCGCGGCGCGGTCTTCGTGAACCCCGGCGGTTGCTATCGGTCCGGCATCAGTTACAACGCCGGTTTGAAACGCTACCTCTGGTGCCAGACCCTCCCCGAAAGCACAGATCCGCGAGGTCCCCGCTACCAGGGCGGCTTCGGCATCTACGAGGCGCCCGAACCCTGGGGTCCCTGGCGGACAGTCTACTTCACCGATGCCTGGGATACCGGCCCCGGTGAAACCAGCAGTCTGCCCCCGAAATGGATGAGCGAGGATGGCCGAACCTGCCATCTCGTCTTCTCCGGTAAAGATTGTTTTTCCGTCCGGAACCTCGTGCTGCACTGAAGGTAAAAGACGGTGGTAAAGGATAAGACGCCGGGAGAGGTGCGATCGGGTGCTGATCGGTTCTCGGCCAACGGTTTTGCGGACGGCCATCTTTTACCACCCATCTTTTACCGACCCTTCCGAGCGGGTTTTCACCCAGCGCCTGATCTTTCTCGGGACCTTCCAGCGCACGGCCAAAGCTCTTGTGCCGGGACGAACACCGGGGGCCGACAGGTCAGGCAAGAGACTGATGGGCAAGGGAATGGACCCAGAACCTTCCACGGCTACCTTCATCCCTTCGCCCCCGATTCTGTGAACCTGTCACCAAAATCCGTGAGCGGGGCCGGTTCCGCAGTTGCCTGCTCACGGCGTTCAAACGGTTCCTGATCAATCAGGGAGAACATGACACGGCCCTGAAACGGGGTGGTGGCGTCGTGTTCGTGCCGCTCGACGCCACCTGGATGGAGGCCGTTTACGTCGAGGATACCCGAAGGTCCGGACAACCGGAGTTCCTGTTCGACCGTGCCTGGGCCAGAACGGTGATGCGCGAAGGTCTGCGCCGACTGGAAGCGGAGCTTGGCCAGGCGGGCAAGAGCACGACCTACGATGCGCTATCGCCGTTTTTATCGAGCCCGGCCGGAACCGGAGACTACGAGCAAGTGGGTGAACGTCTCGGGCTGAGCGCGCACGCCGTAGCCAGCGCGGTCCAACGGCTGCGCACGCGGTTCCGTGCGTTGGTCCGAGAAGAGATCGCGCACACGGTGCCTACACCGGCCGACGTCGACGCCGAACTGCGGTATATGGTCGAGTTGCTGACCCAGTAACCCGCGCGGGCGTGTGATTCGCTCCGCCGTTTCCTGAAGGAATAGAGGTACGCAACAGCGAATCATGAAAACACACTTTCGATGCGACCGGCGGCCAGCACGGTGGCCAATTGCGTTTGCCCTGCTCCTTGGCGGCGCATTCACCGGCCTTAGTTCGGCGGTTGGGCCATCAAATCCTCGATCAATTCCGCCAGCACGCTCTGGGAGAGCGTAGGCAACACGCGAAAATGTTTGGAATCGGTGGCCGTGCTTTTCCAGACCACGTTCGGGCCGGAGGTGTGGCTCATGGTTCCCCGCTGCACCTCGAACAGGTGCGGCCGAGCAGTGTAGAGCACCGCCACCTGATCCCAACTCGATCTGCCCTGCTCCAGGGCGTTGTTCCAAAGACGATACGCCTCGCGCACGGGATTATTAACGGGCGTCATCGGCATCTTCCGGTTCCCGGTGATCACGGTTTCTCCGAAAGGAGAGAAGTAGGCTTCCGTGGGCCAAGTTGAAAGCAACTCGTCCATATAGGCCCCCGTTCCGTTCTCGCCCAGGTTCCAATCGCGGCCCGGCTTTTCGGGTGTGCCGCCCATGGCCACCCAGCGTGAGACTTTTTCTTTCACCAATCCTGCCCCTTCCGGATCGCGGATCAGCCATACCAAGCCGTGCGGATGTCCCACGGTCAGGATCGTCACCGACCGATCGCGCGCCGCGCGCAGCGCATCCTTGTACACGCGGACCAAATCCGGGGCCTGGTCGATGACATCATGGTAATAGACATTGGTTGCGGTCGCGATCTGGCGGGAATACGAATTTTGAGGATCACCGACATCGTCCGGTTGATACTGCCCAAGAGGGAGGTCGCCGCGGCCGTACCAGGTGTTGATCGCGTCACAAACCCCCACCCCGAACCGGTTCTTCCCGGAACTGAAGATCACACCGGCCAGTTCGACTTCTCCCAGATCAGCCAGACGATGCAGCAGGGCCAGCGCACCGGCATCATCCACATCGGATCCCATATCGGTGTCGAAGATAATCACCGGCCGGTTGGTGACACTCGCCGCGGCTGAAGCGCTCCAGGCTGGACCAAGGGCAAGGAACCCAATCACGAGCAGCGGCAGAACATGTTTCATGGCCCAGGTCCTACCAGCTACCCTGACCACCGTAAATGAGAACTGCGAGGCTTCATAGATACGACCCCATTGTCTTTCTCCATTTGCCTTGATCGTCCGCAATCGATTGGGCAGCCTGCCGGCACACCATGAGCCGTGTTTTGTCAGGACCATCAGACTTTTATCCAGCCGAGCATCGCCAAGGAGGGGATTACTTCGACCTGACTTCAGCAGCGTTGGAGCATTCTCATTCCCGGCTCCGCAACTTCGCCCTGACCCTTGCCCTCGGACGGGTCATGGATGAGAGAGAGCTTCGAAAGGTCGTCAGACCTGCGCTGGGGCTCCGGAACCTGCTCGCCTTGATCTGCGGCGGATTGCTTGTCTCCGGTGCCAATGCCGGCGTTGACGATCCCATCGACCGCGCCACGCTCGACGCCTGGTCGGCGCCGTATCGCGGCTGGCATTACTGGCCCGACCACGTGGTGCCAGCGCGTCCCGTCATCGGTGCCGTCACCAACCTGCTCGGCACCGACGTCCCCACGGTCTACCAGGTGCCGGGCAACGATCGATACTTCATGAGCTTCATCGGCTTCGACGGGCGCGGTTACCAATCGTTCGTCGCCGAGAGCGATGATCTGCTCCACTGGGGCAACTACCGCCTGGCGATGGGCTTCGGGCCGGCAGGCGAATTCGATCACGGCGGCTGTGTCATCGGCGCGTTTCTCTACGAAAGCTACGACATCAAGGCCCCGCGCACCTTGCAGCGGCGCGATGGCACCTTCTGGACCCTCTACGGCGCTTACCCGCTTCAGGGCGGTTACGAGCTGCGGCCAGGTTACGAGGGAGTGGCGATCAGCGATGACGGGCTCACGTGGCGGCGGGCCAAACCGCAACCGATCCTGTCGGTGCACGATCCGGATTGTGGCACCTGGGAGAAGGATTGCATTTACCAGCCGTGGCTCGTCGAGCATCGCGGACGGTTCTTCAACTTTTACAACGCCGCCAACGGCGGCATCGAACAGATGGGGGTCGCGTTCTCCACCGATCTCCTCAACTGGATGCGTTACCCGGCCAACCCGGTCCTGCGCAACCGCCCCGGTGGCTACGACGAAAACTTCTGCTCCGACGGCAAGGTGTACCGGGACCACGATCATTGGACGATGTTTTACTTCGGAGTCGGGCGCGGCGGCGCCCATATCATGATCGCATTTTCGCGAGATCTGGTGCATTGGACGGCGCATCCGGAACCGCTTTACCAGGCTGGCGGGCATCCGGGCGGGCTCGATAAACAGTACGCCCACAAAACCTCGCTCGTTTTCAATCCGCGGAACGACACGTTCTACCTGTTCTACAACGCCGTCCCGGGTGGGAACGATGTGACCGGCGGCCGCGGCATCGGCCTCCTCACCAGTAAGCCGCTGGCGCCGCCGGCAAAACCAACCCCCTGAACCATCCCCCATCACCATGAGCCAAATCAATCGACGTCAGGCCATCATCCGGACCGCGTCGGCTGCCACCGCCGGTGTGCTCGGCGCAGCCGGTGCCGCGCTTTCGACCTCCGCCCACGCGCAGGAACCGCCGCGGAGCAAGACCGGCCATGTCACCGTGGGTCTGGCCACGTTCGGTTTCCCCACGCTGAGCAACGCGGAGCTGGCGAAGGAGCTCTCCGCCGCAGGCGTCCGCACCATTCAGCTGTTCCTCAGTCAGACCGACAGCAACTTCTGGCGGTACAATTCGCGATCGGACCTGTCGACCCTCACGCCCCAGCATTGCCAGGCGATTGCGGAAGGGTATCGCCAGGCCGGCATCGCCATTCACAGCCTCGGCGTTTGCACCAACCTGATTCATCCGGACCCGGCCGAGCGCCAGGCCAACCTCGATTACTTCGCGGCGATGATGAAGGTCGGCCAGGCCATGGGTGTCAGCGTGTTCATCACCGAAGCCGGGGATTATCATTCCCCCGAACCCGCCGCCGGTATCGCCTATCATTTCCGGGAAGAAGTCTGGCGCCGGATGATCGCCACCGGCAAAGAACTCGCCACGGTGGCCGAGCGCCACGACGCTGTCGTGCTGATGGAACCGTTCTTCGGCGGCTTCCTCGCCAGCGCAAAACGCACCCGCCTGTTCCTGGAAGAGGTCGGATCGCCGCGGATCCGCGCCCTGCTGGACCCGGCCAATTTGCTCGAAGTGAATGATCTCGAAGAAATGTGCGCGCAGCTCGGACCCCACATCGACTGTTTTCACGCGAAAGACCGCAAGCTGCACGTCGAACGCGGTGTGCCCGCCGGCCAGGGTGACCTCGATTACCGCAAGTTCGTCACCCTCGCCGCCGAGCGCGTGCCCCATGCTCCGCTGATCCTGGAATACGTCGGCCCGGCCGACTACCGGCAGGCGCTCGGCCATCTCCGTGACACCCTGCGCGCCGTCGGACTGCGGGAGGCCTGAGATGCAACCGCATTCCCAGGGTTCGAATTGTGGATTACGGATCTGGGATGGGAGGGCCGAGTTACACGAGACCTGCGTCCGCAACGGATTTTGAATTGCTGGGCTCGCGTAGCTCGCCCCTCCCGCTACGGGCGGTTTCACTTTCTGGCGGCAGGTCGGGAGACATCCGCGCTTCCCCTCGAAAAGCCCGGGGCGTATCCTCACGTCCATGACACCCATGGGCTGCAACCGGCTGCGCGCGTTTTTCAGTTGTCTGCTCACCTGTACCGTGCTGGCAACCGCTCGATCCGGTGAGCCGACCCAGCCGCTCGAAAATGCGGAGCGCGGGCGGCGCGAGTTTGCCAATCCGCCCCAGCATTACCGGCCGCGCCCGCTCTGGTTCTGGAATAATACGCCGGTCACTGCCGACGGCATCCGTGAACAGATGCAGTTGGCCCGCGACCGCTGCAAATACGGCGGGTTCGGCATCCTGCCCTTTGGTCGGGACTTTGCCCCCGCATACCTCAGTGAGGAGTATTTCAAGGTCTATGGCGCGGCGCTCGACAGGGCGAAAGTCCTCGGGCTCACGCTCTCGCTTTACGACGAATACGGTTTTCCGAGCGGCTCGGCGGGCTCGCAGAACTCGAGCGACACCAGCCTCTTTGCCCAGCGTTGGCCGGAGCTGACCATCAAACGGCTCGACAAGCACGAATGGGAAATCGTCGGGCCAACCCGATTCCAGACGAACCTGCCGCCGGGGCAATTGCAGGCGCTCGTCGCGATGAACACCCTTACGCTCGAACGCGTGGAACTGTCCGACACCGTGCGCGACGGCGCCTTGGACTGGGATGCTCCGGCCGGCGACTGGAAGGTCATGGCCTTTGTCTGCGACAAAGACGGCGATCCGATCTGCGATTATCTCGATCCCGAAGCCGCCGACCGGTTTATCGAAATCACCCACCAGGCGTACTACGACCGGTTCAAAGAGCATTTCGGCACGACGATCGATTCGACGTTCTTCGATGAACCCACAATGTACCGAGCCCAGGGGCGGACCTGGACCGACAAGTTCAACGAGAAGTTTGTGGCCAGGCACGGCTTCGATCCGCGCCGCTACTACCCCGCGTTATGGTACGACATCGGGCCGGAAACCCAGTCCGCCCGGAATTTTCTGTTCGGGTTCCGGACCGAGTTGTATGCGACCGGGTTCACCAGGCGCATCCAGGATTGGTGCGACGCCCACGGGATCACCGCCACCGGCCACCAGGACCAGGAGGAAGTGATCAATCCGGTGTCGGTGTCGGGCGACCTGATGAAATGTTTCGAACACCTGGCGATTCCCGGCATCGACAAAATCGGGGGCGACCGGCCCGCCGAACGGTTTTATAAAGTGATCAGTTCCGCGGCCTACAATTACGACCGGCACCTCGTGATGTGCGAGACTTACGGCGCCATGGGGGATCTTTCCTGGGACGAGATCTACACGGTGGCGATGGAACAATACACCAAGGGCATCAATATTCTCATCCCGCACGCGGTGTGGTACGATGTCACCCAGGTCACCTTCAAACCCGAACTCTCGTGGCGACATCCCGGCTACGCTCCGCGGCTCCCCGAGTTCAATAATTACCTCGCCCGCCTGAATGTCATGCTCCAGACCGCCGACGCGCACGTGGCTGATATCGCGGTCCTCTACCCCATTGCCACGCTGCAGGGCAGCCATCACTTAGATGGACCGCTCGGCTATTATCAGGGCGGGGTCGCGGTGCCGGAGGCGGACTACGTCGAAGTGGGCGAACTGCTTTCGACGCGGATCGGCCGGGATTTCACCTATCTGCATCCCGAGATCCTGGACGCGAAATGCGCGGTTGAGGGACGCGAGTTGATGCTGCCCAATCGCGTGCATCCCGGCCGCTTCGCCGTCCTGGTTCTGCCGGGGCACCGGACCATTCACTGGAGCAGTCTCAGGAAGATCAAAGCTTTCCACGACCGCGGCGGTTGTGTCGTCGCCACCGGAATGTTGCCCTCCAAATCCGCCGAGTTCGGACACGACGCCGATGTGGCGCGCACGGTCGAGGAGCTGTTTGGAACCGCGGCGGCCGGTGCCGATTCCGCCACACCTTTCACGATACGACAAAACGACCGCGGCGGCCGGGCGATTCGGTTGCTGGCGTTGAACGCCCAGAGTCTCCGGGCGGCACTCGATGCGGCCCGGCTGGATTACGATGTCAACTTCGAGCCGGGTCGGGCGCTGCGCTACCTCCACAAGCGCGCCGACAGCCGGCACCTCTTTTTCTTCGCCAACCTGAACCCGGAACTGCGCGAATCGATGGTCACTCTCCGTGGCCGTCATGACCTCGAGGCGTGGGACCCCCACACCGGTGAAGTCACTCGGGTTCAGGCAACTCAGTTCCGTAGCGCTGACACCGATTTCACCCGCGTGCGCCTCACGCTGCCGCATTTGAAGTCGGTGTTCCTGATTTCGGCTGATTGAACAGCGGTGACGCAGCGCCGCACTGTGGGCCGCCGTAGCCTGGGCGACACCGCTTTGGCTGGGATTGAGAAAGGGCGTCAGGGGCAGAGGCCTGCCGCACTCCAAAACCTGGCGTAAGTACTATGCGCCTCGAGCCCCGCGAGAGCGTGGCGAGGTCAGGCCACCTTCCAACCGGGTCGGGCGGGTGGGTTCACGTAGGCGTTGGCCTCGGCATGGTTGGTGAACCGCATCCCCACAGCGTCCCATTCGAGCCTGGTGCCGGGAAGTTTCAGGGCAATCACGCCCAACATCGGGATCTCGGTCAGTGGCCCGCCATAGGCGAAGTCGGAGCCGGCTTTTCGCCCGGTGCGGATGGCCTCGACCCAGTCCCAGTGATGATCGCGCACGCGCGGGAGGGTCTTGGGTGGACGCTGGAATTCGTCCATGCGCCTGGCGGGCAAGAGGCGGACGCCGCCGGCCCCATGCGAGCCGTAGGCGATCTTGCCCTTGTCTCCGATCACCACGGCGCCGGCGCCGATGTCCGGATCCCCTGGCTCGAACTCCTCGGGGCGCGGGACGCGCTCAACTCCGCTGTACCAGTGCAAGGTGACCGGACCGCGGTTTCCCCGGGCCGGAAACTCGTAGGAGACGCGGTCGCCTTTGGGGAAGGCATCGCCCTGGGTTTTCGGATCGTAGTCCTTGACCTGGGCCAGCACGGACTTGGGCGACCCCAGATCGAGGGCCCAGAAGACGGGGTCCACGACATGACACATCCAATCGCCGATGGTGCCGTTGCCGAACGGGGTCCAACCGCGCCAGTTGGCGGGCAGGTAAGTCGGATGATAGGGGCGGTCGGCGGCTGGGCCGAGCCAGAGATCCCAATCGAGGGTCGCAGGCACGGAGTGCCGCTCCTTGAGGTTGGCGAGTTGATCGATACCGGAGTTCACCGCCTCGCAGCCGGCATGGATGGTGTGGACCTGGCCGATGGCGTCGGCCTGGATCCATTCGACGAAATCGCGGATCGAACCGAACGAATGTCCCTGGTTGCCGAGTTGAGTGACTACGTTCTTTTCCCGGGCGGCTTTCATCAGGGCGCGGACTTCGCCGACGGAATGGGCGAGCGGTTTTTCGCAATAGACATGTTTACCGTGCTGGATGGCGGCCAGGCTGGCCACGGCATGTGTGTGATCCGGCGTCGCCACCAGGACTGCGTCGAAACTGTTGGCCAGCTCGTCGAACATTCGGCGGAAGTCTTTAAACCGTTTAGCCGTCGGGAATTTCTCGAACGTGCCGGCGGCATAACGCCAATCGACATCGCACAACGCCACGATATTGCAGTGCCGGGACAAACCGTCGAGGTCAGCCCCGCCCATGCCGGCGACGCCGATGGCGGCAAGGTTGATCTTGTTGCTGGGAGCGGTTTGCCCGTCGGCGCCAAGGACATGGGATGGGACGATCAAGGGGGCGGAGCCGAGCGCGGCGAGGCTGGCGGCACCGCGTTGCAGGAAGGCGCGGCGGTTCAGGGTATTCGAGTCAGAATGCGGGTGGTTCATGGTGGGTTGGACTGGGGTTGGAGTTGAATGGCTCAGGGTCGGACCGAGAGGCGGCCGTCGAGCGCATACGCCGTCTGTTTTCGGGTCTGAAGGGAGATCTGCTCTGCGCCATGCCGCACCGTGCAGGCGTTGCCGAGCTTGGAACGTAGCTCCGCCGTGGTGAGTTGGCCGTTCTGCCAGGTGATATCCACCTCGAACCCGCCGCGGGCGCGCAGGCCCTTCACCGAGCCGTTGGGCCATTGGGGCGGCAAGGCGGGCAGGAGATCGATTTCAAATTTGAGATTTGAGATTTGGGATTGATGACTCTGCAGCAGCATCTCGGCAATGCCGGCCGTGGCGGCGAAGTTGCCATCGATCTGGAAGGGCGGATGGGTGTCGAACAGATTGGGCAACGTCGAGCGCGCCAGCAACAGCTTCAAGTGGCGGTAGGCCTCGGTGCCATCTTCCAGCCGGGCGTAGAAGTTGATGACCCAGGCACGACTCCAGCCGGTTCCGCCGCCGCCGTTGGCGAGGCGGTGGTCGAGGCTCTTGCGCGCGGCGGCAGCCAGTTCCGGCGTGTTGCGCGGGGTGATTTGAGAGCCCGGATGCAGGCCGAACAGGTGAGACATGTGGCGATGGCCCGGCTCGGGTTCGTCGTAGTCCTCGACCCATTCCTGGAGGCGTCCGTCGCGGGGACTGATCCGGAGCGGGGCGAGCCGGGCGAGGGCGTTGGTCAATTCGCGGCGGAATTCGGGTTCGAACCTGCCTTTCCCGCCGTCGAGGATGTCGATGGCCTGGACGCAATGGGTGAGCAGGTCGTGGACGATCATCAGGTCCATCGTCGCTGCGTAAGTGAACATCGATTGGGAGCCGTCCGGCTTGCGAAACGCGTTCTCCGGCGAGTGCGAAGGGTTGGTCACGAGTCTGCCGGCCACCGGCGTGCCGGCGGGTGCTTCCACGAGAAAATCGAGCATGAACCGCGCGGCGCCCTTCATCAAGGGCCAGGCGCGTTTCTCGAGGAATCGCTGGTCGCCGCTGAAGGCGTAATGTTCCCAGGGATGCCGCGACAGCCAGGCGGCGGCCATGGGCCAGATACCCCAGACGCCGTCGATGGGGGCCGCGCCGCGCCAGAGATCGGCATTGTGATGCACCACCCAGCCGCGCGCGCCGTAATGCTCTTGGGCCACCTCGGCGCCGGTCACGGCCAGATCGTCCATCAGGTCGAAGAGAGGGGTGTGGCATTCGGACAAGTTGCAGACTTCGGCCGGCCAATAATTCATCTCGGTATTGATGTTGACCGTCCATTTGCTGCCCCAGGCCGGCACGAGGTCCTGGTTCCAAATGCCCTGAAGGTTGGCGGGCTGGGTGCCAGGCCGGCTGCTTGAGGCGAGCAGGTAACGGCCGTACTGGAAGTAGAGCGCGACCAGGTGCGGATCATCGGCGCCGGCTTTGACGGCCTCGAGCCGGACGTCGGTGGGTTGTTGTGCCGCCATGCCACCGCCCAGGTCCAACGCGACCCGGTCCATGAGCCGCCCGACATCGGCGGTGTGGGCCTGCCGAAGTTGCTCATAGGATCTTCTCGTCGCCCGGCGAAGCTGAGACCGCCAGATCGAGCCGGGTTCGCCCGAAATATCGCGATAATTCCGGAAGCTGGTGGCGGCGGCGAATCGCAGGGTTACCGTCGTCGCACCCCGCACCACGATCCGGCCCTGGTCGAGGATGATGGAACCTCCGTCCAGTTCGATGTTGAGCCCGCCCTCGAACCGGATACCCGGGCCTTCGACGCCGGCCATCAACGCGCGGTCCTGGCCGTCACCGGCCCACTGGCCCCGGATGACCAGCTGCCGCGGCCATTCGGCGGAGACCTGGTGATGGTGCGGCGAATCCAGCAGCGCGTCGAAGTGGAGCTGGCCCGGCCGGTTGGCGGTCAGATGCAGCACCAGCACCTGGTTGGGTGCGGAGACAAAGCATTCGCGGCTGAAGGTCACGTCACCGACGCGGTAGCGCGTGCGCGCGACCCCGGTCTGGAGGTTCAGTTCGCGGCGGTAATCGGCGGCTTCGCCAGGCGGTTGCTCGAATTTCACGTGCAGATCGGCGAGCGGCTGGTAGCCCTGTTGGAAGATGGGGCGGCCCATCATGGTTCGACCGGCCAGTTCAACAGCCTCGGCGTTCCGGCCGGCGAACAGGAGCCGCCGGACTTCATCGAGACCGTTCACAGCCCCCGCGACAGCGTAATCGTGCGGTTTGCCCGACCATAGGGTGTCTTCGTTAAGCTGTAACCGTTCCTCGTTGAGCCCTCCGAAAACCATGGCCCCGAGACGGCCGTTGCCCAGCGGCAGGGCTTCGTTCCAATTGCCGGCCGGCTGACGGTACCAGAGCGTGTGCAGGCGAGGTTCCTCACCCTCCGGCTGCGGATTGCGCGCCGATTCGCCAGCCAGGGGGCGCACCGAACTGCCGCACACCAGCAGGAGACCCAGTGCGACTCTCACCGCTAGCCCGCACGTTTTATCAAGAATCCGGGCTGGGAGTCTGAGTTGCATGGCAGGGCACATTGTGCTCCGAGCCCGCACCGATGTGAAGTCCGGAGCCCGGATTTTTTGGGATTCCCGCCGCGGCGCAGCCGTTCATTCGGGCTTATCCCCGACATGCCGGCTAAAGGGACCACGCACGGCTCGTCTCGACCCGAAGCCGCACCGGCCCCAGCAACCCTCCGGGCAGGAGCGGCGTGTCCCGGCTCACAGTGGGGGCCAGCAGGAACGTGCGCCGCTGATCCGGGGGCAGGGCCTGATCGCCCACCAACCGGTTGTTCCAGACGTTGATCACTTCGATTTCGAGTTCGTTGGCACCAGGTCGAAGGGCGCTCGTAATATCCAGCTTCCATGGTGCCAGCCAGAGCGTGCCGCACTCGCGACCGTTCACCCGGACGATGGCCAGGTCCCGGACTTCGCCGAGATCGAGGATGAAACGTGAGGTGTGAGGCGTGAGGCGTGAAACGTGAGGCGTGAGGCGTGAGGCGTGGATTTCGAAGGTCTTTCGATAAGTGGCGGAGCCGGAGTAGTGGCGTATGCCGGGGTCGGGGTGCTGGATCCAGTCGGTGAGTTGCTCGAAAGTGATCTGTTCCGGCACTCCCTGGCCGGGGGTAAATTGCACGTCCCACGGCCCGGCCAGCGCGGGCAACGCGGGCATTGCGTCAACAGTGACCTGACGCCGGCCACCCTCCGCGAATGCCAGGGTGTATTCTCCGGGGATCGACGCGGTCACCATCCATTCCGCACCTGCCCGGGTGACTTGGATCCCGGGACCGTCCACCGTGAGCTTCGGACGCGGCATGGTCTGAGCCTGTTCGGCGACGGCGGGGTCGTTGAGCGTACGCGCGAACTGTTTGAAGCCGCCGAGCTGACCCCGGAACTGCGCCATCCCGCCAGCCCCGGCCCCGGAGTGGACGACGTGTTCGCTGCGCAGGCCGGTTCGAACGCGCACGCCGTTGAGATACAGGGTCGGCTGTCCATCGCGATAAACGACCGTCACGTGCGTCCAATCGGTCAGTGCGGCGGCGTGGACCAGGGTGGGGGCGAAGTAATTCGCGCCATGCTCAAACACGCAGATGCCATTGGTGCCCACTGCCAGGCCGCAACCGGCGTGGCCACTCCCCCCGAAGCCGTCGCCGTGCGGGGCGGCTAGCGCATCGTTGCGCTTCTCGCTCAACCCGACCACACCGCGGTTGGTTTCGGTCACCAGGGTGGTTCCATCGGCGGGCTTGATCCACGCGGCGAAGCTGAAGTTGTTCGGCGCTTCGCCCGCCGGCTCCGCTGGCATCCTGGTCAGGGAGGTGCCCAGCACTTCGCGGCTGTCGCGCGTTACGGAAACAATCCGCTCCGACGGCGGGTCTGCCGGATTCCGGAACACCACGAACAGCGAGCCATGGGGCCCGAGCGACAGCGGCAGCCGCGCGATTCCTTCAGCCACTTCGTAAACCGCGGGACGTTCCGTCTGGCCGGAATCGGGCCACCAGAACTCGGGAGCCCGGGCTCCCGCGCGGAATGCCGCCGTGGTGGTCAACGGCTCGGCTTTCGGGTTGGCGACGAAGTAATAGTCCGCGTCGGCGCTGCGCCGATGAGTGAACCGCAGCGGGAGGGAACTTTCAAAATCCGGCGGTAATTCGAGTGCGGTCAGGACTTCGACCAGCGACTTGCCCCAGATCAACCGTCCCTTGCCGACGTGTCGTTCGCCCGGTATCGAGGGGTCAGCATCGCCCCAGAGCTCAGCCGCGAGTCTTCGGACCCGGTCATCGCACCGGGGATAATCCTCGAGGCTGGGTGAGCGCGAGGGGGGCGGTCCCAGGACGGTGGCGCCCGCCTTCACCAGATCGCGAATTTTTCGCAGCAACTCGGGTCGCATCGTCTCCTGCTCCGGCAAGACCAGCACCCGATACCTCGTTCCGTGCGGCAGGGTCAGCCAGCCGTTCTTTACGCGGAGACCTTCCTGGATCACCTCGGCGTTGATGTAATCGAAGTCCCGGCCTGGAGGCAGTTCCGGCCGTCGGACGCCGGTCATCTTCGGGGCGTCTTCGCCGATGAAATAGGCGACATCGGCCACGCGCGTCCCCTGCTGAAGCAGCCAGCAGCAGCGGCGCACATAATCCACCCAATCCTTGCTGCGCTCGAACCAGGTATTGTGGCGGTTGAACTCGGTGCCGAACCAGGCGTTGACACCCGGCACCTTGTCCTCCCAGGGCTGATGGATGTAGACATGCAGGACCAGGTGATTCACCCCTTCGCAAAAGGACCAATCGCCGCGAGCCTTGAGCGCCCCGGGCGTGTTCTGAAAAGCCGGACCGCCGGTGAAGGCCTCGGCCGACACGAACGGTTTGCCATACGTGTTCGCGCAGGATGACGCGGCGCGGCACTCGATCGAACCCAGATCACCCGTCACCCAATACTCCCCACCAATCCGATCGGACGCGCCGCCGTACTTCAAAAACTCCCCTGGAAATCCCCAGTGCCCGTAGTTCTCGAGCCAGAGCTCGAGCCCGTGCGCCCGGCAGGCGTCGCGCAACCCACCCACGTAATCGGTGGCGACCCGATCCACCACGAGCCGCCGCAGATCCCACAGGAAACGCTCACTCGGGTCGGCGCCGCCCACGAGCCGGCCGGTCAGCACCGGCAGCCACGGGGTCGGGTCGTAGCCGTAACGCCGCTTGAACTGCGCTCCGAAGCCGTCGGTCCAGTTCTGCGATCCCATCTCGTAGCTGTCTGCCACCACGTGCTTGAATGCCTTCCGGTCCTTGGCTGGCATGCGCCGCAACAACTCACCAATGAAAGCCTCGAAGTGCTGAGCAGCCAGCCGACGGTTCATCTTGTCGACTTCCAGGCCCTGTCCCTCGGGCGAGGCGGGGCTGTTGCGCATGCCGGTGGGGGCCATCCCCGATCGCAACAGGATCCATTCGCCGGACGGCACGTTCCAGGTCAGGGTGCCGTCGGCCGCCAGGCGCGAGGTCAGATCCCGCACGCCGTCCGCCGGAATGGTCAGTCCGGCTGTCTCCGGCTCCGGCTGGGTCGGCCAGAGATACGTGTCCCACATCGGCAACGGCGTGGGATGCATCTTGCCCAGTTGCTTCTCGATAAACGCCTCGAGCCGCGCCGCGCCGGACAGGCTGATCTCCGCCAGTCGAAGCGTGGCGCTGCCGTAGCCGCCCGTGAACACGACGCGAAACTTCCACCCGGTCACCTCCGGGAAAGAAATCGCCACGGCGCCGCGGGGGAGAAAGCCCACGCCAGTCGACATGTTGGAGCGGTCGCACTTGAATCGGCGGACGGTCCGCCAGCCACCGTCCGTTTCCGCCACCTGGAATTCACCCTGAGCACCAAACGCCTCCTCGGCGGGCACGATCTCGAGCGAACGCACGGTGAACGGTTCTGCCAACTCGAACTCGACCGTGAACGGATTGCCGCCACGGCCAGCGCCGGCCGGGAAGGCGATCGACGTCTTGGCATCCCCATCCGCGATGCTGCCGGCCTCGGCCACCGGCGGCGTGCAAATCACCCGTGGCGCACGGTCCGCCAGCGTGTCGGCATCGGCGGTTGGGACCGGGAAAGCGAGTAACGCCACGTCCTGGAACGGCTCGGCGGGAGCCGGCAGCTTGCCGCTGAACCGCGCCGGACCCCGGAGCCGGGTCTCACCGAACGCCAACCGCCGCATCGCCTGTTCCGGCCCGATCCAGGGACCACCCGACTGGCTCCAGCCGGGGCAGTTGAACATGCCGATGTTCACCCCCACCCGCCCCCCCTCACGAATGGCGTGCTCGACCAGGCCCCACCATTCCTCGGTAAGCACCTTGACTTTGCCCGCCGGCACGTCCTCGAGAAAGATGTTGCCGACAAAGGCCTCGCCAATGCCGACGCGCGCCATGGCCTCGAGATCCCGGGTGATGCCTTCCTTCGACAGGTTATCGCTGATCCAATACCAATAGCACCAGGGCTTGGTTTGATCCGGCGGATCGACAAAACCGGATTCGATCGGATCGATGGCGGCCAGGGCGCAAACGCCACAGGCGGTCAGCAGGGGCAGGAATCGGATGAGTTTCATCGTGAATCGATCAGGCATCATTCATGGCCGAGATCATCGCCGCAATTCATTTTGAACTGAGCGTGGGCGCGGTAATCGAACTCGATGCTTGGCGTGCCCGCCAGGGACATGATCGAGGTGAAACTGCCAACGTCCTCATAACTGTTCCATGGCAGCCAGAAAACTAGGAACACCGGCTTGACATCAGCTGCCACCGCCTCGCCGGTGCTCTTCCGGGACTTGGTGATCGTCAACGCCAGCACGGAAAGCGGCTCGTTGGTGGCGCTGGACCGGCGGACCGGGCGGGAAGTCTGGCGAACCGGCGGCATCCAAGAGGCCTGGAACACCCCATTGCTCGTGCCGGTGAACGGCGGCACCGAACTCAGCGTGTCGATCCCCCAGCAGATTCTCGCGTACGATCCGGCCACAGGGCGGCAGCTTTGGAACTGTGCCACAGGCATCCGCTGGTACATGGTGCCCAGCGCGGTCGCACACGACGGGGTGATTTATTGCACGGGCGGGCGCAGCGGCGACGTGCTGGCGGTGCGGGCCGGCGGACGCGGCGACGTCACGGCCACCCACAAGCTGCGGACGGGCAAGAATGGCTCGAACGTCTCCTCGCCGATCTATCACACCGGACACCTCTACTGGATGAACGACAGCACCGGGATCGCCAATTGCGTCAACGCGCGGACGGGCGAGTTCATTTACTCGGAGCGGATTCCGCGGGCGGACGAGGTGTATTCCGCGGCGGTCCTGGTGTGCGCCTGACATGGGCGTGAACTGATGGGGTGACCCGCCTTTGTCGAGAACTTCGGCGAGGCAGGGAAGTCCCCTGTGCGGGAACACGGTTGTCCACCCGGTGTTTATGGTCGGGAGGATGACGCAAGAACTAGCCTGCTCAGCAGGCCAGTGAATACGCACATCCGAGATGATCCTCTGGAAAATGCTGTCGGATGAGTCCTCCCCTGATGCGGGACCCGTCATTACGATCGCGACAAAACCCGTGCTGCGGGGGATCGCCCAGACATGACGTACGGCTGCGGTGCTCTGCCCCGTCACTGGGTCGTTTGCTGAATACCTCACCACGGCATGGCAGGCGGCCCTGTCTCTTGGATACGGCGTTGGCGGCGACCGATTCGCGGAAAAAAGCCGGATTCGACGCGCTGGCTGCCCAGGATTTCGTTTGGCGCTGGCGCGACGCCAATCCTGAAATCGTCAATCTGTGGGGCCATATGGAGAACACCATGCGCTCGCGCATCGGCAACGATTGGGGTCCCCTCGGCGATCTCGTGCCCACGACACTGCAGGACCATCCGACCATGTGCCGTGAAATGGATGCCGACGTTCGTTCCGTCAGTCTTCTCTTCCACAATCAACGACGGGTCCGTGATGAACGCCCCGGACTCCTCCCGCCCAAGGTGCTTGTCGTCATCCGTCCCTCTGGAGCCGAACAAGTGTGGCGTGCGGGGAAACTTGATGAATTCGTCGTGCGTGGCGCCCATAGCGTTACCAGTCTGCTGATAATCAATGGGGAGAGCGAGCTTTGACGCCCGCCCTCCCGATTTGGGTCAAGGCTATGCCTTGTCATTGAGGAACAGTTTCCACTCGGCCAGGCCGTGGGGGTTGCGCAGGAGCGCCGTCACCGGCAGTTCCTTTGGCGCACGCGGGACAGTGAGCAGCTTGAGACCGGCCTCGTGCGGGAGGCGGTCGGCCTTGCGCTGGTTCACGTCCTTCGCGGACCAGACCAGGTTTTCCCACGTGTCCGGGCCACCGCGCGAGCGGGGCACGACGTGATCGAGACTGCCCTCGTGCGGATGCAGCAAGCGGCCGGTGTATTGGCAGCGATTGCCGTCGCGCTCGCGGACGTTGCGGGCGCTGAGCTTCGGGCGCTTCTTCGGCACCTTAGCGAAGTTCACCGCCACAATGACCGTCGGCACGCGGATCGCCCGGCGGGCAGTGTGCACAGCGTTGTCGCCTTCGCGGATCGGCAGGGTGATCCACTCCTCCCAGGTGACGGGCCGGATATGGTTCTCGCCTTCGATGTCCAGGCCCGTGGCCACGTTCCTAGCCATCTGGCAGAAGGCGTCCTGTGGCGTGCGAATGTTGATCGCCTGCCAGTTGCGGTTGAGCACCAGCACGATCGTCTTGTTCAGGATGTCGGACATAACTGTCTCGTGATGCGTGAAACGTGAAACGTGAATCGTGAAACGTGATTCCGCCGTCACACGGCCCTTTTCACGCATCACGCATCACGCATCACGTTTCACGATTCACGTTTCGGTGTTTGCTCTTTGTTGAACGGCGGTGATTGGCTGCCTCGCTTGGATTCGCACCAAGATCGTCGGGGTCAAAACCCGGAATGCTGCGTGTTACACCACGAGGCAATGACATTGGTGGCCCGCCAGGGTAACGCGCCCTGTTCTACGGATTAAAAGTCCGTTGCATCACTTTAATGCTTGCAGGCCCATGATGATGCTCGCGGCAGGACTTGCACCTGGTGCTGGCGCACGGCCATCATGGCGACGTTCTCGACGTCATTGGCCGCGTGCAAACGCCCTCTGCATTGGGCTACGCGAGCAAATTGGATGGAGCCCCCACCCGGAGTTGCTGGACTTGCACCACTTGCCCGAAGGCACACACTGTTTTGTTTAGCAAACAGGCCCGGCGCGCTTGACCGGTGGACATTCCAGATTGGTCGGCGTGGGGAGACTTGCACTCCCAAGGCTGCCAGATTCTGAGTCTGGACCCTGTGCTATTCGGGTTGAACCACATGCCCGTCAATTGGTGCATCCGGCAGGACTCCCACCTGCAAACTCTCCGTTCGAAGCGGAGGATGATCATAATTTCACCACGGATGCCTGAGCGAAGGCAGAAGGCAGAAGGATGAATGAAGAATGTGGAATTGACTCGCTCGCGCTCTGACGATTCGGACTTCTTCCTTCTGCCTTCCCACCTTCTTCCTTTCACTGGTCGGCCAACGGGACGAAAGTGGAAAGCGCGGACGGAAGCGTTCGCCTCCGCCCGCGTTGATTAGCTGTTGCGGACAAAGTCCGCGATCACGGCGGGTGCCGTCGTGTCGAAGCCGACCACGTCCAGCATGCCGCGGTCGTTCGGATCGGCGATCGTGAAGCCGTTGGAGGTCATGCCCACAACGACTGCCTTCGCGTCGCCGACGAACTCGCTGCGATACTGACGCAGCGCCTGCGCCGGGTGGATGTTGCCCGCCCAAGTCTCACTGTCCGTGTAGGTGATGAATCCCGACACCTTCAGCCGGTTGCGGCGGGACCAGGCCATCGGCAACGCGCAGTCCGTTCCACCCATGGGGATGGCCTGGATCCGCTTAATGACGTCGTCGAGGCGCATGCGGGGCGACAGCGTCACGCGGGTGATCCCAGGCTCTCCGCCACCATGCATGCCACCGTAGCCGCCCCCGGCCGGCGCCGAGAACGCGATGATCTCGCATTCGGGCTCCGTCGCGGCGGTGACCAGCGCCATCGCGGCGCTGGCTTCGCGTGCCGTGAGGCACGAACCGACAATCTTCGATCCGTCCATCGAACCGCTGACGTCCAGTGCCAGGAGCACCGGCTTGCCGCACGGCTCAACGTTCTGGAATGTGGCGTAGAACGCCGCGTCCAGCGCATCGATGACCTTCGACACCGGCTTCCAAGTGAGCGAGCCCTTATCACCCCGGCCCTGCGCGTACACCTTTTCGGCGATCAACACCGCCAGCGGATGAATGCGAGCGCGGTTGAGCAACGCTTCGTCCCCCAGCTTGCGGACAATCGTCTTGGCCGCGTCACTGAACGGCTGAACGAGACCGATGCTCGTCATCTTGCCGAGGTTGCGGATCATCGCCGTCATCGGCATTCGTTCGAGCAAGGCTTCCCATACCTTGGCTTCGTTGAGCCACTGCGTCGGGATGGCTTCACGCGGCAGGTTGAACTCGTCAATGAGCTTCACGACCTGGATGACGTTCGTGGCGCGCTTCACCTGCTCGAAGGCTCCAATGAACTTCGGCAGCCCACCGACTGCGGAATACTTTGCCACGCGGTCTTCCCCGCAAATCTTACGCTTCACTTCGCGTTCACCCAGAGCATCCGCGCCGTTGAGCATCCAGCGGAAAACCGCTTCGTGTTCACGGCTCGATGCCTTCGGGTGGGCAAGGCGGAGTAGGTCCGCGTGGGACCAACCGTCGCGCTGCTGATACTTGACGGCCTGGTGTGCCAAGTCGTCAGCCTCGCGGCTGACATACCAGCGACCCACGGCGTTGCGGAGACCGCGACCCCAACCGCGCAGAGCGTTCACATACTCCGCGAAGTGGAACAGGTGCGTGCCGATGCGGCAGACCTTGCTCAGGTTCTGGAAGGCGAGTGCCTTGGCTTCGGCATTGCCATGAGCGGATACCAACGCCAGGGCGAAGATGGCCGGATCGTTCTTCGGCGCGCGACCACTGTCGCTGATCTCAATGATGCGGTTCACGGCGCGAACACCGTCCGCCTTGATGCAGCGGACCACCGCATCGTGGGTCTGCTTCACGAGATCGCGTTCGCCGATGTAATACGTTCCGCCCTCGGCACCCAGAATCAGGAAGCGGTCGAACCGCGCCCAGTCATCCACTGCCCACGAGTAGCCGCCGGCCGAGTTGCGGCCCTGGGTCGAACCCGGGATCGGCTGCGACTGCGGCGTGACCCGGCGGTTGAAGAGCTTTGCATAGTTGATAGCCATATTGGCCTCCTTTTCGTTGTGCGCGCCGCCAACTCCCGGCACGGGTGTGTGGTGTGGAACTACGGACAAGTTGGTGAACGTGGGGTTGGTCATTTGAAGTGATAACCCATGTTCTTCGGCCCGCAGAAAGCTGGATGGGCAAGGGACGCCGTGGAGTTACCCCGCAAACAAATGCGGGGGCTGCTCTACCGTTGAGCTAGGCCGGCACATGGAGCCGGCCACTGGAGTCGAACCAATTACATGCGATAACCCACAACTTCGGCCCATCAAAAGTGCGAGCGGGCAAGGAGCGAGAGTGGATGTTGACTGGTGCTCTATCCAATTGAGCTACTCGCGCCGAACGCGAGGGCGGATTCGAACCGCCAACCAACAGAGGTGATAACCCACAATCTTCGGCCCGCTGAAAGTGCTGGCGCACGGCCACGAGGACGGACAAGAGACGAGTTGGGAACCCAGCCATCTGGCAGCTGGGGCGGGATTTGAACCCGCTCGCGGTTGCCCGCTTCACCGATAACGCAAACTCAACGGCCCGTCCAAATAAGCGCGCCCGATGGGAATCGAACCCACGTCTCCCGAAAATGAATCCGGGCGTTCTTTCGCGGTTGAACTACGGGACTGTCCGCAAGGCGGCGGAAATGTTGCGTCCACCCCACGGATGCGGTTCTGAGCCGAGCACAACGCAAACGCG
>JAHDYP010000036.1:25942-48187 GCA_023383055.1 Verrucomicrobiota bacterium | reverse complement strand
CCTCGCCCCTCACGGGGAGAGGGGGCGCGACGGGTGCGCTGGTCGTTCTCATGCCGCTGGCCGCGCCTTGAGCATCGGGTGAAATCAGAACCCCAGCAATGCCGGCCAATACTCGCATTCCTCCAGTGAGCGACCATGAACCTGTCACCCTGTGTGACGAGTGAGTGAGCGACCATGAACCTGTCACCCTGTTTGTCGAGCGGTAGCTGCTGATTGACAGCAAGATGCGCAATACGGCCGCAGCTATGGGGGAATGCGCGCGGGTCGAGCACGCGGTTCGGCAGGCTGGGCAGCCGGCGCTGGCGTTGGGTTCAAGAGCGAGCACGGCGTGACCGCGGGCGGCGAGGCTTTCCACAACCACGCGGCCTTCGGAAAGAGCCAGCACCTCGGTTTCGGCTGCGCCACCTGGGCAACCTGCGGGCTACCGATGCCACGCCGGCGCGAGGAAACCGATCGCTTCCGCGAAGCTGGCTTTGCGCCTGAAATCGGCGGGGTCGTAAGCCGGGTTTTGGGGATCCGGGTTGGTCCACTGCGGGTGATGCCGGCCGAAATAGCTGCCGTAGTACTGGTAATTGCTGTCCACCCAACGGCTCAGGATCATCAGTTCGGTGTCTGTCAGCATGGTGGAATGGTCGTCATCCGCGTTCTTCGGATGGTCCCGGTCGGTGAGCAGTGCCATCAGTGAGCTCTTGGGCGATCCCAGGCTGAGGGGTGGCAGGTAAGCACCGTTGTAGTTGCCCTGATCACCGCGATGGAACGAGGTGAACTCGGAGATCAGGGGACCAGCCAGTTCCTTGCTGGCGAGTTGCTCGTAGGAAGTGTTGTAATAGAGCGTGGTTTCACCGGTCAACCGCAGTCCGCCGGCCGGTTCATCCGGACCATGGCAGGAGACACACTTGGCGTCGAAGATCGGTTGGATGTCGGTCGGATAATGAATGACCTGGCCCGCCAGGCCGTCTCCACCCTGCTCAACCCGATCGCACGGTTGCGCCTCGGGTATGCTTGGCGACCGTTTGAGCGCGAGCAACAAAGGGGACGCGCCCGCGGCTACCGTGCGGTGGGATTGCCCATGGCAACCGGTGCACGAACGCATTTCACCGGGCGCATAGTTCACGTAAGTCCGCTCGCGCTGGATTTCCCGGAAGTCCCCATCCAATGCCTGCAGGAAGATGCTGCGATTGGCCGGCACCACGAACTGAGCCGAACCGTCCGCTTCAACCGGCACGACGCCCCACTGCACGCGGGGCCAGAGGGCGCCCTTCCAACTGGAACTGCTCAGAGAAGGTTCCCAACGCCGGCTGGTGGACCAATACCGCGGCAACGCTTCATTGATCCGCAGCCATTTGACCGTGCCGGGTTCGACCCCTTCCATGCCCTGGTGGACATCGGCCACGACACAGACCGCCTGGTCCCTGGCGGCGTATTGCGGATCTCGGGCACATTCCACAGCTGGCGGGAGATTGCGCGCGACCAGGGGCAACGGGTGCCAGCACGACAGCTGTGGGTCTGCATGAATCGCGCGGTGACCGCCGTTGACATCCAGGAGGTACAAAGCGTAGGCGTTGGCGACATCCTGATAATGGTCGGAGGGATTGACCTTGTACGACACCAGGAACTGCCGGTCATTCACCGGAAACGGATGCGTGTAAAGGTGCCCCTGGCGGCCCGTGGGATCATGGACATAGCCGCCCGCTTCGGTCTGGAAATGCCAGCCGGGCTCCGTCCGGCGCTGGATGAACACATGCGGCGTGAGGTTGCTGACGGGATAACGCGGATCCCCCTGGAGGTAATCGGCCTGGTCGGGATCCGGACCGCGCACGCGCAAGCCGGCGCCGTAGTTCACCAGCAGAATGGTCCCCACACAGCCGCCTTGCGGAAAATGGCACGTGCCAACGCAAACCAGGCGATGATCTCCGCCCGGCAACGGCTGCGGATACATGTAAACCGTGGTCGTGTCCTCCGCGAGCCCGAAGAGTTCCTGGGGCCGGGTGCCATCGGGGTTCATGGACCAGATGGTCTTGGCGACGCGGGCGCCCTTGTCGATGTACTCCCAGCGATGATACATGACGCGGCCATCGTCGAGCACCACGGGACAGAATTCGCTGACCGGGCTCTTCGTCAACGGTTCGACTTCGGTGCCGTCGGGTTTCATCCGGTGGAGTGTCGGTGCCACCAGATGGGCGGAACCACCACAGAGCACGGTGTGCTCGCTGCGGGTCGAGGAGAAGATGATCCGGCCGTCCGGCAGGTAGCAGGGGTGAACGTCGTCCGTGTGCCACCCTGGACTCCAGCGGGCCGCCTTGTCCGCCTCGTCGTCCGGCGGGAACGACACCTGGCGTAATCCCGTCCCGTCGGTGCCCACTTCCCAGATGCGGAACCCGGCACCCGGGTGCTCCCGAAAATCGAACACGACTTTGCGGGCGTCGAACGACAGGCTGATCTTGCCGATCAAGCCCTTTCCCCCGGGCAGTTGGGCGGCGGTGACCACGGCGCGCTCCGACTGCGTGCGGAGGTTGTAGCTGTAGATGCCGTTTTCGGGGACGAAGCGGTCGGGGCTCGTTCCGTTGTTGATATCGGTATAGTAGTGATCCGAGGAGTAAGGCTTGCGTTTGACGAAGAGGATCTCCTCGAAGCCCAACTCGCCGGAGGTCACGATGGCGTCGACGGTGGGCTGGGCTGCCGCGCTGGCGTTGCCCATGGCGACAACCAACAGCAGCGCGATCAGGGCGGTTTGAAACGCTACGCGAAGGCGGAATCGGTGCACGGGGGAGAGCCTGTCAAAAGGTGAATCCCCGGGCAACCGCATTCTCGACGACACGCATGCGGGACAGGAATCCACTTGAAGGGTCCCCTGCCCTTGCGGCATGTTCCCACCACACGTAAAAATCAACCCCCATGGATTTATGATTCGTAACTTGATCCTTGTCGCCGCGGCATCGTTCGCATTCAACACCCTGGCGGTTGACGCGCCGCAGGCCGCACCGCCGGAACCGGCCGGGATGAAAACATTGTTCAACGGAAAGGACCTCACCGGGTGGGACGGCGATCCCCGGTTATGGTCCGTGAGTAACGGCGCGCTCCGCGGCGAGACCACCGTCGAGCATCCCGCCCAGGGCAATACCTTCATCATTTGGAAGGATGGCGCGCCGAAGGATTTTGAGCTGCGCCTGTCGTTTCGCTGCAATGCCGCGAACAACTCGGGCATCCAGTACCGGTCGAAGCACATTACCGACGGCCAGGTCCGAAACGCCTGGGTGGTCCGCGGGTATCAGCACGAGATCCGAAACGAAAACCAGTTGCCCAGCGTTTCCGGGTTCATCTACGACGAAGGCGGCAAACGCGGCCGGATCTGCCTGGTCGGCGAAAAGGCCGTTTGGGGAGCGGACGGCAAGAAAACCATCACCGGAACGCTTATCGATCAGGCGGGATTTCTCGAGCTCTTTCGGCTCGACGACTGGAACGAGGTGGTGATCATCGCTCGCGGTCCCCGGATCCAGCACTATCTGAACAACCGGCTGATCCTGGATTTTACCGACAACGATCCGCAACTGGCCTTGAAAGAGGGTGTGCTCGCCTTTCAGCTCCATGGCGGCAAACCGATGTGGGTGGAATTCAAGAATGTCCGCTTGAAGGAAATCGAGTGACGGTATCCGGTCGTTTCCCGATTTCTTACCTGGGATGGTAGGGATGCTGGAGGCGGGGCTCAAACCGGGGTCCACCACTGGGATCGCCAACCTGCGCCGGGAAGCTTTTGAGTTGGAAGAAACCGTCCGGCCAACCTGCGACCGTCAATCGAGCTTGATAGACTCCGGGCTCGATCTCGGCGATGTCCGCGGCGATATCCGTCCAGGCCATGAGATCGGAACTGGCTTCGATGTTGAAACTCTGGCCCGGCGCGGCCTGCCAGCGCAGGATGACGGTGAGAGCACCCGGGAGGTGGCTCCGCGGCTGGAGTAGCAAGGGGCTGCCAGGGATCAACTCGATGGAGTCGATCCGCACGCTTTGCGGGCCAATCACCAGCGGAGGATTGCCGATGAGGGTGCCGCCGTTGTCGATGAATTCGCCTACGCGCAAGGTGCCGGGGTTGTTGATGGTGCCGTTGGCCTCAAGGACCAGGGTTCCCTGGACGGTGACGGTCACCGAGTTGGCGGTGAGCTTGAAGGTGCCATGGACGATCACAGAACCGGGGATGGTGATGTTGTTATTGATCTGCCAGGTCGAACCGTCGGCGATGGTCAGGGTGCCAGAGCCGGTGACCTGACTCGAGTCGACGAGATCAAGCAGGGCGACGGCGCTGGTGGCGGTGCCGTTCACTGCAAGGATATTCGCGCCATAAATACGGACGGTCCCGGCGCCGGTGAGCAACGCACCGTCGTAGAGGGCCAACTCACGAACCGGCGATTCGCTCCAAAGATAGAGCAAAGCGCCGGTTTGGACTTCGGCGGTGCCGTGGAGATCGAGCCGGCTGCCGGAGTGGAAGCCGAGATACGCATTGGCTCGGACCAGGATCTGGCCGCCGGCCGGGATATTCACCGGCAGATAGATGTTCGCCCAGGCACCGCCCCCACCCTGGGCGTCGATCTGGAATAGGCCAGGGCTCTCGATCCGGCCCGAGCCGCCCAGATACGTATTCACGTCGCGGCTGTTCATGAGGAAAGTTCCAAGGTTGGTGAGGGTGTTGTGCAGGGTCAGCGTCTGGTTGTTCAGGATCTGGAGGGTGGCACCGGGCTGGACGACGACACTATTGGTCAAGGTGGCGCCATTGATCCGGGCGCTGGACCCGGTCGGCACTTCGATAGGCACATCATACGTCCCGGCCAGGGTGTGGGTGCCCAGAAGCGTGAGGAGCCCGGGCCCAGTGATCCGACCGGTGCCGTTGAGCTCGACCGGAAACGGCAGCATTGTGTCGGGCTCGAGCACCAGGTGGTTGGCCTGGTGCAGTTCGAGCGTCCCCTGCCCCAGCACCTGGCTGCCGGCCAGCAACCGCAGGTCGTGCCGCGGATCCTCGTGCATCAGGAGCCGCCCACCGGACTGGAGTTCGAGCGACCCAGCCAGCGTGACGGGGGCGCCGGCGCGGAAGATCAGTCCCGCGTTGGTTCTCACCAGGATCTGTCCGCCAGCCGGGATGTTCACGGGGAGGTACACGTGCGCGAGCCCGCCGCCCATGCCCTGCGCGTTGATTTGGAGCAGACCGGCGTTCTCGAGCCAGCCCGAACCATTGAGGGTGGTGTTCACGTCCCGGCTGGTCATCAAGAAGGCACCGCGGTTCGCCAGCGGACCGTGGATGGTGAGGGTGCGATTCGCCGGGAGGTTGAACCTGCCGGCGCGCAGCTCGATGGGTTTGTCGATTACGGTGTCTTGCGACAGCGACAGGGTGGCGTTAGTAGCGGCGAGGACCAACCCGGGGCTGGTCACGGCGGCATTGATGGTGACGGTGTAGGGTGAGGGCCCTTCGGCATCGATGACGGAGACGTGGTCGGCGTCGGGGATGCCGTGGCTCCATTTGGCGGCGTCGTTCCAGTTGCCGTTGACCGGCGAGAGCCAATAAGTAGCCAGGAGGGCCGGGTTCTCTTCGATGGTGAGGTCGAGATCGAAGGTGCCGGAGAGGCCGTCGGCGGAGGCGGTGCGCAGCGTGATGCGATGCGTGCCGGCGGCGGCGTGGAGGGGATTGAGGGCGAGCGTCAGGATGGCCAGGCCACTCGAGGAGGTGTTGGTGAACTGCAAACTGCGGATAGAGACGAAGGCCGGTGGCAAGTTGGTGGGCGAATAATCGACCAGCGCGATCGGCGCGACGGCGGATTCGACGACGAAGACGAGGTTGGTGGAATCGCCTTCGACGAGCGTTAAGCTGGTTTCGCCGTCAAACGTCAGTCCCGGGGTGACCTCGGTCGGGTCAGGATCGGAGCCATCGGGCAGACCATCGCCGTCGGTGTCGCGGTTGAAAGGATCGGTGTCGAGCACGATTTCCTGGCTGTCGGTGAGACCGTCGCCATCGGTGTCGCGGTTTCGGGGATCGGTGCCGAGGATGTACTCTTCGAGATTGGTGAGGTCATCGAGGTCGGCGTCTTCGTTGGCGTCGTTGTATTCGGGGGCGAGGCCATAGGCGGCTTCGTAGCCGTCGGGCAAGCCGTCGGCGTCGGTGTCAGCCGAGTAGTCGGCAGTGACGTCGATGATCACGTGCCCGGTATCGGAGAGGAGGTAACCGTCGGAGAGACGGAAAGTGACGGTGTCGAGGGCATCGATTCCGCGGGCGGGGACGTAGATGAGTCGCCAGTTGGGATCCGTGGCGGTTGTGGGGACGGTGGTGATGGGTTCGCCGCGGGTGGTGCCGTCCGGGGTTTGGAAGATGCGTCCGGCGGCGGGCAAGGTGGTGACGATGGCGGTCAGCGGATCGCCATCGGGATCGGAGCCGGTGAAGGCGATATTGATCTGGGTGGTGCTGCTGGTGGTCGAGACGCGGGTGAAGGTGTGGTCACCCTCGGACCAGGTCGGTGCGGCGTTGGCATTGCCGTTGCCAAGCGAGGCCGTGATGGCGGATGGAGCAGCGCTGGTGGTGGTGAGGCCGGTCCCTTCCTCGAAGGGCCACCAGGCGACGAGGCCGGGCTCGTTTCCGGTGAGTTGGCCGGCCATGGTTTGGTGAACTTCGGCGGCGCTGAGGGGACGGTTCCAAAGGGTGACTTCGTCGATGCGACCTTTCCAGAAGTGCCAGGTGCTGTTGCCGTTCCAGTCGCCAATGAAGAGGTTGTGGTTGAAACTGCGGAGCGGGCCGTCGGCGGCGGCCTGAGCGACCACGCGGCCATCAACCAGCAGCGTGAGTTGGGACTGGTCGGAGTCGAAGACGCCGGCGACGTGGTGCCAGGTGTTGCTGAGCGGAGCGGACCGGACCGAGTAGGCGACCTGAGCCGAGTCGACGATAACGAAGGCGACGCTGCGATCGGGGTAGATGACCAGGTAGTAATCGTTGTACGGAATGTCGCTATTGCCCTTCGAGATGAGGTAGTTGGCATAGCCATCGGAGAACGCGGTGTCGGTGTTATAAAACCAGGCAGTGACGGTCAGGTTACCGGTGGTGGAGAAGGCAGGGTTGTTGGCAAAGACGAAGTCATTGGCGCCGTCGAATTCCAACGCGCCACCGGGCTGGCCTAAGCCGGCAATCGGCGCGCGATTGGGTGCGAGTGGGAAGCGGTCGATCCCATCGGGGATCCCGTCGCCGTCGGTGTCGGGATTTCGCGGGTCGAGGCCGGCGGCGATTTCGTCTTCGTTCGAGATGCCGTCGCCGTCGAGGTCGGGATCATCGCGGTCGGGGATGCCGTCGAGATCAAGGTCGGCGAGGGTGACGACGGTGACCTGTTGAGTGGCGGTGAGGGTATCGGCGTCGAAGGCGATAAGTTCGACAATTGAGGTGCCGACGAAGCCGCTGCGCAGGCGGAGGTTGGCTTCGGCGACCGAGGTGCGGTTCGGGAGGGTGTAGAGGCCGGTGCCGGATTCGGCCCAGGCGAGCTCGAACCATTGGCCTTGGGGATCGGTGGAGAGGAGTTGCTTGGGTATGTCGGGTCCACTCCAGGAGACCTGAAGCAAGGCACCGCCACCGTTTTCGTAGAAACGGACCTCGAAGCTGTAGGTGCCGGTGGCGAGATCAAGGGCGGCGGATCGTTCCAGTGTGGCATGATCGCCGTCGTTGTTCACAACCAATTGGCCGTTGAGGTAAAGGGCCGAGCCATCGTCGCTGTTCAGGTAGAAGGTGTAGGGGCCGTTGGTAGCGATGATGAGGACGGCGGTGAACCGGGCGGCGAAGCGGTCGACCTGGTCGCCGGGCCACCAGGCACCGGCACTATCTGAGTAGTTGATGGCCGGGAAGTTGGTGACATAGGCCGGCGTGGCGTTGAAATCGATGCTGGCGAGGCCGGATGGACTGAAACTGAGGTTGAAGAATTCGGCGCGGGTGCTGGTGAAGCCGAACCCGGGGAGCGTGCCGAGTTTGAACCCGGCGAGGTTACCGTTGGGATCGCGGGCGGTGACCAACAAGTTTGTGAGCGATTGCTCGACGACCTCGATGGGATCGAGGGGATCGAGGGTGGGCGGTTCGGCCTGGTCGCCGCAGGGGAGGGTTTCGAGGTTATCGGGGACGCCGTCGCCGTCGGTGTCGGGGTTGCCGGGGTCGGTGCCCAGGGTGCGTTCTTGGTCGTTGGTGAGGCCGTCGTTGTCGAAGTCTTCTGCATCCAGATCCGGGGTGAAGGGGTCCATGCCGCGGTCGGCTTCGAAGCCGTTGGAGTAGCCGTCAGCGTCGTCGTCCAGGTCGTGGTCGCGGAGGGTGAGGGAGAGTTGGGCGATGGGATGCGACGGATGGGACGGATGGGCGGTGATGGTGAGGGTGGCGGTGGTGGCGTCCTGGGGAAGTTGCAGGATGGCCAGCGCATTCGTGGCCGCGACTGAAGAGGCCGTGTCTTGAGGGGCATTGGTATTGAGCGTGAAGCGGAAGAGCGCGGCGCCGAAACCCCGCTCGAAGATGACTTCGGCGGGGAATCGCTGGCCGGGCACGACCCAGGCATCCTGGACCGGGCTGACCTCGAGCAGGGCGGCGGTAGTGAAGGTGACGGGCAGACCGTCGGCGGTGAGGGGCTGGCTGTCGGCGTCGACGACGGGGTTGCCGCTGGTGTCGGTGAGGCCCGGGAGGATGAGGTTGGTGTAAGTGACGCCCGGTTTGAGCGGCAGTTCAGGCCAGAGGAGGACGCGCCGGCGGTCGCTGTCCTGGGTCACGGTGTAGCCGACAGTGAGCCCGGCATTGTTGGTGAAGAGGATGGTGTTGGTCGAGATGCTGGCGGTGGCGAGGGTTTTGTTGAAGTCGACGACGATGCGCTCGGTCCAGAGCGATTGGTTGGTGGCGCCCGAGGCCGGCAGGGTAGTGAGGAGCATGGGTGGCCGCGTGTCGGGCAACTGGAAGTTGCGCGAGGCGCCGGCGTGGTTGCCGACGGCGTCGGTGGCGGTCACGGTAGTGGTGAGGGTCCCGGTGGTCGTGGCGGTGCCAGTGAGTGAAAGGGTGAAGGTGTTGGTGACAGTGGTATTGGGAATCGCCTCAACGGTCTGGGTTTCGTTAGTAACGAGTCCGCCGGTGAGGGCGAGGTCGAGCCGATACGAAGCACTGTTGTCGCTCGAGCGCACCGCTAATTCGAGCGGCTCCGCGGGATCCAGCAACGTTCCGGCGGCTGGGCTGAGGATTTCGATGGCCGGCGCGGTGCCATCGGAGATGCCGCGGTCAATGGTGACCGGATCGGACGCGACGCCGAGTTCGTCGGCGGCCTGGGCCGTGAGCGTCAGTGTCGAGTCGGCCAGGGCGTCAGGGGGCACTGTCCAGACGACGTTGCGTTCGGCGCCGCTCGAGAAGCTGGCCGACTGATTGAGAGTGCCGGTGCCGTCGGCGCACGCGGTTGCAAGGCACCGGCCATCCGGACTGAATCGCGCGTCCCAAACGGAACGCCGGTGCTTCAGCACCCCCAACGCCCTCAACTCACCGCTTGTGCCCAGCAACTGGACCGAACCATCCTCACAGGCCGCCACCCCGCGCCCACCGTCCGGACTGAATGCCACGGCCAGAATCGGCTGCTCGTGCCGCATCAGTTCCGCCAGGTGCCGCCCCTTAGCCACTTCCCAGAGGTGAACACTGCCACCATGGGTGCCGGTCAACAGCTGTCGCCCGTCCGGGCTGTAGGCCACCACCCGCACGGCTTGATTGTGCTCCAGAGGTGCCGTCCATGGCTCTCCATCCGCGGCACGCCAAAGCCGCACCAAACCATCCCGAGCCGCAGTGGCAAAACTCTGACCGTCCGGGCTCCAACAGGCCGACCAGATGCCCTGCTCGTGGCGCAAATACGGTGTGAGCGGACGCGCGGTCCCGGCTTCCCATAGACGAGCCGAGCCATCCGCCGAAGCGGTCAAAATCCGCTGGCCGTCCGGGCTGAATTGCGCAAACCGAATCCAACCCGAATGACGCAGCGCCGGGAGAACCTCGAGTCTCGAACGCACATCCCAGACCCGCGCCGAGCCATCCGCGCACGTCGTCGCGACCCAACGCCCGTCCGGGCTGAAGCCGGCGGTCCGCAGCGGCTCCGGATGCCACATGGGTTGAGCCCGAGGCTCACCCGTATCCGCATCCCAAAGCCGCGCGGTCCCATCCTCCGAGGCCGTTAACACTCGCCGGCCATCAGGGCTGAACGCCGCATCCATGACCCAATGCCGATGCCGCATTGGCTCTCCCACCGGCGCCTCAGCGGGTATGCGCCAGATCCGAGCCGTCACGTCCCACGAGGCCGTGACGATCCGATCCGCTTGCGGACTGAATCGCGCGACGGTCAGCGGGTGTTGGTGGGTGTAAGGACTGACCGTCGCCCGGCGATTCTCGAGATCCCAAAGCCACGCCGTTCCATCGGCCAAGGCCGTCAACAATCGTCGCCCGTTCCCATCGAATTCGGCATGCACCACCGCCGCATCATGGCGCAACGGATCTACCTCGAGCTTCCCGCTGGCTGCCTGCCAGACCCAGACCGACGCTTCCTGATCGACGGTGTACAGCCGACGACCGTCTTCCGGCGAAAAACCGACCTGCTCGACCGGGGCAGGATGCGGCAGCACCGGCCGCCGCAAACCATCACTGATCAGTTCGGTGACCCGCACGTCTCCGCCCGCCTGGATCGCAGCCAATCGCTGGCCTCCCGGATCGAATGCGGCGCGCCGAATCGCCTCGATCTTCAACAGTTCCGTTTCCGGGATCCGCCCACCCCCCGTTGACCAGACGTGCACCGCGCCATTCTCGAACGCGGCCAGCAATCGGTCGTCCCTCGAGCTGAACCGCAGCGCCACAACCGGGGCACCCAGGACCGGAGACTCAAAGACTAAAACGCTCCCTGGCCATTCCCAAAGGCGGATCTGCCCGGCTGAGGACGCGGTCGCCAACCACCGCCCCGTCGGACTGAACTCGACCCAATCGGTCGTGTCGAACTCTCGAACGAGCAGCGGCACTTCCGAGTGCATCAGGGCCGACATCAACCGATAGGCTGCCCCGGAATGATCGGGGTTTGACGCAGCGCTTGCCCCAAATGCGCCATCGCCAAAGCGTTTTCTCCCTCCGCCAGCAGCGTGTCCGCGCCATCGAGACGCAACTGTTGCAGCGCCGATTCGGCCCGCTGACGTTCGCGCGCCTCGGCGGCGGAAAGCCGTTCCGCCCTCTGCCATTGCCAAAAGACCGCACTCAGACCGATCCCCGAAACCACCCCCAACAGCACCAGGGTTGCCGCCAGCGCCGGCTTGCGCCGACTCCACCGCCAGAGTCGTTCCCGGGCCGAGGCCGGGCGCGCCTGGATCGGCTCGTTGCGGATATAGCGCCGGAGATCCTCCGCCAATTCCGCGGCGTTCGGATAACGGCGGTCAGGTTCCTTGGCAAGACACTTCAGACAGATCGTCTGCAGATCCGGGTGCACTTCCGCGTTGATCCCGGCGGGGGGGCGCGGCTCGACTTCGCGGATCTGCCGCAACATTTCCGCCGTGCCTTTCGCCTCGAACGGCAAATGCCCGGTCAACAGCTCGTACAAAATGACCCCCAGACTGTACACATCGGACGCAACCGAAGCGGTCGAGTCCCCCGCAAGCTCCGGCGCCATGTACCCCGGCGTCCCCAGCAATTCCATCGTCCGCGTCAAACCACTCTCTTCCTGCGCCAGTTTGGCAATGCCAAAGTCCGTGAGATGCGGCTCGCCCGCCGCATCCACCAGGATATTCGCCGATTTCAGATCCCGATGCAGCACCCCGCGCTGATGCGCGTATTGCACCGCGTCCGCCACCGTCGCCAGCAACCCGGCAATCCGAACCTGAACCGCCCGCGCGGACGGACCCCACTCGAATTGCCCTTGGCGAATGAGCCGGTCCAGGCTCTGGCCCTCGACCAACTTCATGGCGAGATAAGGCTGGCCCGCCTCCTCGCCGGTCTCGTAGATCGGAATGATGTGTGGATGATCCAACCGCGCCGCGGCTTGCGCCTCGAGATGAAACCGCGCCACCAGATGCGAAGAGGCAAAGCCCGCGCCGGAAAGCAGCTTGAGCGCAACCCAACGCCCAAGCTCACCATGCCGCGCCCGGTAGACGGTTCCCATCCCCCCTTCACCCAACCGTTCCAGCAGTTCATACGGGCCAAACTTCTGACCCGTAAACGGCGCCGGCCGGTGCCTCTCCAAAACGTCCTCGGAGCCCTCGCCTGGAAAACCGAGCCGAAGCAGGTAACTCGGACAATGTTCGCCCGGCCGCATCGCCACTCGCTGACGCCCACATCGTGGACAGGTGAAGGATATGCTCATGCCACTTGGGTCACCGCACTACCCCCGGCGCGCTTCAACGTCACCTCGGCCGCTGGAATCTCCCAGCCGGCGGAGCCGGCAAGCGAAGCCCGAGTGACTCTCAGTCCGCCACCGCGGCCAACAAGTGCCTCAGCTCACCGTCAATCTCACCCGGATGCGAAACGGTCCGCGCAACCTCCTGGCGAAGCAATTCGCCGAACCGCCGTCGCAACCGGTGCACCTGCACTTTCACCGCGCCGGGCTCCAAACCCTCACTCGACGCCACGGTTCGATACGACTCGAGGCTTTCCGCACCGTCAAGATAAGGCCGCAGCCGTTCGAACAAACGCCCGCGCCCCGCCACCCCATACTCGCGCCGCAACTGCGCCAGCACCCGGCCCAGCAACGTTTCCGCCCACCGCCGGTCGAATAACCGCTCCGGCGTCATATCATGGGATAACTCCTGTCCCCCGTCGAACTCCGCCATTTCACCGTCCAGCGAAATCGTCGGCTGCCCGTTTCCCCGCTTTTGACAATGATCCCGGTGCCATTCGTTGGCCAGAAAGTGGGTCAATGCCGACAACAAGAAGGTTCGAAACTTGCCGCGTTGCGGATCCGCCCGCCGAAAATAGTCCTTGGCCAGCACGCGCGCGAAAAACTCCTGCGTGAGATCTTTCGCCGCCTCCTCGTCATGACCTTTGCGCCGGATGAAGGCATACAAGGGCGGCCAATACGTCTGGCACAAACTCGCGATGGCCCGCGCCGCCCTCTCGCCATCCGGCTGGCGCGCCGCCATTATCTCGCTCCAATGAGTGGTTCGAAAAACCGTCGCGTCGCCCAACCCGCGTTCAACATCCTCACGGCCCGGTTTCATAAATCTCGCCGGCGCCAAGTATCACCGCTCCCCCTGGGCGCTGACAAGAACGGAAAGCTCCACGGACCCCTCACACAGGTCCGGGACGCGGGAAACCACGGCGACCCCAACCGCAGCCTGATTCACCTTGAAATGCTCACCCGCGTCTGGCCATGCTGAACGCCATTCCGTCATCCCAACACTGCCTGAACCATGAAACTCGAATGGCTTGACTGGCTGATCATCGTCGTTTCGTTGCTCGTCTGTTTCGTGCCGGCCCTCTTCTTCGGCAAACGCGCCGGCCGGAGCACCTCCGAGTTCTTCGTCTCGGGCCGCGCCGCGCCCTGGTGGCTGGCCGGGCTCTCGATGGTGGCAACCACCTTCAGCAGCGACACCCCGAACCTCGTGACCGACATCGTCCGGCGCCACGGCGTCGCCGGCAACTGGGTCTGGTGGGCATTCGTGCTGACCGGCGTGGCCACCGTCTTTTTCTATGCGCGGCTGTGGCGGCGGTCGGAGGTGATGACCGACCTGGAGTTCTACGAGATCCGTTACTCCGGCAAGGCGGCCACCGTGGTGCGCGGATTTCGCTCGGTCTACCTGGGCCTGTTCTTCAACTGCATCATCATGGCCTCGGTCAACCTCGCCGCCTGCAAAATCGCCAACATCCTCTTCGGCCTGCCGCGCTGGCAAACCCTCCTGCTCGTCGGCCTCCTGAACGTCATCTTCGCCGCGCACTCGGGTCTCTGGGGCGTGCTCGTGATCGATATGATCCAGTTCTTCCTCATGATGACGGCGGTCATCGCCGCCGCCTGGTTCGCCGTGCAACACATCGGCGGACTCGGCGTCCTCGTCGAGCGGCTCTCGGCGCCCAGGCCCGGCCCCGACGGCCAGTCGATGCTCGAATACCTCAATTTCCTGCCCGATTTCTCCAATAACTGGGACCTCGCCCTGGCGGTGTTCGTCATGCCCCTGGCGGTCCAGTGGTGGGCGACGTGGTATCCCGGCGCCGAGCCGGGCGGGGGCAGCTACATCGCCCAGCGCATGCTGGCCTCGAAGTCGGAGAAGGACGCGCTCGGGGCGGTGCTCTTCTTCAACATCGCCCATTACGTCCTGCGGCCGTGGCCATGGATCCTGGTGGCCCTCTGCTCGCTGCTGGTCTTCCCGCAATTGTCGGATATCCAGCAGGCCTTCCCCAATCTCGATCCGAAGCTGCTCGGACATGACATCGCCTATCCCGCGATGCTCAAGTTCCTCCCCGTCGGCTTCGTCGGGCTGATGGTCGGCGGGTTGATCGCCGCCAACTCGTCCACCATCCTGACCCACCTGAACTGGGGTTCGTCCTATCTCGTCCACGATTTCTACCGCCGGTTCGTCCGGGCCGACGCCCCGGAGCAACACTACGTGCTCGCCGGCCGCCTCACCACCGTGAGCCTGTTCTTCCTCTCCGCCGGCATGGTTTATCTCCTCGAATCGGCCAAGGACACCTTCGACATCCTCCTCCAGGTGGGCGCCGGCACCGGCCTGCTCTACTTGTTGCGCTGGTTCTGGTGGCGCATCAACGCCTGGTGCGAAGTCGCCGCCATGATCAGCTCGTTCGGCGTCTCGCTCATCCTGCTCGTCCTCAAAAACCAGGGCCTGGCCACCTTCAGCACCCATCACGCCCTCCTCATCACCATCGCGGTAACCTCCGTCTGCTGGCTGCTCGTGGTCTTCCTCGGCCCCCAGACCGATCAGGCGACCCTCGTCAACTTCTACCGCAAAGTCCGTCCCTTCGGCCCCGGCTGGCGCCACATCCGGGAGGCCGCCGGAATCCCCCCGGCGGACGCGGCCCGGTCGCGCGAGAACATCCCTCTGGCGTTGCTGGGATGGACGGCCGGTTGCTCGGCCATCTGGTCGGCGTTGTTCGCCGTGGGCGCCTGCCTTTACGGGCGATGGACGCAAGCCGGCTTTCTCATGGCGGCGTTCGTGGCCAGCGGCCTGGTGTTGCTCTGGGTGACTCGCCGGCTCTGGGACGAACCGGCGAAAGCCCGATGAACCGGTCATCCCCTCCCGTCGATCCGAGTTGGACCAGCCGCCGCCGGCTGCTCACAGCGCTCGGAAGCGGCACGCCGGATCGCGTGCCCATCAACACTTACGAGCTGGCCGGACGCAATCGTCTCGACTGGTACAACCAGCAACCCAGCTACCACCGCCTGATGGAGTTCATCCGCACGCACACCGACTGCATCACGAACTGGAACCCGCGGGCGGCCACCGACCGCTATACCTGCGAAGAACGGTTCCTCGCATCCGATTTCCCCGTCTCCATCGACACCCACACCGACATGGCCGGGCAGTTCCAGCGCGTCACCCGAATCTGTCACACGCCGAAAGGCGACCTCCGCTCCATCAAACAACGCGCCGCGGAAGCCCACACCACCTGGCAGGTCGAACATTGGTGCAAAGACCTCGAGGACGTCGACAAGGCGCTGAGTGTGCCTTACCAACCGGCCGACTATGATGCCTCCGACCTCGCACGCGTGCGCGCCGAACTGGGGGAGAACGGGCTGATCCTGGCGTCGATCGGCGATCCCGCCTATCTCGCCGCCGACCTGATGTCCTTCCAGGATTTTCTGATGTGGGCATTCGAGGCGACCGACCATTTCGCCCGCACGGTCGACCTGCTGGCCGAGCGGGTGCTGGAGAATCTGCGGCGCCAGCTCGACTGCTGTGTGGTTGACTGTTACCGCATTGTCGGGCCGGAGTATTTCACACCTCCTTACCTGCCGCCCTCGATGTTCCGGCGGTTCGTCGTGCCGCACGTCACGGCGATGACGCGGTTGATCCACTCCCGCAACGGCAAAGTCCGGCTGCACTGTCACGGCAAAATCGGCCGGGTGCTGGACTGGATCCTCGATACCGGCTGCAACGGAATCGATCCCTGCGAACCGCCGCCCGACGGCGATATCGAACTCGACGAAGTGAAACGCCGCTGCCAGGCCCGCGGCGTCTCCGTCTGGGGCAACCTCGAACTGAAACTCCTCGAAAACGGCACGCCCGACCAGGTCCGCGCCGAGATTCAGAAGGTCATGGGCCAGGCCAAAGACGGCGGGGGCTTCGTCCTCATGCCCACTGCCGCGCCCATCAGCGTTCCACTGTCGCCAGCAACCGAGGCGAACTACCGTGCCTTCATCGAGGCCGGCCTTGAGTTCGGCCGATACTGAACATCCAGGAACATCCGCCGCCACGTCCAACCGTTCAGCCGCGCTGCATGTTCTCCTCGCTTCCGCCGCGTCCCGATTTTATGTCGCATATGCGACATGAAATCGGGACGCGGGAGATTGGACATTTTGAATAGGCAAAGCCTCTCCCAGGCAGAGAAGCCCCTGAATCCATGAACCATCCCGGTCCACCGGCAGCCATGCACTGGGTGACCTTCCATCTGGATATAGAGGCCTTTAACGTCGGTCGAGCAACGCGACCAACCGGCGTTGATTCGAAAATCCAGACTTTCCCAACCCCCGGCTCTCCCGTCACACTCCCCGCCAGATGAGCAAACAGTTCTACATCACCACCGCCATCGACTACGTCAACGGCACGCCGCACCTCGGCCATGCCTACGAGAAAGTGCTCGCCGATGTCATCGCGCGAACCCGCCGCAGCCTCGGCGACCAGGTTTTCTTCCTCACCGGCCTCGACGAGCACGGACAGAAAGTCAAACAAGCCGCCCAGGCCCAGGGTCTCGAGCCGCAGGCCTACTGCGACGAACTCGCCGTTTCCTGGCAGTCCTTGACCACACGCCTCAACCTCTCGAACAACGATTTCGTCCGCACCTCCTCGGCCCGCCACCGCGAAGTGGTCCAGGCCATCCTGAACCGCCTGCACGCCACCGGCCACTTCTACCGGGCCGAATACCGCGGCTACTATTCCACCCGACAGGAGACGTTCCTCACCGAGAAAGACCGCCGACCCGACGGCACCTTCGACCCCTTCTACGGCGAGGTCATCGAACTGGTCGAGGAGAACTACTATTTCCGACTCCGCGAGCATCAGGCCTGGCTCATCGATTACATCGAGTCCCATCCCGATTTCATCGAACCCGATTACCGCCGCAACGAAGTCCTCGGCTTCCTCAAACACAATACCCTCGAAGACCTCTGCTCCACCCGGCCCGCCACCCGCCTGAACTGGGGCATCCCCGTCCCCTTCGACCCCGCCTTCGTCACCTACGTCTGGTTCGATGCCCTCTCGAACTACGTCACGATCCCCGCCGCCCTCGGCGATCCCGCGCTCACCGCCGCCCTGGATCAACCCGCTCACCCCGCCGGCCCGGCACTCTGGCCCGCCGACGTCCAGATCCTCGGCAAGGACATCCTCAAATTCCACGCCGTCTATTGGCCCATCATGCTCAAAGCCATCGGCCTCCCACTCCCCAGGAAAATCCTCGCCCACGGCTGGTGGCAAAAGGACGGACAACGCATGAGCAAGAGCACCGGCAACGTCGTCGACCCCATCGCCGTCATCGACGAATGGGGCGCCGACGCCTTCCGCTACTACGTCGTCCGCGAACTGGATATCGGCCCCGACGGCAACTGGACGGACGCCGGTTTTCGATCCCGTTACTCCGCCGAACTGGCCAACGGCCTCGGCAACCTCGTCAACCGCTCGCTCTCGATGCTCCAACGCTACCGCAACGGCATCGTTCCCGCCCGTTCCCAGGAACTCGCCTCCGAGATCTCCACCGCCGCCCGCACCGCCATCGATCAACTCCGGGAATACCGCCTCCAACCCGCCCTGCTGACAACCTGGTCGATCGTCAACCGCGCCAACCAATACGTCGATCAAACCACCCCCTTCAAACTCGCCAAGGACCCCGCCCAGACCGCCAAACTCGACGCGGTCCTCTACAACCTCGCCGAATGCTGCCGTATCCTTGCCGTTCTGCTCTGGCCCTATATCCCCAACTCCGCCGAACGAATCTACGCCCAACTCGGCCTTGCCGCTCAACCGGACTCGTTCGACGCCGCAGCCTGGGGCGGCCTCGAACCCGGCCATCAAATCGCCGGGCCCCAGGTCCTCTTCCCCAGGAAAGACTCACCCACCCCGTAAACCGCTGGAGGTCCAAACTCACGCGAATACGCTCTCACCCATCGCACCCCGAAAACGTCAAACCCCCGCCTGACGGAAGCCGGCCCCGCACGGTGAAGAAACGATTCGACACGCCGCGCGTGAACACGTTACGCTCCTCCCGGCGTGACACAAAACCCGCGAATGGAGAAGCTGCAATTAACGGGGATCACCCACCCCGGATCGATCGAACTCCTGGATGGTTTGCTCAGCATCGGACGCAATCCCACCAACGATTTTCGCGTTCACGACGCCACCGTCTCCAGCTTCCACTGCGAACTCCTCATCACCGGCAAAACCGTCCTCGTCCGCGACCTCAACTCGACCAACGGCACCTTCATCAACGACGATCCGGTCCACGAAGCCATCCTCAAACCGGACCAGATCCTGCGCCTCGGCAACGCTCAACTTCGCCTCGAAAGCCTCCCAGCCTCCGAACCGGTCAGAATCGCCATACCCGAGCTCAAAACCGAGACCGCACCGATTCAAACCCACCTGCTCGACGGATCGCTCGCCTGTCTCAATCACCCCGGTGTCCCCGCCCTCGTCCGCTGCCCCCAGTGTGACAAAGCTTTCTGCGGCGATTGCGTCCGATCCCTCCGCCTGGCCGGCGGCCAAACCCGGCTCTTCTGTCCCAGTTGCTCGGGTCCCTGCGAAACCATCGCTTCCCTGCCCGCGCCCAAGAAAAAACAATCGCTGTTGGCCCGCCTCACCCAGACCATCCGCATCCGCCGATAGCTCACCACCTATGAATCGACACCCTCGCTCCACGTGGCTCGCCGCCGCCCTGCTCCTCGCCTGCTTTGCCGCCTCCACCGCCTTTGCCTCGGATTGGGTGACCTACACCGGCGGCTCCGGACCCGGCCACGGCAAACACATCGTCTTCGTCTCCGGCGACGAGGAATACCGCTCCGAAGAAGCCCTCCCCATGCTGGCCAAAATCCTGGCCAACCGACACGGCTTCAAGTGCACCGTCCTCTTCTCCGTCAACCCCGATACCGGCCTCATCGATCCCGTCTGCCAGACCAATATCCCTGGCCTGCACCTCCTCAAAGAGGCGGATATGATGATCATGTTCCTCCGCTTCCGGGAACTCCCCGACGACCAAATGGCGCATATCGTCGACTTCGTCAATTCCGGCAAACCGATCCTCGGCATCCGCACCTCCACCCACGCCTTCTCCTACGACCGCAACAAGCAAAGCCCCTTCGCCCGCTACGATTGGCGCCACAAGGAATGGCCCGGCGGCTTCGGCCAGCAGGTCCTCGGCGAAACCTGGATCAACCATCACGGCGACCATAACAAGGAATCCACCCGCGGCATCGTCAACCCCAGGTTCCAGGACCATCCCATCCTCTGCGGCGTCTCCGATGTCTGGGGCCCCACCGACGTCTATGGCGTCGTCAACCTCCCCGCCAACGCCAAGGTCCTCCTCCTCGGCCAGGTCCTCACCGGCATGCAACCCACCGACCCGCCCCTCGCGGGCAAAAAGAACGAGCCCATGATGCCCCTGGTCTGGCTCCGTGAATACCGCGGCGCCACCGGCAAAACCTCCCAGATCATCACCAGCACCTTCGGCTCCGCTGTCGATTTCCAAAGCGCGGACTCCCGGCGTCTCATCGTGAATGCCGCCTACTGGGCCCTCGGCCTCGAGGACAGCATCCCCGCCAAAGCCAATGTCGACTACGTCGGCACTTACGAACCCACATACTTCGGCTTCGGCAAATTCAAGCCCGGCCTCAAACCCAGCCATTACGCCCAGTAGCTCCCTCGGGAACAGGGAGGCTCCGCGGAACCGCTCAAACCCGGCTGATCCAGCGCCACGGCCTGGACCGCTGGCATTTCGGATCGTGCGCCGGCACGCCCCGGGACGATCGGATCGCTTCTGTCTGGTTGAAGGCGTAACCAAGGGTCAGCCCCGGGTCGAAATACCGCTGCGCCCGCGCCGATTTCGCGCTGATGGCATGATGATGGTTCCCAGGCCCGTCAAAGAGCGGCGCGCTCAATCCCTCGCCGGCCGCGGCATCGGCGGACTGCAGTACAGTCCCGGCGCGCCCAGCAACGGGGCAACAGTCAATACGATGGCAAAGACTTTGACGGTTCGATTTTTCGTGTCATTGGTTTCGGTTCATTCACAGCCTGACATCCAACTCACGACCCTCCTGGTGTCGATGGAACTTCAGTGCCACTCCGCTATTTGCGGCGCGCGGCTTCCCAACTGCCGGTCTTGTTCGAGCCCTGGTTCAGTTGCTGGGCCTCCGAGGCTTTATACATGCCCTCGATCTGGCCTCTGGTGATGGTGGTGGTGTCGTGCTCGCGCGCCGAACCCTTCTGCATGAGGTTCGGGGTTTTCTCCCCCCAATGCTCCAGACGGCCGGTATGCCCCAGTTCGTGCGCGCCGGTGGCTTCCGCACTGAGATACTCCTTCACCGCCTTCGGATTCGCCGGACGCGGTGTGAGCATCGCGTTGGCCGAGATCTCCATCCACAACCCGCCCAATTCGGAGGCGCCGCGGCCGCGATCGTAAGTCTGATCCACCAACCGGAATACGTGCTCGCCCGCGGTAAGTTCATCCAAACTGTCGACCACCCGAATGTCCGCAGTCGCGCTCCAGGTCACCTGGCCGTCCTTCCCGGAGTAACTGCCCAGGATGACTTGCTCCAGGCCAGCGGCAAACGTCTCCACTTTCGCGCGGTCAAAGCCGCGTTGCGTCAGCTTCGGCGAGAGGTTCACCACCGCGGCGCGCACGTGAATCTCGTAATGCGTCTTGGCCTGTTTGCCCTCGCCACTCACGGTTTTGGCGATCCGGATCTCGCGACCGTCCGGGTCATGATATTTCAACGGGTTCCGGCGGCCGTAACCATAAGGATTCGGATCTCCGCCCAGCTCCTCGCGCGGATCGGTCGAAAGCCACCGACTGAGCACCGGATGGTAAAGGCGTTCCCCAAAATCACTCAGCCCGCTCTCTCGATCCAATTCCTTTTGGGCGAAACCGTGCCTTTCCTGTTCGATGGCTGGCGAGCGCCGGTGTTCGTGACGCGCAAAACCAAACGGATGATAGGCGCGCTCCTCGACCACCTCTCCCGCCGCATCAGTCAGTACACTCGAAGATCCCAGGTGATCCGCATGGTAATACTGAACGCGACGCGCGGGTTCAGCCATCTCGAACTCGATTGGGCGGATTGCACGGACGAAGGCCGCGCTTCCGGGAGCAAGCACTTCCGGAAAATTAGTGTCCACCCGCGGAATCGCAGGCTCGCGCAGCTGCCACTGTTGGTTCGCCGCGTCGAATGCCGCGATCGCCACGTTCCCTTCGCTTCCTGGAGCCGGATCGGGCAGCGGCAGCAGTTCAAGACCCGCCCCCGCCAGGAAATGGCCACCGCCTGCGAGGGATCGGTGGGCAGGTTCCGGGTAGCTGCCAGTGATCGCCGTCATCTGGTTGCTGGTCGCGCGCAACCAGAGAACTGTGCCGGCCGCCACCGGTTCCTCCGATGAAAGCGGCAGCCAGTCGAGACTCGCCTCGTCGAGTCGGTAACCGGTCACCCCCGACGGTGCGGGTTCTCCGACGACTGCGGGTACATTCAGCTGGCGCAAGGCGTTGCTGGCTCCGACCGCCAGGCTCGTCAGATTCCAGCCTTCATGCAGCCGCAGGCGTTGGACGCGGGGATTCGTCGAGAGAGATCCCGTGATCCGCGCGACCCGTGCTTCTCCGTTCCACACGTATTTGACCGGCTGATCGTGGTCGCGGACCTCAAAGTGACGGTTCACGTAGATCGTGGTCTCGGCCGCCAACACCGAACCGTATCCTGCCACCGCCACGGCGGCGAACCGCGGCCAGCGCTGGCAAACCGAGCGGACCGGAATAGCCCGACCACCTCCTGCGCGGTTCGGGGTCATTTCCTTGCCGGGATCTCCTCGATTGGCGTTCGGTCACTCTGGGATTGCGCGCCGCGTTGCGCTGCG
>JAHDYP010000036.1:0-25932 GCA_023383055.1 Verrucomicrobiota bacterium | reverse complement strand
TCACCCGGTTTCGCGTAGACCCGCTTCACCACCCTCCGGCCCGTGTGGTCATAGCGATACTCCGCACGCATCGTCTCGTCCTCGACCGCCACCAATCGGTCCCGGAAATCCCACGTGCAGCGCAAGCCGTCGATCACCGTCATGTTGCCGTTCGCATCGTAGGGGTAAATCCTGGGTTCTGAGTTCTGATTCCTGACTTCGGTGAGGGCGTGCGGCCCGGGTGGATCGCCCGCCAACCGGCCTATCCGCCCGCTCCGGCCCATGGCCCCGCCATAGTCCAGGGTGCCTAAATCGGTCGCCGAAAACCCCTGCTCGAATTGGGTTAGGTCGCTCGTCTGCGCAAGCATATTGCCAATCCGGTCGTACCGATACTCGATCCGCCCCCCGTTCGCGGTCGCCGGGTTCGGTGCGTTGTACTCGACCCGCGTCAGGCGGTAGAGATCGTCATAGGCAAACGTCTGGCTGTTCCGTCGCCGATCCTCCGGCGCCAACGTCCCCGCCGGCCGATCATCGTGGATCGCCCGGAGGTTGGAGACGGGGTCGAGATCGTACCGGAAGTGGATCAGTTCCTGATTCAAGGTCATCGGATGGGCGACCGTCAGCAGTCTGCGCAGGCGCAGCCGGCTGTCGTAACGGTAGCTGGTTCGAGTCCCGTTGCCGTAATCGATCCGCTGCTGCTGGGCGGACGGCAGATACGTGATCTTGGGCAGAATCGAACCCGTGGGACCGCCCACGATTTCCTCGAGCAAACCGCGCGCGTTGTAGCGGTAGGCCACCGCGTCGTTGTCCGGATACACCATGCGCGTCACTCGATCCATCGCGTCATACTCAAATCCCGTCCGGTACGCCACCAGGATCGCCGAGGCCGGATTCAGGCTCGCCGAAAGCACCGGGTCCGGAAGCCGTTTCACGGTCCATTCCACTCGGCCGCGCGCGTCGAACGAAGTATGTTCCTCGCCGCTCGTGTCCGCGACCCACGCCAGCAGTCCCTTCGTGTTTCGCGCCGTCGCCCGGCGGCCGTCGCCCAGGTCCACCTCTCCCGCCGGCTCGTCGTAATGAAAGATCACGTCCGGGGTGCGACCATACGAATGCTCCGGGGATCGCTCGTCGTGATAATCCTCGCTGAGAACCCGATTGGCCCCGTCGTAGGCGTAAGTGATCCGCTGTTGTTTGGCATCCACAAACTCAATCAAGTTGGACGCCGCGTCGTAGGTATTGGTGGAGATCCCGCCATTTGGGTCGTTCATGAACGTCTTGCGCTTCAGCCCGTCATAGCGCAACAGTTTTACGTTCGCCTGGGAATCGATTGTCCGCGTCAACTGATCGTTCAAGTCATACTCGTAACGCGTCGTCCAGGTCGTCAGATTCGCGGAAGCCGTCCCGTCGTCGTTGAGCCGCACCACCTCGTCCACCCGAATCAACCGGCCGAGTCCATCCACGAACTGTGCGACCGGAGTGTCATGGTGCGGCGAGGCCGGGTCGGAATCGAGTTCATCATACCGGCGCGTGACCAGCGGTTCAAAGGTGTTCCGGCTGAACGTGCCGTCCGGGTTGGTGGCGCGAATCGGCCGCAGCGTGGCATCGTATTCGGTAAAGGTGTGATGCGCCGTGGCCAGATCCAATGCGGAGACCCCGTCACCCACATGAAAGGCTCCCTGCCAACCCGGTGCCTCAATGTCCTCGAACGCCAGCAGCTCCTCGAGCGTCCCCGTTCGCAGCGTGAAGTGCGGGTTCAACACCCGCATCGGCAGCTGCCGCGCGTTGAACCATACCGCGCCACTCACCACGACCCGCGCCGCCGCGCCTTCCGCGGCAGGTTCGGCTTCGCTCCGGGTCATCAACGCGCGTCCCAGTCCGTCCACGAATTCGCGCGCGATCAAATAGTGATTCAATTTCTCCCCGACCGTTCCCGGTTCCCGGTCGAGTTGACGGGTTTCCACATAATTCACCAGGCCCCCCGAATCCGTGGGCGCCGCCAGCGCGTAGGCATACTCCAAAGTGGGATACTCCGTGCTGTCACCGGGCTTCACGACTCCAACCAACCGGCCCAGGGCATCGAAGGCATAGGTGGTGGAGTGGCCATTGAAATCGGTTGATCGCCGCACCGTGGCCAGCCCCTCGTCATACTCCGCCTCAAAGACCAAGGGCGATTTGCCCCCACCCACGTGGATCGTCTCCCGCACCGGGTAACTGTGGAATCCAACATCGTAATCCAAAGTACGAAAGTGGCCTTGGTCCGTGCCGCCGCCTGCCGCCCACAGCGGATCATACGCTGCGATCGGGTTGCCGTGCGGATCATACCGTGTCCGCGTCGATGTCACATAAGCCTCCGGCTCCGCCGGATCGGCCCAATCCCGCTGCATCGTAAGATTCCCGACTGTCACCACGCCGGGGTTGTTCCCCGAGAACGTCGCGTCGTCATAGAACAGTTCGCTCCGCGAGATCGCCTGGCCGGTTTCGTCCTCGATCCGTTGGCGCATCGGCAGACGCAGAATCCACGACTCGAGATTCAGCGCATACTCCGTGACGGTGATCCGCTCGTCGTCCCAAGCCGTTCGGTCATCGCCCTCGACCACCCCGTAATCCGCCGCCCGGATCTGGTTTCCATAATCGTCATACTCCCACTCGGACTCGATTCGTCTTGGCGTCCCCTGCCCCAGCTCGAGGATCTCCTTGAAACTGCCCACCGGGTGCGCATAGCGCACCGCCGCGCCATTCGTTCCCACCAGGAGCAACCTTGGCGGGTCTGCCCACAAGGTGGTTTCGCTCGAGAACATTCCGCCATGCTCGGTTTCAGCCGTCAGTCGCAACAAGCGCCCTTTCATGGCGTCAAAGGACCGGCCGGTGTCGAACTCCGACCGGCTCACCATGGTGGGCGCCGTGGGATCGCCCACGTCGATCTGCTCGACCCGGCCAAATCCGCGAAATTGCTTCTCCACCGGATCGTAGTATCCGTCGTGGTAGCGAAACCGGGTTTCATATTCGTGCCCGAGCGAATCCGAAACCCGCACCCCCGCGACCACCGTCACCGGAAACGGCAACGCATCGAGCCACGGCTCGCCCGCAGCCATGTCCTCCAGCGCGAACCGCGTCGAGGGCGCATACTCGATCTCGGTGACGCGGCCAATGCCATTTTCGATCCGCCGCAACAGATTCGGCGCCAGTCCGCCGCTCACCAGTTCACCCAACTCGACCAACTGGATCCGCGGAGTCGACTGCGCGTCTGCATAGACCAGATCCGTCGTCCCGTTCCCATTCAGATCGGCCCATCGCACCGCGGTGCCCGCCGACACCGCCGGCAGATCCACAATGCGCTTCCGCTCGGTCCACGTATAGTTTCCGAGATTCAGCCAATACCAGCACTCACCGGGGGCACCCCGCTCCAGCACCAGGTCCGCGAGGCCATCCCCATTGATGTCGGTCAGCTTCGCCTGCGCAATCTGGAGATCGTCCAGGGTGATATCCGGCAACACCATCGACCGCGCCACCGCAAACCGTCCGTAACCCAAACCCGCCACCACCTGAACGGCTCCCGATTGGATGCGGGCCACGTCCGGCACCCGATCCCCGTTGCAGTCTGCAATCTGCACCCCGGCCAAGGCCAGGTCGAAGCCGCCTTCCGGTTCGACCAGCACCGAAGGCGAGAACGCCTGGCTGCCTAAATTGAACCAGACGCGATAACCCACTCCGCCCCCCCCGTCCACGCTCTGCACAATGTCCATCCGCTTGTCGAAATCCAGATCCGCAGTCCGCACATTCGGATTCCCAAACGGTGCCGGCGGTGCCACTTCCTCGACCGCCATCTGCCGGCGCTCGCTCCACGCTAGACTTCCGAGGTTCGCAAAATAAAAGACCGCATCGTCGCCGCTCCGATGAACCAAGTCCGACAGACCATCGCCGTCCATGTCCGCCAGGTGGGTTTGGTCCGACGCCAGATCGAAGTTCCACGCCGCCCCCAACCCGGGATCGACCGCCTCCGGCGCGCTCCAGGCCAGCACCCATTCTTCACCCTGCCGAACCGGACCGCGATTGATCCAGCCCGTGTGAACGCCACCACCTGCTTCGGTCTTCAGCACATCGGGAAGTCCGTCCCCATTCAGGTCCACCAGGTCCACCAGGTCGTTGTCCATCACCGCAAATGGTTCGTCGATCCCACCCCAGATGTGCCCTCGAGCGGACAACTCCGCCGCCGGGTTGGAAACCGCGTAGTCGAACCTCGCCGGCGGCAGCGACGTAACGCCATCCGCACCCACGAGGGTCACCCGGGATAGAAGCGACCAGTGCGACGCGTCGCCCGCGTAGCGGAGATACTCGAGGTCATAGCGACGATTGAGGTAATCCGGATGACCGTCGCCGTCGAAGTCCCCGACCAGGTGCCCGTTCAACTCCACCCCCTGCGTCCCCACCACTACGGTCTTCAACCGCTTGCCCGTCCGCACCAGGAACCCCGCGCGGCCGTCCTCGAACCAGTCGGGACGATCTTCATACTTGAGTGTGACGAAGTGATAGTGCGTCCAGGGCGGCGCACCCGGACCATAGCGGATCGCGGCCAGGTATTTCTGGTTGACGTGGGCCTCGCCGACGAAGGCGCGATACTCATACTCGATCACGTTCCCCCGGGTGTCCGTCTCTCGCTCGAGTAACCAGGCGAATACCTTGCCCGTGGTTCCGTCGGCAATCCGCCCCGCCGATGAGATTCCGAACTCGAGCCGGGTCCCATTCGGCGCCGTCGCTTCCCAGTGATCGGCCACCGACCGGTACCGCACAAAGGTGGACTCGTTGGCGCAACGGAAGAATCCGTCGCTACCCGGGACCAATTCCTCGCGTTGCTCATTGATGAAGACATCCGACCGCTCCACTCCAAGGCTCTCTCCGTAGGTGGGAATCCCCTTGTCCGTTCGTCGCTGGACCATCGGCTGGGACAGATCCCAGCCGTAACCCACCGGGCCGTTCGCGCCACCCCCATCGTAGACCAGCGACAACGCCGACTGCTGCCCCGCCGTGCCCCGCGGCAGTTGCAGGTCGATCCGGTGCTTCGCCGTGCCCGTGTTCAGGGTCGGCTGAAAGGACTCTCCCAATCCCTCGATCGAGCCGGGACCTTTCGGGAGGGAAATGCTGTTCGGCGATACCCCGCTCTTGTCGGCCGCCCCGGCCACGAACGCGACGAAAAGCAAAACCCAGCGCGCGATGCGTAAGCTTGTGTTTGGATCATTCATGTCCGCGGCAATCCATTCTCGGTTCGGACCGGCCATCCTGGACGCACCTCACTTCTTCGGTGTCGCCAGATCGAAGAATAGTCTCATCGGGTACGGGATCGGGACCGGCCCGGACGGCGCGGGGATCTGCTCGATCTCGATCTTCCTGGCGTTGAGGGTGAACTGCTCCATTGGCTTGCCGCCGCCGGCGGAAACCAACAACGACGAAATCATCACATCCGTGAGTTTAACCCTAAAGAGTTCGCGCTCCTTGCCCCCGAGCGTGGGATCCGGGCCCCGCACAGTGATGATCGCCTCCTGGATGTGGGCACCCTGGGTGGTCATCTTCCCGAGTTGGGACGAGTGCTTCCCCAGATCCGACACGATGACGACCTCGCCACCAGGGTCGAGGACGCCCCGCGTGGCGCCACTCGCTCCGCTCAACGGGCGCTGCGTGTCCTTTTGGAACGATTGAATCGCCAGATCCAGCCCGCTCGCCCCCCCAGCTCCGTCGATGCCCCGGAGTTCGAGCGTTGTGCCTTTGGGCGTCTCGGGCGTCTTCGCCGCCTTCCGTGGCCTCGCAACGTCCTCACCCTTCGGATCGATGTAGCGCAGGGGATTGTTCACCGCGTAGGCGTAGTGATTCAGGCGCTGGGGATTCGCGAAAAACTCCGCCGCCGCCTGATCGCTGTGGAATCGCTGCTCCGACAACCGCGGATCCACCGAGATGAACCGACCGGTGGCGCCGAACAGATACCGCGCTTCGAAGTAGTGCAAGCGGCTCTCCGCATCCCGCTCCTTTTGCGTGAACGCGTAGTGTGTCTCGATCGGCCGCGTCCGCTCCTCGTGCCGTGGCATGCCATAAGGATGATAGGCGGTATCCTGAATCACCCCACCGTCCGCATCGGTGATCACACTCGATGATCCGAGGTGATCCTGGTGATAATAGGCGACCCTCAGGGTCGGATCCGGCACTTCGAATTCGACCGGGACATCCGTCTGCGCATAGATCGCCTCTCCGGGCGCCAATGCCGGAGGCAATCCACCCGGCATCGCCAGTTCTTCCGGTAATCCCGCGCGCCACTCCCCGGACTCGTATGTCCAGGCGGTCATCCCTGCCAGCGGTTCCAGTGCCCATGCCTCCAATCCCGGGCCGGCGACATGGCCGCCACCCGGAGGCACCCCGCGCGAAACCGGTTCGACGTATTGTCCAGTGATGCCCACCACGGTATTCACCCCGGCTTTGATCCAGAGCACCGTGCCCGCCGCAACCGACTCGCCTGCCGCAACCTGCTGATAGGCGCCGGGCATCGCCCCCGGCCGATACAGCGCGCTTGCCACCGGCCCCGCCCCGCTCCCGCCCCTTTCGATCTGACCGACCAGGTCCTCGGCGGTCACCGCCAGCGAAACCAGGTTCCACCCCGACCGCAGCCGTAGGCGCTGCACTCGCGGATTGCCCGAGAGCGCTCCCGTAACGCGCGCGACGCGCGTCGAGCCCTCAAAAACGTACTTCACCGGTTGATCATGGTTCCGCACTTCAGAGTGCTGTCCGACGTAGACGGTCGTGGTGACGCGCAAGGGTTCATGCTCCGCCGCAGTCGTCGGCCACAGGGCCGCGAAGCCAACTGCTATCGTCATCCAGCACGCCCGCCTCCCCCTCACACTTCGCAGGCGCGGACGTAAGTCCGCGCCAACTCGATCCTCGAAGCACACCCTAGTTTCCGGAGTAGGCGTATGTCTGGAAGAAGATCTTGATGTCCGAAACGCCATTGCCATCGCGCGTCCCATCCGTGCGCAGTGCGCCGTTGATGAATCGTTGAATCCCCTCGTTGCGGTCCGTGTGCAACGTTCCCGCCGGGATGATCAACAACCAGCGCGTGTTCCAGACCGATCGCCCAATCAAGCGGCTGTCCGCGATCGTCTCCGCCGGGTTGAAGTTGCCACTGTCATGATACGCCCGGAATTGCCCAAACCGCCGGATTGCCGCGAAATCCTCGGACAAACTGTCGTTGATGGGAATCCAGGTGGGATCGGCCAACGCCCCGGCACTCAACGGGAATGGCACGGGCAACGCCTGATCGAGAATTCGCCATTCTCGGACGTACGGATCTCCCTGGGTCGGTGCCCGCATGATATCCAAGCCTACCGGCACCAGGTAGACGCGCGGCGTGTTGATCATGCCACCACCCAGGTTGTTGTAGTTGGCAAACCAGACACCCACCGACCGCACTTTCGTGGCGAACTTGGTCGAGTCGTAGTCGTTGTCTCCACCTCCCGCCGGCCAACCAAAGAAGTTCAACCCGAAATTGATCGTCGTCGAGAAGGGTATTACGATCGCGGGCTCGGTCGCCTGCCGCGGACTGAACGGGATGCAATGCCGTTGAAACTCTGGCAGCGCCAGAATGTTCGGCACCACGTTCCGACTTAACGTTTCGCGCCAACGCGCACTCCCGCTCGGACCGGTCAAGACCCGGAACAACTCGTTCCGCAAAGAAAACCGTCCCGTCTCCGTCTGCGGATTGTTGAACCCGAGCTGGCTCTTCAGCACCAGGTTCCAATTCGCCGTCATCCGTGCCAGCGGATCGGCCAGCCCCGGATCGCCCGCGCCCCCGCCCGGCAAGGGCACCCCATTCGAAAAACGCCCGAGCGATCGCGAACGAATGATGGACCCCAGAAACAAGTTGCCCGGCCCGCGGCTGTCCATCGGGGCCAGCGAAGTCTCGTAATCGTAGGCTTTCGCCGCCAGATAGGCGTACCGCGCCGCCAGATCGAATTGCGCCCGATACTTCTGCAAGGCGTCGCTCCGGAATAATCGGAACGCCATGTCCTTGTAACGATGCGCCTGGATCTGCGCCGCCGTCTGTTGCCGGAACCGCGTCCGTTCCTCGAGCAACCGCAACCCGCGGGCGAGTCCGGCCTGATATCGAGCCGAGGCCTGGCTCACGCTCTGTTCCAGGGCCGCCAGTTCCACGCGTGCCGGCGCTTCACTCCGCACCAATTGTTCGAGTCGCACCAAACGTTCAAACTCCACAAAATCCGTCTGGAGCGTGCTCAACTGGATCTCCGTGGCAACGGCTAACACCCCTTTCGATTCCTGCTGCGAAGCGATGCCCGACTCCGCCAAATCCGCCACCGTCGAAAACTGCACTGCGTTCTGACGGTAAGACAGGCTGAGCATCCCCCGCTGGGCCGCCAGTGCGTCGGTCGCCATGCCTACCACCTTCGGGAGTCCTTCGACCAGGGAAGACCCCACCAGTTCCGTCTGGCGCGCGAGAAATCGCGAGGCGAGCGCGACACCCCTGGCGATGAAGATCATCCGGTTCAGACTCTCAATCTGCCCGAGATGCGCGCTCCGCACCTGCGCCTGCGCCGCGTTCATATCCACGAACGCCCTGAGCAATGCAACTTCATCCTCGATGTGGTTGATGAGGTTCTCGTACTCCGTCACCCCGCGTTCGAGTCTGCGAGTGGCCTCGTAGAGCGCGCCTCGCGCGATTTGAATCTCGCCAGGCGCGGCCCGCTGCCCAGTCCAGCTCGCGGGTTTCGCCAGTCCAAACCCGCGCGGCGAGAAATGAAACGTGACCGGACGGTTGAACTGGGCCAGACCGCCGTTGGCAGTCACCACCATTTCGGAAAGCTGAAACTGGAGCGTGGGCTGGCTTCCCGAGATCGCGCCCGTCAACTCCGGATCGTCGGCATACTCGAAATGATAAATGTCCGGGCCCGCATACCCGGTCGGATACGTTCCCGTCGGCCCGATATCGTCCGTGTAAGGCGTGCCGAAGATCTCGATCAACCGGTTGTTGAAATCCGCTTCGGTATCCACCACGCGCTGTTGAAAGCTGTTCGAGTCATCCGCCTGCCGCCGCAGCAACTGCGAACTGGCATTGGCATGATCGAACACCGCCACCGCATTCTTTAGCGCCTCGTTCGCTCGCTCGTTGATCTGATCGAAATGTGTCTTGCCGGCGGCGATCGCCCCCGGATCGATATCGAACGGCACCACGTTGTTCGCCAACCCCAGCGGATTGCGGCCTCCATCCGCCTGGTCCGCCTGCTCCTGAATCTGCCGATACGCCTCCGCAATCTCCGGTAATTCCCTCACCGTCGCCCGGTCGATCTTCTGAATTCCCGTGTGCCCCGGATTCGGGTCCACATCCGGCAACATCGCGTTCGCTACCACCCAGTCGAATAATGCCCCCTGCCCCGCCCGACTCGCCCATTCTCCCATCCCCCACGCCCGCAACGCGTCACTGTCTGCCGTCGCCTGCCACGGACGCGTCGGGGTTTCCTTATAGCCCTCCCGGAAGGTCAGATTCAGCACTTCCGACCCCGCCCTCGCCCGGGCCGCCGCCGCCGCCGCGAACTTCCGCTCGTCCAGGTAATCGACCGACACCGGCACCCCACCCACAATCACCGCCTCGATGCGCGGGACCCAGGTGAAACTCGGGTTTCGCAGCAGCCGATAGTAGTTCTTGATGGCGGTCAGATAATGGCCCCAGGCATCCCCATGACCCTGCGGATACAGCTCACTGGCATCCGCCTCATCGATGGCCCCCGCCACGTCGCCATTCACGTTTCGGATGTTGTAGTTCAACGCGTAAGCCACCTCGCCCCCGGTGATGTCCCGCGTGAAATTCCAGATCAACCGGTTGTATACCGGGTGCGTTTGAATGCTCGGCAGCTTCGAGTTGTCCCTCCCACGCAGCAGCGCCAGCTCTTCCTCGAGCAACGACGCCGTCTGGTTCATGAAACAATGCAACGACGTCGCCTGCGCCCCATACACCCCGTGATCCGTCCCAAACGCAATCGTCGGATCCACGGCATCCGCATACGCCTCGTTACCGAGCAACATGTAGAGATCCGCCAGCCTCCCCGCCGCGAGCAGAAGCGCGTCATTTGCCGGCGGATAATCCACCGGCGGAGCGCCTTCGATGCTCAAACCCATTCCCCGCCGCAACACGGTCTCGTAGACTTCGATCAACCCGGCTTCGTTCACCGCGTCGAGATTCAGCGCCACATCCCCCACCGCTCGCGCCCCCGCCTGCGAGATCATGCTGACGATGGTGTTCACCTCCGTGTCCTGGTAATCCTTAATCCGTTGCTCGAACGGACCAATGCCAGCCAGCAACCGCTTGATCCAACCTTCCGCCAGCATCGGCGCCGTCCAATCACTCCAGTCCGGCCCGCACGTCACCGTGCCGCTCACCCGCCGATAACGACACACGAAGTAATTATCGCTCAGCGTATACAGACCCGGTCCGGCAATCGTGATGTCCACCGCGCCCACTCCAGTCGCCGGACTCGGCTGGAACGTCCCCCACTGCGCCGGCGGCAGCGTCGACGGCAGCCCGTCCACCGGCGGCAGCGTCCGCCACTCGAACTCGAAATCATCCGGGCGCCCGGAGAAATCGCCGCTATGCCGCAACGTGAGCTGCTCGGCCAGAGGATTTGGCGACTCGACCACCTTGAGCTCGCCACGATATAGCGGACAGGTCACTTCAATGACGCTCAGACTGATCGGCTCGGACTCCCCGCTCAGAATCGTGCTGTTCCCAAAAGCCAGCGTCACGTAGCCCACACCCTCGGCGTCTCCCGCCGTCAGCGCCAATCCATCAAAGCCCGCCGAATCCGGCGCCACCTCGATCAGGTCCGCCGCCTGCGTGGCCAGCGTGTTGATCGCGGTCTGCCAGGCCGCGTCGGTGGCCATAGCCGCCAACAGCACCCGGTCTCTCGGCGTCAGCACATTTAAGAGCAAATACGATTCGCCCGCCGGCGGTTCCACAAACTCCCCCGCCAGCCGCAACTGACGCCCCACCGGATCGTAGCTGATGCGTCCCTCCAGATGCGGAGGCAGTGAAGGAAAGTAGAAATTCCCAGCCCGGTTTCGCGTTTCGATGGTCCCAGGCAGTTGCGTCAGGGGCGCGGTCCGCATCCGAAGTGGATCGATCAACCGCACACTCGTACGGTCGCTCTGTGGCAACGACTGCTCGTATAGAATCTCCACGCTCGATTGCCCATCGATGTCGGGCAAACCATTCTTCGGTTTGACCAGCGTTTCGCCTACCCGCAGCTCCGGCACGTCCTCCGGCCAAGCCGTTTCATACCGAACGTCGATCGGCGTCCCCGGCGTCCCGGCGCGCAGATCCAGAAACGGCACGTTGGATCCCAACACCGGCGGATTCGCTCCCGGGAAGAAGAAACCGCTCTGCAACGGGTAGAAATAGCGCATCACGATCTCCGCCGAGCCGCCATCGTCTCCCGCGGCCCGTGCCCAGAAGAACTGCTTCCGATCCCGCCAAAACGGCCCCGACACGCCGACGGTTTCCGGCGCCACCGCCAATGCGCTCAACGGAAAAGGCGCCTGGATGAGCGAGCCCGCCACCGCGGGATAATCGAAGAAATAAGGCGATTCCTCCGCCACCACCCGCCACACTTTCATCCGCCACTCCAAACCGTTCGCCGGATCCCGATACCGGATCAGGACATACGGCTCCGAGGTGCTCTCCGTCCCCAAATCATCCCGCAGCGCAAACACCCCTTCCCCGGCGCCAAATGGCCGACGCAGCGCATGTTCGTCATTGGGGTTGAACCCGGCCTGGCCGACATTGTTCTGGACATAAAGATCCCACTCGACGAACTGCTCGGGATCAATCGCTGCCGTCCCCTGCAGGCTCGCAATAACGATCTTCGGCGGATCCGCCGGCCACTCCGGGACAAACCGCACGGCCTGGTGCGGCCAGCCAATGGTGTTGGGCACCGCCAGGCCCGTCGCCGGATCGAAAAGTTTCGTGCCGGTCTCGTAAAACGCCACCACCAAATCATCCGAGGCCAGCGCCGGATTCTCGCGGTTCACCGGAATGATCGTGCCGGACCGGGTCGCACGATCGAATACCGGCGCCGGTGCGTAATTGCCCGACGCCAGGATCACCTGGGGCGATCCATGCGCCGCATTATGGTAATCGCCAGGGTCCGCGATCGGCTCGCCCACCGTCGTCGGCGCGTTGTCATGCAAATACTCCGGATCATTCCAGGCAATTGTCCGCACCAACTGGAACCGGATGGGATTGCTGGCCAGCGGACCGGACGCAAGCATCAACAGGCTGTCACCCGGCGCGGTTGCGGTGAACCAGCGGTGCGTGTCTTCCGTGGCCAGAGTGGCCCCAGCAGTGGTCGCGTGCAGGACTACCTCCGAATACACGCCGCCGTCGGCGACATCCACGCTCGACGCATTCGCCACGTGAATCTGGTATCGCGCCGTGTTGGTAGGCCAAGTCACCGAAGCCTCCCAGTGGTTGGTGCCCTGATCGCCCTGAAGAAGCCACGATACCAGGATCCCACCCGGCTTTACCGCATACAACTTTTGCGAAGGCACATGCCAGAACGCCGCCCCGGCTGGACTCACGGAAGGCCCTTGCGCAGGAAACGATCCCATGGCGTCCACTCCATCCGGCTGCGGAATAACTGCTCCAAGTTCAACCGACGGAATCGGGGCGTCATACCCATAGATGCTGCCCGCGTTGTTGAGGAGCACGTTGTTGCGGAGCGTGTCATCGTCCGGTGCGCCAACCACAAACCGCCGCTCATCAATCGCCGCTACGGCAGCGCCAAACCGGTCCCACTGCTGCGGAGCGGGATTGTTGATGGTCTCCAGCGGCACGCCTTCCAGATTGAAGAGATGAACCCGACCCACCGCCACGCCGCCGATCTGATCGAATGGAGCCCCAATCAACACCCGGTTGGGCCCCAGCATGGCGATCGACGCCCCAAAATTCCCCGACCGCGCCGGTTGCTCGTTCACAAACGTCCGGATCAAGCCGCCCGTATCGTCGAATAGATAAACCGCCCCCGCGTTCTGGTTGGTCACTTGCGTTCCGTTGACCAGATACACCGCGTCGGCATTGGGTGCGCCCACCAAGAACCGATGCTCGTCCACCGACACCAGCACCTGGCCAAAACTCGACGAGGCCTTGTCGCCCGCAAACGGGTGGTGAATCGTCTTGAGCCTTGTGCCGGCGAAATCGTAGATCATCACACTGCCCAACCGGCTCGGGTCTTCCGTGTCGCCCTGGTCCCCGATCAATAATCGATCCTCGCCCAGCGCGGCCAGCGAGTATCCAAAGACGTCAAATTGCACCGGAGTCGGGTTCGTGATCACCACGAGAGGTGGCCCCACCACGGACGCGTCAAACAGATAAACCTTGCCGAACCCGTCTCGGGAACTCGCGGCAAAGCGATTGCCTCCCAAAGCAGCCACGGCTCGCCCAAAGAAGGTCTGGGAGGTTAAACCAGCAGGGTTCGGCCACGTGCCCAGGAGTTGGCCCCCGTTGCTGTGCAGGTAAACATTCCCCACTTCAAAAAAGGTCCCGGATGCGTTCGTGGCCGAATCCATGGCTCCTACCAGGAGCCGACCGTCCGGGTAGGCCGCCAGCGAGGAGCCGTAACGGTGTCTCAGAGTGCTGCGAGGCGCCGCCGTCCCCGCAATCGATAACCCATCCTGACCCCGAATCCCTACAAATCCCCCGTCGATCTGGTAACGGATCAGTAACCGCGCCCCGATGTTGACGTCCATCAGCGGGGCGCTCACGGCAAATCGCCCTCCCCCCAGACCCACCAACTTCTCTCCGTAGGTGGCCTCGGAACCGTCAGGCTCCCAGATAGGAACGGGTGATTGCGGGAACTGTGCGTGGTTGTAAGTGAAGGTCGGCTCCACTTGGCCCAGCGCCGCCGGCGACACCAGGACCAACAGGCTCAGGAATCCCCATCTCCATGCTCTACGCAAACCAAGCGCCTCGCCCACCCGGTTCCGCTCCCGCCCAGTGGAGCCGGTTCCACTCGCCCCGCCACCATGGATGCCTTTCCGCTCTTTCATGTAGTCCTCTTAGCGTACCGTGGACATCGAGCTTAACTGGCTCGAACCGAGCCCATCATTCAGCTCTGGCACTGCGGCAACTTTCACTAAACGGAACGTCCCACTGATCTGGATAGCGCTGCGATGCAACCCCGTGAACGTCTCGCGATAAATCCCACCCATCTCGCTCTCACCCCAGCCCGGCGGATTCAATCCCAACGGATCAATCCCCGTGAAATCCATCGCCAGCTGCCGAATCACGGTGAACGACTCCCGCCCCTCCGGCAGCGCCTGCTCGAACCGGGCGTCGAGATTGTCGTGATCCGGATGGTAGACATGCTTGAACGGATTCAAGGAATCGTCATACCCCAGCGTGAGCTGTCCGTTGAGTGTGCCTGACCCAAACGGACCCCCGCTCAACAGTTGCGGTGGCCCAAACCCAAAGGCGGCCGAACTGATCCGCCGCCCCACCACCGATGCGTTCCCAATGATCCCAGGTATCAACCCCTCCTCGGTCACCACGACCGTCCGCGCCGGTTCCACTTCCAGGTTGAACCCCGAATTCTCCGGGTCCGGAGCCAACACCGGTGGTTTGCGCACCAGGTAAGCCCGCTGCAAAAGCCGCGCCTGCCCGCCACCATCCACATGCACCATCAACCGATAGTTGAACTCGCCCCCACTCGGACGCGGCAACGTCGGATTACCCGGATGCGCCGGTTGCGATACCGCATTGATCACCGCATCTCCCACCCACAAACCGGCATGCGCAAAACCGTTGTGCGCGTCGCTCGGCTGCAATGCCCCGCTCACCACGGCGTCCGACCCCGGACTCGCGCTCACCGCCACCAGCCAACGCGTGCCCAGATCGTCCGTCACCTCGATCAGTCCCTGATACGCCGAACCCGGTGCCACCACGGCCCCCACCGGTCGCCGCACCCCGACGCGGATGTTCCATTCCGCGCCCACCGGTAGCCCTTGAAAACTCAACGTTGGCGGCAAAGGCTCCCAACCGATCGCGATGTTGGCGTAATCGGTTTTCCAATACTCCATCGGAACCAGCCCGATGAGCGGCGCCTCGCCCACCGGCGGATTGGCTGATGGCAGCAGCCGAATGGTAATGCTCCGGGCCGCGGTGCTGGTGTTCCGTACCCGTAGCGCCCCTTCTGCAATCCCATCCGCAAAACTCAACCCCTGCCTCGAGCCCGGGTCCACTTCTATGGTCCCAGACCGCTGCGCCGGCAACCGGCATCGCACCCAGTAGGCCTCTCCCGACCTTGGCCGCTCGCTCGCAGGTGAGCTGATCTGCTCCCACACCCCCGTGGTGCCAAGCCGGTAAACCGGCTGACTCGCTAACCCAGGTTCCCCGCTGAATAACGACGAAAACGTCGGCCCCTGTGCCCCAACATGAAAACCAACGAAGTTCACCGCGCCCGCCTGCCAGTTGACACGGCGCAACGACGGTTTTCCCGTTACCACCCAGTTCGTCGGCGGCGCATTGTCCGCCAGTTTGATCAGGTAAGGCCGACCGTCCCGCAGTATGAAAAGACTCGTCTGGCTCGCCAGGGCATGCCCGGGTGGAAACCAGGTCAGCCACCCCGCCACCCCGGGAACCAAAGATGCCGGATCTCGCAGGAATTGCACGCTATCGAGTTGACGGTTCCAATCCCAGACGCTCTCCACCGGCATTCCGGCAAATAGCGAATCGCAGTCCTCTGGCGAAGGGTTCACTTCGAGGAACACCGCGTTCCACCCCGCCCTCAGCGGAATGCTCTGCTGCGCCCACTGTGCCTCAACCACCTGCGGCAGGCCCACGAGCCCGCAGGCCAGCGATAGAATGAAACGAATGTTGATCATTGCCCGGTTGCGCTTACGCGATTACTCCTCCAATTGAATCAGGTAGAAATACAGATTCCCCGCGCTCGCGGACACGTCCAGGAACTGGTTCAACGGCGGTGTTCCTTCGACTCCGCCCACGAGCGTTTCATACGCCTCCGGACCGACGAACAACGACGCGGCCCGTTTCACCCGGTAACGCCGTCCCGTCTCGCTGGACCATTCCACCAAAATCCCAGTCTCCATCATCTCGATGTTCACCACCGCAAACCGGGATTGCTCGTCCTGTGGGTTCGTTCCCGCATGAAACTCCTCGAGATTCGTGGCGCCGTCGCCGTCTGAATCGTCCGTGGCGTTGGCCCCTGTGGGCGATCCGAAGTATTGCTGCTCCCACGCGTCCGGCAGTCCGTCCCCGTCGCTGTCAGGCAACGCACCCGAGGCTTGCAGATCGATCCGCTCGATCCGTCCACGGTCCGCGAACCCGGGAGCGAATTGTCCCGTCGGACCACTCAGCGATATCGGCTGACCATCCAGCGTCACCGTCACCCGGCTGTAGGTCACCGCGGGATTGCTCAAGACCACCACCCCTTCCGATACTCCTCCTCCAGGTTCGGGCGTCTCACACGGCACCCGCAGCACGTAGCTGAACTGGTCGTTGATGTTCGTTAACGTTGTCGACAACACCAGTGCCGGCCCACCCAACGCCGGTTCCACATGCCAAACCAATGTTCCCGCCGTCAACCGCACCGGATTCCCACCGCTCACTCCCATCACCCGCCCATACCAAACCAAGTCCGGTTCCGGGATCCCACCTCGCACCGGAGTCGGCCCGCCACCGGCCAACCAAACCACCCCAAACAAAACCCACCACCGGACACAGGCCCAAGGCCGCCGGCCAAGCCAATAGCTTTGAACGGAATACATCTAGTGTTTACATTCGCAGACCGAATGACATTCTTGCAAGACAATAATGATCCCACACCTCCAGCTCTCCTCCGTTCGCTACCTCATCATCGCCGTCCCCTTTGATCTTGAACAACATCGGGAGCGTCCGCCCTCCGCGTTCGATAGAGGGACAGGTTCAACAGCCCTAGGCTTCAAACGCGGATACAGTGACAGGCTCACAGTGCCCCCGCATTCAAGGTGCCATGTGCCCATGCGATGAGCCCGATACGCGGAGTTCACGGAGGCGCTTTGGACTGCGCGGGAAGCGAAGCGCCACGACGCTTTGGCTTAAGTTGAGGAAACCAGTCAGCGGGAAGTGGGTTGCGGAAGGAAGTCAAGCGGGTCGGGTTGGCGGGATTGCGCCCGCCAACCCTCCCACACCACCGTATGTGCCGTTTTCAGCGTACGGCGGTTGAAGTACAGCGGCCCTGTTACATTGTGGCCGCAAGGTCCGAGGGTACTCTGCGATCATCCCTTGAAACTGCACCACCAAACGCTCCTCGGGACTGTCACCATGTGCCGCTTTCAAAAACACCGTTTCGACGCCGCCACGACTGAACTCCTCCAACAAGAGCACCTGATACGCATAGTTGCGACTCAACCGATCCGGCGCGTACACCAACACCGTTTCCACCTGCCCTTCGGCGATCAGATCTCGCAGTCGCTCCAATCCCGGGCGAGCCAGACTACCGCCACTGTAGCCTTCGTCTTCGAAAATCCACTGCGCGGGTACGCAGTAATTATGCGCTTGTGCGATAGAGGGACAGGTTCAAGGTTGGTTGCGTCCCATGGAATAGCCCGGAGCACCACACCAATGCGTGCGATATGGGGACAGGTTCACAGCCGCTGCTCTCCACAACCCGCATGCGATAGAGGGACAGGTTCAAGGTTGGTTGCGCACAACCTGCTCATAACCAGAGACATCGACCTTTGATCCCTGCCCACCAAAACAACCTGTGGCACCCGATTTCCTACGAGCCTGTCACTCTGTCCGACGCTTCCTTTGGACTGCGCCGGCAGAGCGCCAGCGTCGACGGCGCTTTCACTTCTTCCCAAAACGCAAAGCCGGTCCTGAATCCGGTCGGGAGGAGTGACTTCTGCAAAACATCCGCTACCCAGTGCTGTCCAACCCATAACGCAAGTGAACTCGCGAACGATCCTGATCCTGTCCTTGCTCGCGAATCTGGGCTTCAGCCTGGTGCTGACTCTTCTCTGGCCACGCACTCTGGCCGAACCGACGCCCGCCGAAAGGGCGACGCTACCGCCTGCGCTCAACTCATCTCCATCCCCCATGACGGTTCCGGTTCGCGCGACGCAATCCGCGAGTCCGCAGCCTTTCCACTGGCAGCAGATTGAATCCGGGGATTACCGGCAGTATATCGCAAATCTCCGGGCGATCGGTTGCCCGGAACGGCTGATCCGCGATGTCATCCTGGCCGATGTCGCCGAGCTGTATTCCACCCGACGCGCGTTGATTCAACGCCCATTGTTTCCACCCTGGACCGGCGCGGACCAGCGGCAGGCGTCGTTTCTGGCCAACTCCCAACAAGACCAAGCCCTGCAACAGGAACAGCTGGCCGTAACCGAACAACTGCTGGGCTATCCATGGTCATTTCAGGGCAAGGAGATGCTCCGCGACGGATACGCCGGAATGCTCCTGAGCCATCTGACCACGGATCTGTCATGGCAGGTTCTGGAGCTGTTCGACCTCTATCAGGATCAAGCCCGCTGGGTGCGCCATCGCACCCAAGGCATCCTGCTGGCCGAGGATCGCGCCGAACTCGCCGCCCTCGCCGACGGCCTGAAGTCCCAGCTCACGGCCATGCTCACCCCGACCCAACTCGATGAACTCCTGCTGCGCGTTCAATGGGGTGTCGCCGCCCAAGAACGCCATTTCGAACTTGCCAACCTCACCAGCACCGAGCTCCGCCAAATCGTTCAGCTCCGCCGCCAGTACGTCGATGGAATCGCCCAGGCTCTAATCGAAGTAAGCACACCCTCAGCGGCAGAACTCCACCGGCGGGAACTCGAGTTCGATTCCGAGGTGCTCGCTTTGCTCGGACCCGAGAAACTCAACGACCTCAAGCGCGCCGGGGACGGTCGGTTCCAAGAGATCGTCGAGTTCACGCAACCACTGCAACTGCCGAGACAAACCGCCGTCGCCGCCTACGAAATCCGCGTCGCAGCCGAAGAGGAAGTCAGTCGCGCAAACACGGAGCTCGATCCCTCCGAACTCCATGCCCGGCTCGAAACCATCCAGGAGACGACCGCCTCGGCTTTGACCCAATTGCTCGGTCCAGCGCACATGCGCGAGTATCTCACCCGCTCGGGCCATTGGCTCGAAGATCTCGGCCCGCCAACGTCCCCCGAACCGGAGGAAGACCCATGAGCCGACGATTCTTACTCCTGCTCTCCCTCGGCCTGAATGCCGCTCTTGGGCTGACCTTTTGGCACTGGTGGACCACTCCCCAGCCGGCGATACCTCTCACTCTGCCTGCGCGCGCCATGCGTCTGCCCAGCCCATCGCCTTCCCCCGAACCGAAGGATTCTCAAAGCACGGTGGCGAGCACCACCAACTTGCATTGGAACGACCTGGCCTCGACCGACTTCTTTGTCTATCGCGATAACCTGCGCGCCATCGGTTGTCCCGAAAAGACGGTGCGCGATATCCTCGAATCCGAGCTCGACCAATGGCTCTTTGAGCGTTGCCAGCCTATCCTTGACGCGCTTCAGCCACGCTTCTGGCAACTCGCCGCGCAACGGGGCGAGGAAGGTTTCGAAGAAATTCATTCCCAACTTCAGCTCCTACAAAACGAACGGGATGCCATGCTCGCCGCCGTTGTCGGCGAACAAGAACCCGATCCCGCCCTTGAATCCCGTCGTCGCCGCGAATCCCACGCCCGGCGTTATCATTGGTTGCCGCCTGAACTGCAGGCTCAACTCCTCGAACTCGAGGAACAGTACCGGCTGGCTCAACGCCGGCTCCAAAGCGAATTCGACCACCCTGATGACGGCGAATGGACCCCCGAAGAAAACCAACGCTGGAGTCAACTGCGCACAGAACATGACGCGGCTCATCGTGCCCTGCTCGGCGACTTCGCCGAAGAATCCGATCTGCGCGCCTCCGGCTCGGGCTGGGCCGGCCGCCTGGCCGGCTTCGAGCCAACCGAGGACGAGTGGCGCGCCGTGACCAAGGCCCAGGCGGAACTGAACGTCGTCATAAATCGGGGTGGGCGCGACTATGAAGCCCTCATGCTCCAGCGTTATGGTCTCATCCCCGGCTCGCCCGATTCGCCCAACCCCAAACCGCAACCCGATGTCGCCGACGCTCAAGCCCGCTTCGAAGCCAGCGTCCAGGCCGCCTTCGGCCCGGAACGCTACGCCGAATACCAACGTGCCGGCGACTCGTCGTACCAGCAAACCCGCCGTGTCACCGAGCGCCTCGGACTGGATGACAACCTTGCCGTCCACGCCTGGGAAATCCAGCGCGCCACCCAGGCCGCCGCGGAACAGCTCCGCGCCAACACGGAACTGGATGCCGCCCGCCGCCAGGCCGCCCTCGACCGAATCACCGCCGAATCTCTCGCCACTCTCCGTTCCGCGCTCGGCGACCGCGGCTTCGAGACCTACCAGGAATACGCCGGCTCATGGCTGCGGGACTTGTCTCTCCGGGAGTGAATTCACTCCCCCGTCGGGACCTTCGTCGCCGCCTCCCCACCGCGACCTACATCGTCTGCCGCGACGAAATCCGATGCCACTTCAAGCCTCTACTGTCCCGCGAGCCGATAATGCTTCATTGACTCGTAGAAGTCCTTCATGATGGCCCCGCGGTCGAACTGCTCCCAAAGGATGATCTTTCGCGAATGGTCCGGCCGATCCACCCACTTTCCGTTCTTCAGAATGGGCGCGGGCAAGGTCACCGCCTTGGCCCAGGCGGGATTCTTGACGATCGCCACGGCCGCCATGTCGAACAAGGCGCGCGACGGCGGATTCCCATGCAATTCGATGTGCTCGAACAGATTGACCGAATAATCGCCGAAGGTCGCAAACTGCCCGCCATGCCGGCCGGTTACCGGCGGATCCACGCGCGGCCCCTGACCCGGCATGATCTTGCGGATCTCGTCGAGCGTGGCGCGCACGGCATCGGTGCCCGACGGTTTCCCGTATCGCACCAGCGCGATCTCAAAATCGACCCTGGTCTCGAGGATATAATTAAGTGACGGTTCGTCGTTGACCTGGTTGTATTCGCCCGGCTCGGGATAATTCGAACCCAGCCATACCACCCGGACCTTCGACGCGATGTCCGGCGCTTTGGCCAGGGCCAGGGCGATATTGGTGAGTTTCCCCACCGGCAACAGGACCAGCCGGCGGTCGGAGGTGGCGCGGGCACGGTCGATGATGTAATCCACCGCCTCGGCGCCGTCGAAGTCAGGCCGTCCGAGTTGACTCTTGATCTCGTCAAACGAACCGTCGGCGCCGCGGAAGATCCTGATTTGAGGATGCAGCTTGCAGAGTCGGACGACGCGCAGGGCTTCGGCGTATTGGGCCTGGATATCCCCGCCATTGCGCGTGCGATTGACGGTGATCCCTTCGACATCGAAGACCTGACCGTTGAACAGCAGGTAGGCAATCGCGTGCTGGTCGTCCAGTTCGTTGTTGGCATCGGTGTCCAGGATTACTCGAATCCTCTCGCCAGCCGGGGCCGCCAGGAGAGCTGGGGTCGCCGCAACCAAGGCGGCCATGGAAAGGATGGATAACAGTCGCAGCGTTTTCATGAGTTTTTTGCTCGGGTCGGCTCCGAGCATAACGATCCCGCCGCCCTAAACGCAAGCCGACAACAACCTGCCATCCCGGCCCCTTTGAGCAGTCGAAACGGCGCGGCGGTGACGGGGTCCGCCGATTGCAAATCGGCGATACGGCAGGATGCAAACCTGCGCTACGCGGTCGCGCTTCCGTGGCGCTTGTGGCGCCGCCAACCTTCAAACGATCTAACCCAAGGCTTGCACTGCCCGCACCAGGTTATCCTTCACCTTCTGAGGAAGATCACGCAGCGACGGTTCCTGGAAATAGCAGAGCGCCTGCAGCGGGAGCATCGTATTGAAATCCGATCCGTAAACCGTCTTGGCCCACGCCAGACCATCCTCGAGCGTCAGCCCACTGACCAGGAGGGCGTGGACATCCAGATAATCCCTGGCCTCGGCCCGCTGATAGATCGTGTTCAGTTTGGTGGCAAATAAATCGGGCAGGCCGGCCACCCGCATCACCCCGTCCACGGTTTCTTCCGGTTGCTGAACCTGTCCGAAGGTCAGCCCGCCGAAGAGCGAAACCTTCACCGATCCCTGCCTGCCCCGGTGAAGCACGGTCAGGGTATTTGGCTCGACCTGGAGGCGCTCGGCCTCGCTCAGCCACGCCACCGACCGCAACAATTCCGCGGGCACGAAAGGTTCGAACGAGAAGAAGTCGAAACCCACGGACGCTCGGTGTCCCAACCGAAGCGCCAGCGCCGTGCCTCCATACAAAACGAACCGCTCGCGAGCAAACCGCAGTTCTGGCCAGAGCGCACGTTGCCCCGCCGGCAGAATATCCAGGAGTGGTGTGAACTGGCTCATCGCGGAAACCTCACCGGCAGCGCCGGGGTGGGCAGTCGACGCCGCCGCACATGCCAGTAGTTCCAACGGCGCGGGCTAAACAACCCGGGCGGCGGCGCGTCCAACACCCGGTCGAACATCTCCTCGCCCAGTGCGCGAGCCAAAGTCTCGACATCACGATCGGTCCCCAATGCCATGACCTGGGCCGCAAACCGCACCACATCGCGCCGAGCCTCGGCCGGCGATTGCCACCAGCATAACCGCCGCGCAACTTCGTCCAGATCGGAATCCACCGTCCTGGCGGTCGCACGCGAAAGTGATTCAGAACTCATACCGATTGGAAGTCTACCAAAAGTCGGGGCACGGTCGAGCAGCATTGGCATGGGCCGTTCCCACTCGGTGTCCCCACATGGTGACAAAGGTAGAGCAGCCCTCCCTTGACTCATGGGCTCACCACAGCGCGATAGAAGCGGTGTGATGGTCGCGATTCCTCTGGATCCGACCACACCTGCAGCCCGGTGTGCAACGTCAGGTTGGTCCGAGACACCCACGAATCGCCGGCCCCTGCCGAGTCCCGGGAATCGATCCGGTAAGTTCGCTCGGTCGGTCCCGATATTTCCAGGGTGCCGGGTGCAACGGTCTCAAGGCAGACGACGGGATCGGATTGGACAATCGCTCTCCGGTAGCCGACCGCCACAAAAGTGCCATTCCCGTAGCAGATGTCACGGGGCAGGCACGCGGCTGGGGAACTCGTCCATACTCGGCCGTCCCGGGAATAATCCATCTGACCTCCACTTCCCGTGACGAAATGACCACTTCCATAGGCAATGGCCGGCTGGCGACCGCCGGTCAGATTGCCCTGCTGTGTCCAGTGGATGGCGTCCGTTGAACTGAATACCTCGACCTGAGTGTTAACGATCAGGAATCGACCCGCGCCGAAGCCGACGGTGTAAAGCCCCGGGGAGTAAACCAGGTCCGTGGATTGCGCCGTCCAGTTCGTTCCGTCCGGCGATGTGAGATTGCTGCCAAAGGCTCCGGGCCCAGGCACGAAAAAGTAACCGTTCCCGTAAACGATATCGCGTAAGTCTGAACTCATACTCAGAGTCGATGTCTGTCGCGCCCATGAGATCCCATCGGAGGAGCTCAGTATCACATTGTCGGCGCCCGTTACGACAAACCGACCACTACCAAATTGCACGGCTAGCAGATGGGTCATGACTCCCGAGGCCTGCGTTGTCCAATTCATGCCGTCAGGCGATGACAGCACCACCCCGGCCTCACCCACCGCCACAAATAAACCGTCTCCGCAGGTGACTGCCCAGAGCGACACCGTGCTGCCGGAGGACTGCGCGTTCCAGATTTCTCCAGTAGACGAGGTGAGAATGGTGCCATTCGGCCCGACGGCCACGAATCGACCTTGGCCATGGCAAACGCCGAATAAATCGCCGGAGTCTGACGCAGGTTGACGCGTGTGCCAGGTGTCCAGTGGATGACCCGCGGCATCAGCGACAGACAGAGCGAATGCGAGGACCAAAAACAGGAAGCAGAGATGCAAACCCAGGCGCTTCATAAAATCGTCCGGAGCGGTGATCAAGGCCCCAATAGCACTGCCCGCGCCAGCCGGCGACAAACCCTGTTTGCAGCCACTTCCACTTATCCTGCCCCCCACTCAACGCCCTTGGCGTGTGTTCCTCACGCAAATTGCGTCATTTCCACGCGAGCGTCCCTCCTCCCTCGATCGCACTCCGCCAGGTCACCACCCCACCGCCATCGCCGCTCTCCATGGCCCCAGCAGCAACCCCGGCACACAACCCAACACGATGACCAGCAGCGCGGCCACCCAGAGCGTCACCATGACCGGCAACGACACCTCGATGCCAGGAAGACTCGTCTCCACCTTCGCGACGTACGCCTGCTTCAGAATCTGCAGATAGTAATAGAGCGATACCGCGCTCATCGCAATCGCCAGTGCCACCAGCCAGATCATCCCCAGACTCGATGGCGCCCATTGCAGTGCCGCCACAAACAAATAGAACTTCCCGAAAAAGCCGGCCAGCGGCGGTATCCCCGCCAGGGACAAGACAAACACCAACAGGCAGAACGCAAGCCCCGGCGCGCGCCCGGCCAGTCCACGGAGATCTTCGAACGTCACATCGCCGGAATCCCCCTCGAGCGCCGCCAGCACCCCGAACGCGCCCAAGGTCGCCAGGCCATACGTCGCCACGTAATACAGCAACGCCAGCAACCCATGCTCGCTGTTCGCCAGGATCCCCAATAGCGCATAGCCCGCGTGCGCCACCGCGGAATAGGCCAGCAACCTTTTGACGCTCCGCTGCGCCAGCGCCGCCACGTTCCCCAATACCATCGATAACGCCGCGAACAACGCCAGCAGCGGCGCCCAACCCGGCGCCATCGCCCGCCACGCGCCACTCCCCTCCGCTCCGATAAACCCAATCCACACCACCTTCGCCAACAGAATGAAACTCGCCACCTTCGATCCCGACGCAATAAACGCCGCGCTCGGTGTCGGCGCGCCCTGATAGGCGTCTGGCGCCCAGAGATGGAACGGCACCGCGGCGATCTTGAAGCCCAACCCCATCAGCGTCATGACCAGCGCCACCGCCAGCAGCGGATCCATCCGCTGCCCCTGGAGCCTCCCGGCAATCTCGCGCAGCTCCACCGTTCCCGTCAGCCCATACAGCAGGCTGAACCCGAACAACGCAAACGCCGCCGCCACACTGCCGAACAGAAAATACTTCAAGGCTGCCTCCGCCGAGCGCGGATTCCGCTTGTCGAACGCGGTCATCACATAGAGCGACAGGCTCGTCAGCTCGAGCGACACGAAGATCAACAACAAGTTCTCCGTGCTCACCATCAACAGCATCCCCGCCGCCCCCAACAGCAACATCGAGTAGAACTCACCCACGTGCTCCGTGAACCGACGGTCTAGCCCGATGCCGGCCGCAAAGGCCGTCAGCACAAGGATGATCTGTTGCCCCGCCAGCGTCATCGGATCCAGCACCAGCATCCCCGCCCGACCTTCCCCCCCCCCCCACAACGTCCAGAAGAACGCCACCAGACAACCAAAACCAACCAGCGCGGCCGCCGTTCGCTGACGGATCGCCCATTCGGCCTTCCGCATCCCGCCGAGGTCCACGAACAACACCAGCAGCAGCGTCAATGACAGTATTGCCGGTGCCGCGCCAAGTCGGAGGAGTTCGACGTAATAGCCTTCGTTCATCCCCGACCTCCGCGTATGACCAGGTCAAACAGGCCGCTGCTCCAGCTCGCGTCGATCAACTCGATCAGCCAACGCGGGGACAACCCCACCGCCAGCGTCACGCCCATCAACAACACTGCCCCCAACCGCTCGGGAACCGTGATGGGCGGCAACTCCGTCACCGGCATCGCCGTTGCTCGCCCCGCCTTGGCTTCCCCAAAGAACGCCTGCTGCAGCACCTTCACGCTGTAAGCCACCCCCACCACAATGCCCAGCCCGGTCAGCAGCGCCAGCCCAGGA